>JAJTDU010000113.1 GCA_021298725.1 Verrucomicrobiaceae bacterium | reverse complement strand
TCGGCCTCGAAGGGGAAATCCTCGCGGAAGAAATAATGCACCCACTCCGGCAGCTCGGTGAGTAGGCTCACTTTCTCACGCACGCTGTAAACGGCGGCGGCGGCCATCGCGTCATCGGTCCAGGTGAGGTCTTTGGCGGTCAGGAAGGGCTTGGCGTGCTTCAGCAGTTCCTCGGGGCTGAGTTCGCGCAGATACTGGGCGTTGAACCATTGCGCTTTCTTGAGATCGAACTTGGCGTTGCTGCTGTGGATGGCGTCGGCGTCGAACAGCGCGGTGAGTTCGGTGCGGGAAAGTTTTTCGCTCTCGGCCTTCGGCGTCCAGCCGAGCATGCAGAGGTAGTTGAACACGGCGTCGGGCAGGAAACCGGCATTCATGTAGCTATGCTCGATGGCGCTGCCCTCATCGCGCTTGCTCATCTTGGTGCCGTCCGGGTTCAAGATCAGCGGGATGTGCGCGTAGGTCGGTGCGGTGGCGCCGAAGGCGTTGAAGAGGTCGATGTGCTTCCAAGTGTTCGAGAGATGGTCCTCGCCGCGAATGACATGGGAGATGTGCATCTCGATGTCATCGACCACATTGACGAAATGGAAGATGTAGCTGCCGTCCGGACGGCGGATGGTCATGTCAGGCTCCTCGGTGGGGGCGAAGGTCACGTCGCCGCAGACCAGATCATGCACGGTGATGGCGGTGCGGCTGAATTTGAAGCGCATCGCGCCGTCTGGCTCGGCATAGACTCGTCCGGCGTCCTCCAGCTTCTTGAAGTAGGCGTCGTAGAGGTCTTTGCGCTGGCTCTGGAAATACGGGCCGCAGTGGCCGCCGACTTCCGGGCCTTCATCCCAGTCCAGCCCGAGCCAGCGCATGCCCTTGAGGATGCCTGCCGCCGCTTCCGCCGTGTTCCGTGCGCCATCGGTGTCTTCCACCCGCAGCACGAACGTGCCGCCGTGCTTGCGGGCCATGAGCCAGTTGAACAAAGCCGTGCGCGCCCCTCCGACGTGAAGGTCACCGGTGGGGGAGGGGGCAAAGCGGACGCGAAGGGACATGGTGGGGGGAGTGGATGAAATGCGGGCCAATCATAGCCGGGATTCGCCGCTGCAAATTTCAAATCTCAAATTTCCAAGCGCTCATCACTCGGTATGCTTGCCGCATGAAGAAGTTCGTCCGCTTGCTGCTCTTTCTACTGGTGCTCCTGGCCGTCGCCGCGCCACTCGCGGGTGCTTACATGCTGCGGCGGTATGTGAACAAGGAGCTGATCGTACTCGAAACGGAAAAAAACATCAATTCCCGTGTGCATCTCGACGATGTGTCCCTCACGCTCTACGCCTGGCCGCCAAGTCTGCGCCTGTCCGGCGTAAAAATCGGCCCGCGTGATCAGCATGCTGGCACGCCGCTGGAGGCCCGCCCACCGTTGCAAAACGCGCCAGTGCAGATCGACTTGGTCTATGCCGAACTGGTGCCCAAGGCGCTGCTGAGCGGCCAGTTTTTTCCCCGCGTGCTGCGCTTCGTCGGCATCGAGGTGCAGGAGCGCATCAGCCCGCAGGCAGGCAGCGCCTTGGAGAAGCTCTTTCAGCCGCCGTTAGAGAAACTCGCGCTCTTGCAGGCGCAGGCAGACGTGCCACGTGCCGTCCCGGTGCCGCCATCAGCCTCCGTAGCGGTCGAACCCGCGCCAGCGGTGTTTCCCGAGAAGGCGGCAGCATCGAAAGCCGCACGCATTGCCCTCCAGGAGATCAGCATCGAGCAGGGTCACTTTGTCATCAGCAATGAGGGCACGGATTCACGCTTCAACGCCGACATCAGCGATTTCAGCCTCGTGCTGACCGGCATCGACATCGACCCGGCGGACATTGCCAACCACAACACGCTGCATGCCCGGCTCAGCGCCCAGATTGTGGTGGATGGCGCGGCGCAGATCGGTGGCCGTATGCAGCAGGTGCAGTTTGCGAGCATGAAGTTGCATGGCGGGGGCGATGTGAACCCCGTCGATCCCAACACCATGCTGTGGGCACCCGCGGCAGGGCTAAATCTCGTCATCGACCGTGGTTCGAGCATCGGCGGGCACATGACCATCGGCGATGCCGCCGGGCAGGAGCTGGACAAGCTCATGAAATACGGGGTCGATCTCAGCGCCATCCGCATCGGTGGTGTTCTGGCGCAGGACGTGAATGTGAGCGTGCTGTTCCGCAACGAGTCCATTCGCTTCCTCGGAGACACGTTGTTTGCGCTGCCAGACTATGAGTTCACCATCAAGAAAGAATCCTGGATGGACTTTGCGAACGATCAGCAGGGCCTCCTCACCCGTCTCTCCTGTGGAGAGGCGCTCAAAGAGCAGATCGTGCGCGGAGTCGCCAGCCGGGGTCTGGGGGAAACGATCTCGCGCCTGGTCGTCAGTGCCTTTTCCGACGACCGAGGACTCGTCGCCTTCGACCTGAGCATCACCGGCCCGCTCTCGCGTCCGGTGGTGAAGCCTGAAATCCAGAATCGGCTGGAGGGCATCCTCGGTGGCGGCCTTGAGGACAAGGCCAAGGGTTTGATCAACAACTTCAAGGAACTCAAAAGCCTGTTCAAAAACTTCTGATGGGCGGAAATCCCTGCTTGGAGTGCTGAAGCCACCATTCTCCATGGTCAGACTTCGAAGGTTGAATCGTGCCCATGCATTCTCCTGATTCACTCGGCAGTTTGGGCGGCTAAACCATGGATGCTCCCGCCTTCATTCTTCGGCCAATCAATACCGCGTCTTGGTTCCGCCCAGCCAAGCGTCGTCAACCACCTTCGACCTCCCTGAACGAGTAAGAGGACGCGGGCGTGCCAGGGGCGGGAAAAATCGGGTTGAAGGCTTGGCAAGCACGCAGGGGGCGCTTAGCGTGCCCGACTTATGAGCAAAAAATCTGGATGTCTGATCGTGCTGCTGATCTTCGCGCTGGTGGTGAGCGTGGGGCTGAACCTGGGCCTGTTCATCGGCAAGCTGGACGGAGCGGCTTTGCATTCTACCGCACAGCCGAAGAAGCGCTTGAGCGAGGTCACGCTAGAGGCTGCGAAGAATCCGACGGCGGAGAAGATCGTGCATCTCAATCTGGAAGGCGTGATTTCCTCCATGGAGATGGGCGGCCTGTTTGGCGAGGCGATGCCGAGTGTGGAGAGTCTCAAGCACTCGCTGGAGCAGGCGGTGGCGGACAAGGACGTGAAGGCCATCGTTCTGCGCATCAATTCTCCCGGCGGTGAGGTCACAGCCTCAGACATCATCTACAACGCGGTTAAGACAGCGGCGAAGGTGAAGCCGGTGGTGGTTTACATGGACGCGATGGCGGCCTCCGGCGGCTACTATGTGGCCTGCGGGGCCACCAAGATCGTGGCGAGCGAGACGACGCTGACTGCGAGCATCGGGGTGATCATCGAGACGATGAATTACAGCGAATTGTTTGGCAAAGTTGGCCTCAGCATGGCGACGTTTACCAGTGGTGCCTTCAAGGATTCGCTGAGCGGCGCAAGGCCGATGCGTGAGGATGAAAAGGCCTATGTGCAGAACCTGGTGATGCAGATGTACGACCGTTTCCTCGGCATCGTATCCGCGGCGCGTGGTGTGCCGAAGGAGACGCTGAAAAGCACCGTGGCAGATGGGCGTGTGGTGACGGGGCGCGAGGCGCTGGCGGCGAAGCTGGTGGACCAGATCGGCTACGTCGAGGATGCCTACGCGCTGGCGCGTGAGCTGGGCAAAGCGCCGGACGCGGCCGTGGTGAAATACCGGCATGAGGTCAGCCTGTTTGACGCCTTTGGCCTAGCCTCGGCGAAGACCACGCAGCCTGCCAAAGTGCAGCTCGATGTGAGCAGTGGCCTGCTGCCGAAGTTGCAGCCGGGGGTGCCCTACTACCTGCCAGCGCATTACGCCCACTGATCATGGCAGACGTTTTCACCATCGGGGTTCTGCGGGATCTTGCCATCCTGGTCGCCATCGCCACCGCGTTCGCGTTGCTCGGGTATCGCACCTTGCGGCTGCGGTGCCCTGGGTTGTCCTGGAATCAGGAGGGGCAGGTGCTGTCACGTTCCTATTCTGCGCCGGATTTGATCCTGCTGGCACTGCTGGGTGCGTTTTTCATCAGCACCATGCAGGCTACGACGGGGGACAAGGCAGACGCGGCCATCAGCAGTGCTGGGATCATCATCAGCATGGTGTTTAACCTCATGGTCTGCTTAGCACTGCTGATGTACCTGCATCGTCTGCGCGGCTTGAACCCGGCGGAGTTGTTTGGTCTGCAGGATGTCCACTGGTACTCGATTTTCCGAGTGGTGCTGGTGTTCACGGTGGTCTGTCTGGTCACGGTGAGTCTAGTCGCCATCGGTGTGACGCATTGGTTGCAAAGCATCTGGCCGGATTTACAGCCGCAGCCGTTGGTGGAGACGTTTAAGACCTCCGAAAATCTTGGACTCAAGGTGCTGGTCGTGCTTGCGGCCGTGGTGATCGCCCCGTTGGCGGAGGAGACGCTTTTTCGCGGTTTTGTGTACGGGGTGCTGAAGCGCTACACGGACACCCTATTCGCTGCGCTGGCCTCGTCGCTCATGTTTGCCATCATCCACCAGCATGTGGGCAGTTTGGTGCCGCTGTGCGTGCTGGCGGTGCTGTTTTGCATCGCCTACGAACTGACCGGCTGCCTGCTGGTGCCGATGCTGCTGCACATGATCTTCAATGCCACGAGCATCGTGATGATGATCTTCACGGATGCTTGAGGCTGGTCTCTGGATGCTAGATCCAGCATCCAGCTCTACATGACCATCCCACCATCGACCGTGAGCACTTGGCCGGTGACGTAACGGGCCTGTGGGCTGGCAAGGTAGAGGGCAGCGGCGGAGATGTCTTCGGCAGAGCCGAGATCACCGAGGGGGATCTTCTTCAGGATTTCCTCTTTCACCTGGTCATTGAGTACATGGGTCATGTCCGTGGCGATGAAGCCGGGGCAGATGCAGTTTGCGGTGACACCACGACCGGCGAACTCGCGGGCGAGTGACTTCGTGAAGCCGATGAGGCCGGCCTTACTGGCCGCGTAGTTGGCTTGCCCGGCGTTGCCGATCAGGCCAATGACAGAACTGATGTTGATGATGCGCGCCCCTTTCTGTTTCAAGAGGCTGCGCTGCACGGCTTTGAGCATGTTGAAGGCGCCCTTGAGGTTCGTGTCGAGCACGGCATCCCAGTCTTCCTCACTCATGCGTAGCAGCAGGCCATCCTTGGTGACTCCGGCGTTGTTCACCAGGATGTCCACATGGTCAAAGTCAGCCAGAATCTGCTTCCCGGCCTCCGCGCAAGCCGGACCGTCGGCTACATCCACGGCGTAAGCCTTGGCGGCACCGGGATGCGCGGCGTTGATGGCGTCAGCAGCGCTTTGTGCGTTGGCTTGTGTGCGGCTGATGATGGCGACTTTCGCGCCCTCGGCGGCGAAGGTTTCAGCGATGGCTTTGCCGATGCCGCGTCCGGCTCCGGTGATGACTGCGACTTTGTCTTGAAGTTTACCCATGTTCTCATCCATGAACGGCGGTTATCCGCGTGCAAGAAGAAGGTGCATCATGCCTGGATCACGCCATGATCGCCACTATTGCCGATGACTGAAGAAGCGCCCCCTGCTGCCAAGACCGCCTTTTTGAAAAGGTCCGTCTCTTTCGGTGCATTCTGTGAGGTCATCGCAGTTCTCGCGCTGACTTTCACTTGGCTGGGCAGCTTGGGACGGTATCACTGGGCACTCGATTTAGTGTCCCACTTTCGGCTGCAATACCTCGTTGCTGGCATGGCGGTGGCGCTCTTCGCGCTCTTCCGCCGGCGTACCTGGCTGGTGCTCGCGGCATTGATTTCAATGCTGTGGAATGCGCAGATCATTCATGCCGTGCATCATACCGCTGTGCCGGTGGTCAGCGCTGGAAAGCCGCTGCGCTTGATGATCTTCAATGTGCTGTTCAATAACAAAAATCACGTCGCCGCCATCGACCATGTGCTCCAGGTGGACGCGGACATTGTGTGCCTGCTGGAGGTAGATCGCTCTTGGCAGCACAGTTTGGAGCCACTGCGGGTGAAGTATCCTCAGCGGGTTGAAGATCTCTCGGCTGGAGCTTTCGGCATCGCCTGCTACACGCGGCTGCCGGTGAAAAGCAGCGAGGTCCGGCGTTTCACGATCTGGGGCTTGCCCACCGTCCTGCTCAATCTCGATCATCTAGGCACTCCGCTGACCTTCATCGGCACCCATCCTCATGCGCCGATGGGGGCGCTGCCTGCCCAGCAGTGGCGTTCGCAGCTTTCTGAGATCGGCGCCACTGTGGCCGCCATTGCGGGTGAGGTCATCGTGGCCGGTGACTTCAATGCCACGCCCTGGTGCGAGGGGATGCGGCTGCTGCGCGAAGCGGGCGGGCTGCAATTCCGCTCGGTCGCTCCTGTCTGGCCGCCTACTTGGAGTTTGAACCTGCCGATGATGATCCCGATCGACCATGTACTTCTCAAAGGCAGCCTCAGCGTGCAAAAGCGCGTGCTCGGGCCGGATGTGGGCTCAGATCACCGCTCAGTCACGGTAGAACTGGCAAGAACTGGGGGACTTTGAAAGGAGATGGCACTCCGCTCTTTCATGCCGTAGAAGGCACTTTTCACTTCGACCATGGCCGGATTCTTCAAATCTCTCTTTCAGCGTTTCACCAAGCCCCAGATCGACTGGGATGACCTAGAGGCAGCTCTCATCGGCGGAGATCTCGGTCCGCGCCTCGCTCTGCAAATCGTCGCCGACCTCAAATCCCGCCAGCGCACGCTGCATGGTGCGGACATCGTGCAGGTGGCGCGTGAGCATGTGCGCCAGATTTTGCCTGAGACCGTCCCCACGCTCGATCCGCTGCCTGGAAAGCCCAAGGTGCTCCTCATGATTGGTGTGAATGGCACGGGCAAGACCACGAGCACGGCCAAGCTCGCCCATGTGCTGCATCAGCGTGGGCACAAGGTCGTGCTGGCCGCCGCAGACACCTTCCGCGCTGCGGCGGTGGAGCAGCTCACCGTCTGGGCTGAGCGCTTGAAGATTCCTCTCGTCAAAGGTCCGCCGAACTGCGATCCCGCGGCTGTTTGCTTCGACGGTTATGAGACCGCGCTCAAAACCCAGGCTGATTTCCTCATCTGCGACACCGCGGGTCGCCTCCACACCAAGCACAACCTCATGGAGGAGCTGAAAAAGATTCATCGCATCCTGGGCCGCAAGGACGAGACCTCGCCTCACGAAGTCTGGCTCGTCGTGGATGCCACCACAGGCTCCAACGCGCTCCAGCAGGCGCGTGAATTTCAAAAAGCCATCCCGCTCACGGGTCTCATCGTCACCAAGCTCGACGGCAGCGGCAAAGGCGGGGTGCTCGTCAACATCCAACAGGAACTCGGCGTCCCCACCCGCTTCATCGGTCTTGGGGAGCGTGTGGAGGACTTCCAGCCCTTCGACCCCAAGCGTTTTGTTGAGGAACTGCTGTAGCGGCGTTTTTTCGGCGGCGAAGGCTCCAGTCCATGGCTGGGGCGGGCGTAAACGCGAGTGCTACGACCTTCTCGGGCCGCGCACGGGAAGTGCACCACGCCGGTGGCGTCAGAGCGCCTGATTTGGATGCCTCAGGGGCAAAAAAAGAAGCGGCATCGTGAGATGCCGCTTCCGTTTGGTGAACCACACCAACCTAATCAAACCTGTTTAGAACTTGTAGCTCAGACGCAGGGCGCCCATGTGCGCGCTCATGTCACTGCGGAAGAACTGGCCCTGGTAGCTCAGCAGCACGCTGAGCTGGTCGTTGAAGGCGAAGTTCACGCCTGCGCCGGCCGCCAGGTAGTCCTGACCGGGGGATTGATTGCCACCGGCAGCGGTGAACGGCGCATTGAGGAGCGCCACGCTGGTGCCGTTGTTTTCCAGGTTTTGACGCTCATAGCTCAAGCGCACCTGTGGGGTGATGGAGGCGAAG
>JAJTDU010000112.1 GCA_021298725.1 Verrucomicrobiaceae bacterium | reverse complement strand
CGGTGAGCACAAGATGGCTCGGTAAGCGGCGTGGAGAGCTTCGAGAACGGAATCGCCTTCTTGGACCGATTTCGCGGCGATTTCGCGATACGGGGCGCTTTGGGCCTCCGTGACCGGTCGGCGAAACGCACGCGTGGCAAAGCGACTCACGAGCTTGTCGATGTTTTCAGCTTTCAGCGCCTCCAGGCCGTCTCCGCCGAAGAGTTTCTTCCGCACGCCGATGTCGTTGGCGATGGGATAGATCCGCTCGATGTCGATGCCGCGATGCGCGATGCCGGAGAAACCTTGTTTTTCGAGATTGCGATCTTTGAAGCTCACGTTGCCCCCTTTGGCACCCGTGGGGGCGTTTTTGCGTGTGCCATCATTCGGTCGAAGTTCCAAGCGATGATTTTTTTCGATCCATGCTTCAAAGGTCATGTCGCGTGGCGTTGCCGTGGCTTCGACGAGGCCGATCATGTAGAGCAGCGGCGCGTTGGATTCGCAGTGGCCGGAGCGCAATGTGCCCCACACCGCGCCATCGGCGGTGGGATTGATGCCGCGCACGCCGCGCAGCGTGATGCGATACCAGCCGCCCGCCGGTGCCCAAGTCGGTGTGCGGCCAAAGAATTGCAGGCCGATGGGCCAGGTGATGCTTTCGCCATTCTTCAAATCGGGACCGCGATAGTTGCCACCACGGTTTTTGATCAACATCTCGGGTGTGTGATGCTTGGCGTAAGTCGCGTCGCTGCGACCGTTTCAAAGCCGTGCGAGGCCCGATCTTCCGGCAGCAGCGTCTTCAGCGGGATGTCGATGCCGAGCAAATCATGCAACGTGTGCTCATACTCGACGCGTGTGAGCCTGCGGCTGCGCACGCGGCCATTCGCGGCGATGTCGGCTTGGTCGGTTTTGAGCAGCGGTTCGTTCAAGGCGGCGAGGAAGAGATCTTTTTCGTTCTTTTCCGGCTGCGGCTGCTTGTTCGGCGGCATCTCGCCATTGCGCACGCGTTCGAAGATGTGCTGCCAGGATTTTAAAGTGGAGCTGTCAAGGCGGTCAAAGGTCAAGGAGGTCAAGTCGAGGCCGCCTTTCTTCACATCGGCGTCATGGCACTCGACACAGTGCTGGTCGAGAAAAGCTGCGACGGGCACAGCGGAGAATGAATGGCCGCAAAGGAACGCAAAAATGACGAATCGAAGCATGAGGGGGACGCGAGAACGTAGGAGAGGTGGCGGTCTATCGCAGCTCGGGAAAGTGGAGCGGGAATGAACAGGTTGGAAACCTGTTCCACTTCCATTGCGTCATAGACGCTTCGGATTCACCGTCGAAGTCGGCGGTGTGCCATGGATTTTCGTTTTCATGCGGCCATGGAGTTCTTGGATGACGAGGCTGGTTTCGTGATTGGGTTTGAGGGCGAGGTTTTGGAATTCGTGCGGGTCTTTCTCGTGATCGTAGAGTTCGCGGCCGTTTGCGCCTGCATTCCATTCGGTGTAGCGCCAGCGCTCGGTGCGAATCGTGCGGCCCATGACTTGAGTGGGAAGGCGGTCGTCAGCAGGGCGGAGGATTTGGGTGATGGCGGGGTGGTCCCACTTTTGTGCGGGATCGTTGAGCAAAGGACGGAGCGTGCGGCCATCGAGTGTTGTTGGCGGCGTAACTGAAGCGAGATCGGTGAGGGTGGGATAGATATCGACGAATTCGACGATGCCCTGGCAGGCTTGGCCGTTTCCTTTGGCACCAGGCACTCGGATGATGAGCGGAGCGCGAGCGCTTTCTTCGAAGAGGGTGCGTTTTTGCCAAATGCCGAGGTGCTCGCCGAGGTGGTAGCCATGGTCGCTCCACAGGACGACGAGGGTGTGGTCGGTGAGCTGCAAACGGTCGAGCGCATCCAGCACGCGGCCGATCTGCGCATCGACGAAGGAAACGCTGGCACGGTAGGCCTGCAGGGCTTGGCGGCAGGTAAGTTCGTCGAGGCCGTAGTGCGGTGTGGGGTTGTTGTGCGCGAAAGCGGCGGCTGGGATGTCGCTGCGGTCGTCGGCGGGGGCTTCGGGAAGGTGGATGGAGTCGAGTGGATGCAGGTCGAAGTATTTTTTCGGAGCCACAAAAGGCGTGTGAGGTCGGAAGAAGCCGACACCGAGAAAGAAAGGCTCGCCACCATGCTTTTCGAGAAGCTGGATGGCCTCGGTAGCGATCATGCCGTCGGTTTGCTCCTCGTCGGTGCCGTCGGCGGCGAGCCAACTCAGCGCAGCGCTGACGGATTTTTTTGGTGTGGGGTTGGTGATGAGCTTTTCGTCGGTGACATCGCGACCTTGGGGGTTCACGACGAGTTGCCACGAGGGTTTGTCATCGAGTCCGTCGGTGCCGATGCCGTTCGGCACGTCGTAGTGGTAGATCTTACCGACGCGGGCTGTGAACCAGCCGTTATGACGAAACAACTGCGGCAGTGTGACAACATCGGGCAATGCCTCGCGGAAATGACGGTCGAGGTCATAGACCTGCGTGGCATCCGGCCGCCGCCCCGTGAGCACGGAGGCGCGGCTGGGATTGCAGAGCGGGATTTGATTGTAGGCGCGGTCAAAGCGCACGCCGCTGGCTGCGAGTCGGTCGATGTGCGGCGTGTGCGTGGATTCGTTCGCGAGATCGTCGATGGCGATGAAGAGGACGTTGACCGGTTTCGCCGGTAATGACGAAACCAGAATGAGGAATGAAGCGAGGAGGAGAGTCCTCATGCCTTCCAAAGGTCTTCGCCGTAGCTCCAGCCATCGCGGACGGGCTCTTTGATCCAGGCGTCGAACTCGGGGGCGTTTTTGTCGAGCATGTCGCGGAAGTCGGTGAACTTTGGCCCCTTGGGGTGATTCTTCGCCACGCTGCCTGCACTGCGTTTGTCGATCTCCCGCCAGTCCACATCACAAAACGCGACGATCTCCTCTCCGAGCGATGCGTGCACCGCGCCATTGCCCATGTTTCCGATGCCCACGCAGGCGACGCGAATTTTCTGCTTCGTGTTTTGAGCGCGAAGGATGTTCGGCGCGGCGATGGCACCGAACGCAGCGGTTGGGAGGAAATGGCGACGGGTTTGCATGGGACCGCAGGAAACGCGGATTCGCAGCCCACATTGCGCGGCAAGAGGAGAACTCGCGTCAATTTCAAAGGTGCCACGTTGACGCTAAGCGTCTCCCGCCGCACTTCTCGTGCATGCCACGCCAAACGCGTCCCACCTCCGCCGACGAGAGCGCCGCCGATCTTTTCGCGGCTCCGCTTTCATCGGCGACACGTCTGTTTCTCGACTGGGATCGTCCGTTGGTGCAGGCGGTCGTGGAACATGTCGCAAAGAGCTGGAGCGGCCAGGGAGCACTCGATTTGGGCGACTGGCTGATCATCGTGCCGACGCGCAACGCTAGCCGCAGGCTGCGCGAGGCACTGGCGGTGCATGCGGCGGAAAAAAACGCCGCCGTGCTGCCGCCACGCGTGGTGACGCCTGATTTCCTGACCTCGCCCGAGCATGCGCCGGAGCTGAAACCTGCCGGTCCGCTGGAAACACGACTCATCTGGGCGGCGGAGCTGCTGCGCATCGACTTGAACGCGCACCGCAACGTGTTCCCGGTCGATCCCGTCGAGCGTGGCTTCACCTGGGCGCTGAAATCGGCGGGCGATCTGCTCGACGTGCGCGAGACGCTGAATGAAAAAGGCCTCAGCCTCGCTGATGTGGCGCAAATCTTTGAAAACACAGAGATGGAGCCGGAGCGCTGGCGTGATCTGGCCAGCATTGAGCGCCATTGCGTGATCGCGACGGAGAAGCGCGGTTTCACCGACTGGCAGGCCACGCGACGTCGAGCCGCTGCGTTTGGCAAGCCCCCAGCGGGCATCGCACGCGTGGTGATGGCCGGTGTGCTCGATCCTTCATCGCTAGCCGTGGAAGCGCTGCAACACTGGTCCCGACTTTTTCCCGTCGAAGTGCTCGTTTACGCGCCAGAGGCAACGCATCGCGATGCTTTCGATCTCTGGGGCCGTCCTGTGGCCGAAACATGGCTCACGCGCCCCATCGACATCCCGACGCCTGAGAAGACGATTCATCAAGGGGGCACGCCTTCCGAGCAGGCGGAGGCCGCAGTCGAATTGCTCGCATCTTATGACGAACCCGGCGCCGTCGCGGCCATCGGCGTGGCGGATGTGGAAATCACCGCGCCAATGGAAAAGGCGCTCGCGGCGCGTGAGATCGGCGCGTTTGACCCTGCAGGCCGCCGCATGGGCACGCATGGCGTGTTTCACCTGCTGCGCATCGTTTCACAACTCGCGGCCACGCGTTCGTTTCGTGCCGTGGCGGAGTTCATGCGCTGTCCCGACGTGGCGGAAACGATCCGCCGCCGTGTCGAGGCACAAACCGGCGAGAAGCCGTCCTTGAAGCAGCTTCTCAATGATCTCGACACGCTCGCGGTCACATCGCTGCCAGACACGCTGGATGACGCGCTCGAACTAGCCCCGCGTGTGTTCAGCGATGCGAAAAAAGCGAGCGCCGTGCCTGAGGGCCTCGCGTGGATCGACAGCGTGCTCAAATCTCTCACCGCAGCGGACTTCGGCACCGCGCTCACCGAATTCCTCGGCGACGTCTTCGCTGCGCGTCGCTTCCACAGTGACAATCCGCAGGACGCGGTCTTTGCCGCCATCGCGGATCAAGTCAGCGAGGTGCTCGACGCACTCGACGGACCTGCAGCACACCTTTTTCCCGGCGGACTCGATCCCGCGCATCGCTTAGAACTGCTGCTGCTCGCACTGGGAGATCAAATTTTCTATCCCGAGCGTCAGGCGCGCGACATCGACCTGCAAGGCTGGCTGGAACTGCTCTGGGAGGATGCGCCGCATCTCATCATCACTGGCATGAATGATGGCAAGGCACCCGAGGCCATCATCGGTCACACCTTCCTGCCTGACTCCGCAAGGCGAGTGCTCGGCCTGCGGAACAACGACACGCGCTTCGCCCGCGACGCCTGCCTCATGACCACGCTCATCGAGTCGCGTCGTCACAATGGCGGGCGTGTCGATCTCATTTTTGGCCGCACCGGCTCGGCGGAGGAGCCGCTGCGACCCTCGCGCCTGTTGTTTCAATGCGCGGATGCCGACCTGCCCGCACGCACGCTGCATTTCTTCAACAAACCGCCGCGCAGCGCCGACCCCATGCCGTGGCAGCTCGCCTGGCGTCTGCGCCCGCAGCCGTTGCCGGATGACAACAGCGTTTTCCACAAGCTGCGCGTCACGCAGTTCCGCGACTACCTGCAATGCCCGTTCCGCTGTTACCTGCGCCACGGCCTGCGCATGAGCGAGATCGACGCCACGCGCACGGAGATGGACGCGATGGAGTTCGGCAGCCTGCTGCACGGCGTGCTGGAAACCTTTGCGCAAGATCCTGATGCGGTCGTTTTGACCGACCCAGAAAAAATCCGCACCGCGTTTCACGCCATCCTCGACCGCCGCCTGCACGGCATCTACGGCGCACGTCTCACCGTGCCCGTGACGATCCAGCGCGAGTCCGCGCGGCAGCGTCTCGGCTGGTGGGCGGAGAAGGAAGCGGAGCAGCGGCTGCAAGGCTGGCACATTGTCGCCGCCGAAACGCGCATCAGCCCCGAGGATGATCCGTGGACGCTCGCAGGCATGACCATCAACGGCACCGTGGACCGCGTGGAGCGTCACAATCAGCTCGGCGTGCGTTTGATCGACTTCAAAACGCGCTCGGCCTTCGACGTGCAGAAGAAGATGCGCAAGACGGTCGAGAACTACCACCTCACGCCGCTGAAACGCGGTGAGGAGCCGGAGAGCCATCCCGCATGGTCGCTGGTGACGAGCAGCGACGGCACCGCAGCACGCTGGGTCGATCTGCAACTGCCGCTTTACCGCCTGGCGATGGAACGCCGCTTCCCTGGCGAAAAAATCACCACCGCGCACGTCACGCTGAGCAAAACGAAGCCTGAAGTTGGCCTCGATGAATGGTCCGGTCTTGACGGTCCGCTGCTCGACAGCGCTCTTGCCTGCGCCGAGGGCGTCATCAACGCCATCCGCGACCGCGCCTTCTGGCCGCCGAGTGAAAAACTGCCGTATGGCGATGATTTTGGCGCGCTCTTCTTCGGTGAGCCGCTTGAAGCCGTCGATCCGAGTCTTTTGACGCCCGCCTGATCTGCGCATCTGGCCGCCGCTGCGAGGAACACGCATGGCGCTCGTATTAGCAGGCATGTTTCGCCTTGCCCTCCTCTTTTTCGCCACCGCCGCTCTCGCCGAAGACTGGCCGCAGTTCATGTTCAACGCCGCGCATTCGGGCAATGCGGCCCAGATCGAGCTGGATGTCGAAAAGCTCGGCCTGCAAGGCGCGGTGGCGATGACGGATGGCATTTATACACCTCGCCCGTGGTCGCAGGTGGCAAGGTGTATGTCGTCGATGGCTCGGGCTGCGCGGCCTGTTTTGACGCAGCGACGCTGAAGGAGGTCTGGCGCTTTCAAAGCAAGGGCGGCAAACAAAACGTGAACAACGTCTCCTCTCCGGCCATTGCGGGGAAATACCTGCACTTCGGCACTACGGCGGGAGTTTATCATGTGCTGGATCGCGAAACAGGTGCGGTGGTGAAGGAGATCGACTGCGGCGAGCCAATCTTCAGCACGCCGGTCGTGGCGAAGGATCGCGTGTATGTCGCCACGCTCGGAGCGCAGGTGCTGGCGCTCACGTTTGAAGGCGAACAGCAGTGGAAGTGGGATTTCGTGAAGGAAGTCGTCGGTTTCGAGGGCAATCGCTGGAGCGGCGAGTCCTGGGCGGCGTTTTGCGAGAAACGCATGCTCGCCACACTCAAACCGGGCACGAAACCGACTTCCAGCGATGGACGTGTGAACTGGAAGGACCATTTCGTGTGCTCGCGCGACATTTGTCTCATCAAGGACAACATCGTGGTCATTCCCGCAGGCGGCAGAACACTTTTCCTCGAAGACACCGGCGCCGCGCCGAAGCTGAAGGCCACAGGCGAGATCCCCGAGTGGTCCGGCAAAGAATATCCCGCCACCTTCGGCCAGAGCGCCGATGACGACGGCAATGTCTATGTGCAATGGCACCGCCGCGACAACGCCGGCCGCGTGGACATCATGCGCCTCGAAGGCGACACGCTGAAAACCGGCGACTTCGTCGCAGGCACGGACACCAACATCCGCATGGACGGCCTGCTGAGCTTTTCGCCAGTGGCGATTCGTGGGAGAGATGTGTTTCGCGTGAAGCCGGAGAGCGGACGTGGATTGATCCGGCATGACCTGAGCACGAAGGAGTCGCATCCACTCAGCGGAGCGGGAGCCATCGCGCCGCCGGTGCTCACGAAGCGGCATGCGATCTTTGGAGATTTAAACGGGAAGCTTCATTTTGCTCCCTTGGACGGTGGAAAGACTCGTGAGCATGTCCTCAGCGATGCTCCGATCACTGCTCCGGTAGCTGTTGCCAATGGAATCGTGTTTGTTGGGTCAGAAGATGGGCGCCTGTATCGTCTCAATCCGGTGCTCAAAGCTGAACTCGTGCGGAAAGCACCGAACAACATTCCCACGATCCGCTCCCCGCTCACCAGCAAACTCGCCGACGCGAAATACGACTGGTACACGAACTACGGCAACTTCGCGGGCCAGAACTCGAACAACCAAGACTTGAAGCCGCCGCTGCGCATGCGCTGGGCGCGTCGTCTTGAAGGCACGGTGAAGCATCTTCCGGTTTGCGGCGGCGGAAGACTCTACACGCACACGGCGGAGGGGCAGATCATCGCGGTGGAACAGGACACCGGCCGCCTGCTGTGGCGGCGCTGGTGGCCGGAGGTGTATTTGAGTTTCACCTCGCCGCTCTACATCGACGGCAAGCTGCTCATTCCGCAGGCGGGCATGAAGAAGTCGTTTGTGCGCTGTCTCGATGCCGCCACGGGCAACCTGCTGTGGGAAGCACCCTTCACCGGCAGCCCAAGCTGGAGCCGACAGTTCCCGCCGGTGGTCGCGGGCAAGATCGCCATCTATGCGAGTGGCAGCGGCGATTATGCACCGCAGGGCAGCGAGAAGCCCTACACCTTCGGCGGTGAGCCGGTGAAACCTGCGGACGGCAGCGAGGTGATGAGCTTCATCTACTCGAACGACAATCCGTATTACCCCAAGAACCATCACCCGCGCGTGTGGGCCTGGGATTTGGAAACGGGTAAGGTCGTGTGGGAGAAGGATTTCTTTGATCAAGGCCGTGGCGGCAACGACTGCGGCATCTGCATTCTCGACGGTAAGCTCTACTACAGCGTCTTCTTCGGCTACGACGCCGATCAGCGTGCCCGGCGCGGCCTTCCCGTGAAAAACAACGGCCTCACTTGCTGCATCGATCCGAAAAGCGGGAACATCCTCTGGCAGACCAACGACTACTACGTCACCGCCAAATGCACGCTCAGCGCCCGCGATGGCAAGCTCTACATCGGCGGCTTCAATCGCGCCCAGCAGGGCACGGATGACCGCTTCGTCTGGTGCCTGGATGCGAACACCGGCAAGCTCGTGTGGAAATCCGACGCCGTGACCTCCGCGCTCAATGTCGTCAGCGTGGGCGAACGTTTCATGTTCTCCAACGCCCTGCGTGGCAAAGGCAACATCTTCGACCGCGAGACCGGCAAGGTGACCTTCAGCATCCTCACCAACTACGCGTGCTGCCGCTTCACCATGAGCGAGCCGTATGTGCTCGGCGCGAACATGGACATGATCGACCTCAGCCAGGATGGCAAACTTGTCTCCACCGGTCCCGCGATTGATTCACGCGAGTGCTTAGGCGCTGTGGTGAGCAACGGCCGCATCTTCTACACCTCGCAGGCCAGCGGCTTCGTCGTGTCGCAGACCTACGGACCGGATTCGAAGGATCTGCCGCCTGCGTGGGAAGTGCGCGAAGCAAAGTAGCCATCTCGCTCCGCCGAGATGAGCTCAACGCTACCGCTGACTCGAATCGAGATCGCTGTTCGGCCCGGGTTCGAATGGGCCAAGCGCTCTGCTCATCCGCGTCCAGTTCCCACTGACGCTCGGAGACATGGAGCACATAGTTCGGCAGATACGTCGGCAAGGAGTGCGTTCAAGCAGCGATCAGCAGGGAGAAACAGACGTCATGCCATCCATCGCCGCCTAACCCAGCAATGCCGTGATCTCCTGCTGCGCCTTCAGTTCGCTCATCCACTCCACCGGCAGCTCGGAAACTCCAAACCGCGCTCCATAAATCATTCCCAAAATCGTTCCACGCGCCGCGCTGTCCCCGCCAGCGCTCGCATTCGCGATCAAACCCGCCACCGCATCTTCAGGATGACGGAATAGCAGATGGCACACCGCCGGAAAGCCCTTGCCAATGTCACAAGACAGGCCGTGACGCATCAACGCCTCCACATCACTGGCCCTTGAAGCACTCGATTCACGGCCCACCGCGACCCACTTCACGTGACTTGAGGCCGCTTCATTCAACGCCGCCGGAATTTCCGCGCCACGCTGAACCGCCAGCACCACACGCACAAAAAACTCTGCCGCATCGACCACCGCAGGGTCACCATGCGTGAAACCCGTCACCGCACGCGCTGCGGCCACCAGCGCCGCATCATTTTCCCACGTCAGCAGAAACAACGGCGCGATGCGTCCCGCGCCTGCGAGATCATGCGAACTCGATGCAGCCTTCTCTGCTGGCATCCCAGCCTGCAAATTCGCCAGCGTCGCCTTCGTGGCACCATCGCGATACGAAATCGTCTCAGGAGCCTCCCAATACGCCCGCCAGTCGGCAGCAAAATGCGTCAGATCGAATTTCCCGGCCTTCTGGATTGAACGCAGCAACACCAGGGTCTGATCGCCATAGTGCGTGAAGTCCCCTGCTGCTTTCCCTGGGTGATACGATGTCAACGGTGCATGAAAGCGATCGACCCTGCCCAATTTAGCGGCAATCTCCTCCTGATCATACATCCAGTGCGGTCCAAGAGTGAGGGCGTCGCCAATAAGCGAGGTGAAAACGATGTCTGAAGGTGAGGGCATGCCCTCATCACTAGCAGACGCCTCGATTTACGCTAGCAGTGCCTTCACCACCTCACCACTCACGTCTGTGAGGCGATAATCTCGTCCCGTGAAGCGATAGGTGAGCTGTTCGTGATCCAAGCCGAGCTGATGCAGCATCGTCGCATGCAGATCCGGCACGGAGACTTTGTTCTCGACGGCGCTGTAGCCAAACTCATCCGTCGCTCCGTAAATCTGACCTCCTTTGATGCCGCCACCGGCCATCCACATGGTGAAGCCTTTGGGATGATGATCACGGCCCTTGCCGTTCTCGGCCACGGGTGAGCGGCCAAATTCGCCACCCCACACGACGAGCGTGCTGTCCAGCATGCCGCTGATCTTCAAATCGTCGAGCAAAGCCGCAATCGGCCCGTCCGTCTCCGCACAGTGCAGATCGTGATTCTTTTTCAGATCATCATGCGCGTCCCAAGCCTTCGGGCCTTCATTACCGCCACTGTACACCTGCACAAAACGCACGCCGCGTTCGACGAGGCGGCGCGCCAGCAGGCAGTTCTTGCCAAAGTGCGCGGTGACCTTGTGATCGAGGCCGTACATCTTCCGCACGCTCTCCGGCTCACGGCTGAGGTCCGTGCATTCGCTGGCGCTCATCTGCATGCGATAAGCCAACTCGTAGGTATTGATGCGGGCGGCGAGCTGCGTCTCCGCAGGATTCGCGGCGGCGAATTCCGTATTCCATTGCTTCAGCAGATCCAGCCGCGCCCGTTGCTGGCTTTGCGACACGTTCTGGGGCGGCTTCAGATAGGCGATCGGCTCGCCGCTGCTGCGGAAGGGCACGCCTTGATACGAGGCGGGCATGAAGCCGTTCGACCAGTTGAGAGCTCCGTTCACCGGCGCTCCTTGATGATCCAGCAGCACGACAAACGCGGGCAAGTTTTCGCTCTCAGAGCCGAGGCCATACGTCACCCACGAACCCATGCACGGCCTGCCGGGCAGGATGAAGCCCGTGTTCATCTGGAAGATCGCGGGGCCGTGATTGTTGCTCTCCGCGTGCATGCTGCGGATCACGCACAGGTCATCAGCATGCCGTGCGAGATTCGGAAAAGTCTCCGCCATGTCGATGCCGGACTGCCCGTGCTGCGCAAAGCGGTAATAGCTCTTCATGGCGACGTTTTTCGTCTTCCGCCCCATGAACGCGTCCTCCGGCTTCCACACCGGGATGGCCTTACCGTGCCATTTCTCCAGCGCCGGCTTCGGATCCAGTAAATCCACATGCGACGGCCCGCCATACATGAACAGGAAGATCACCGACTTCGCCTTCGGCGCGAAATGCGGGGCGCGCGGCGCCAGCGGATTGGTCGATGACAACACGCCATCGGCACCGAGCAGCGACTGCAACGCCAGCGAGCCGAAACCGGCTCCGGCTTGCTGCAAAATCTGGCGACGTGTGTGAAAGGGCATGAGTGGCATCAAACAACGCCTCAATCGAAGCATCCTTGCCGACGAGAAGCCAGAGCTATCGTCGTGCACATGTCACAACGCGAACAACGGCGAGGACTCGTGGGGCCTCGCGGCGGCGGCTTGAAAGGCCTCCGTGTGCTCGACATCACTGGCAAACCCGAGCGGCAGCGCTGCCGCCTCTTCCTTTCGATGATGGAGAAGCTGAACGTGCAGCTAAAAATGTTTGGCGACGCCAAAAGCCTGCTCGAAGAGGTCTGATCATGATGTCATCACCCAGGAGTCTTGTTTTTCTCGCTGCTCTCTTTGCCACAGTTGCTGCACGCGCCGCCGTCGTTCGCGCCGAGATCACGGACCGGTCGGATGTCGGCAAAACAGGTTATGAGCAACTCATCGGCAAGCTGCACTTCGAGATCCATCCGAAGCAGCCGCAGAATGCGATCATCGCCGATGTCGATCTCGCGCCAGTGAATGCGGCGGGCAAAGTGAGCTTCACGGCCGATTTAAGGCTGTGGAAGCCGAAGGACGACACGCGAAGCAATGGCGCGGCGTGGGTGGAGATTCCGAATCGCGGTGGGAAGGCGAGCTTGAGCGAGTGGGTGATGAAAGCGGGCTTCACGCTCGTGAATGTCGGCTGGGAGTTTGATGTGGCGGCGGATAAACTGCGTCTGCAAGTGCCACGGGCACAAAACAAAGATGGCAGCCCGATTCGCGGTGTGGTGAGCGCTGTCTTCACGCCGGACAAAAAGCTCGATGAGCAACCAATCACCGATTTGACCGATTATCCGCCGGTGGACATCACCGGAGCTGAAAGCTGTCTCATCGTACGAGATCGCGCAGCCTACCCGGAAGGCCAGAAAGTGCCGCGAACGCAGTGGAGCCTCGAAAAAGGCCGCCTTCGACTCAAAGGCGGCTTTGAGCCCGGAAAGACCTACGAGGTGTTTTATCTCGCCGAAGCGCCGCCCGTCGCAGGACTTGGCTACGCGGCGATTCGTGATGCGGCGGCGTGGTTGAAGCACGATCCCGCCTCGCCCGCGAAGGTGAAGCACGCTTACGCCTTCGGCGCGTCGCAGTGTGGCCGCTTCTTGCGCGACTTCGTCTATCTCGGCTTCAACACTGACGAACAAGATCGCATGGCCCTCGATGGCATCCTGTCACACGTCGCTGGTGCGGGCCGACTCGTGTTGAACCAGCGCTGGTCCACACCACGAGCCATTTCCGGTTACTACACAGCCTCGTATCCCTTCGCCGACACAGCTCAGAAAGACTCGGTGAGTGGACAAAGCGAAGGCATCCTCGCCAATCTACGCGTGAAGCATGCACCGAAGATCTTTGACACCAACATGGCCGCCGAATACTGGGGCGCGGGGCGTGTCGGAGCACTGACGCACACCACACCCGATGGCAAACAAGACATCGCGCTGCCGGAGAATGTGCGCTCGTATTTCTTCGCCAGCACCTCGCATGGTCCAGCGTCCTTCCCACCGACCTCACAGGTGAAAGGCGCACCCTTGGCGAACCCAGTAAATACCAGTCCCGCCATCCTCGCGCTGCGTTTGGCCATGCATCGCTGGGTCAGCGAAGGCACCGCACCACCGCCGAGCGTGCACCCGATGCTCCGCGACGGCACGCTGGTGCCGATCAACGACGTGCGCTGGCCCCAAGTATGTCGCCGTGCCACTCGGCACCGGCACAGGCTGGGTGTTTCGTCCGGCGGAGTTCGGCTCACCGCACGAGTTTTACCTCCTGCGCGGCGCCTGGGTGCCCTTTGCGAAAACCAAGGCCGAGCGCGAAGCTGTGCATGATCCACGCCCGTCCCTCGAAGAACGCTACGTCAACAAAACCGCCTACCTCGACCAAGTAAAAGCCGCCGTGCAAAAGCTCATCGAGCAGCGTTTCCTCACCACCACCGACCTCAAACCGCAGCTCAAGCAAGCCAGCGAGCGCTGGGACTGGGTGATGCAACAAACCACGCCCTAAACAACTCTCATGACACGTTTCCTCATTCTCCTCATCGCCGGCTTCGTCAGCCAATCCTTCGCTCAAACCAGCTTCAAGAAAGTCCTCTTCCTCGGCAACAGCATCACCAAACACGGCCCCAAAGCCGACATCGACTGGAGCGGCAATTGGGGCATGGCGGCGAGTGCGGCGGCAAAGGACTACGTGCATGTCTTCACAACATCGCTCACGCAGATGCAAGGCTCCGCGCCGACGATCCTCGTCAAAAACATCGCCGACTTCGAGCGTGCCCACCAGGCTGACGAATTCGCCACGAAGCTCAAGGAAGCCATCGACTTCCAGGCGGACCTCATCGTGCTCGCCATCAGTGAAAACGTGCCCGCTTTGAAGACCCCGGAAGCAAAGACGCAGTTCCAGGCTGATGTGACAGCGCTTTTAAAGTCCATCCAAGGCAACCACCGGCCGGCGATCCTCGTGCGCAGTTGCTTCTGGGCCGATGCGGCTAAGGACGGAGCTCTGCGAGATGCTTGTGATGCCGTGAGCGGCGTTTATGTGGACATCAGTGCCCTTGGCAAAGACAAGAAGAGCTTCGGCCGCTCGGAGCGCCCCTTCAAACACGCCGGAGTCGCCAATCATCCAGGCGATGCCGGCATGGCAGCTATCGCGGCGGCGCTGATGAAGGCTTTGGAGAAGTAGTCCGAGTGGACCCGGCGTTTGAGACAGGAAGAAAAGGTCTCCGTAAATCGTTTGGTGCCTCTCCACCATGCTGCGCTTCATCCTTCCTCTGCTGATTGTCACAACCACGTTCGCCCAAACTGCTGACCCGACCCCGCTCGTCGAAAAGACTCTCATCGCCGTCGGCGGGAAGGACAAACTGCTCAAAAACTTCCGCATCAAAGAAGTTTTCCATTTCGGCAACGCACCGCAGCCTGCTGAGGGCAAAAAGCGGTCCACGCGCGAGTCCATCCTCTCGCAGCCAGACAAATGGTGGATCAACAAGAAGGAACGCGGAACCGAACCTGCCAAAGATGACGTGCGCGCCTGGTCGCTCGACCTGCTCGTCGATGAAAAGTCGAAAATCGAGGTCATCCCTGACCTCACCGACGAAGGCAAAACCTGCTTCGGCCTGCAAGTCAGCGGCAGTATCGATCCCGCCATGAAGTTCTACTTCGCCAAGGAAACCAACCTCCTGCACCGCCTCGACTGGCGTGGTGACTTCTACCGCTTCGCTGACTGGAAAGAGCACGACGGCCTGAAATACGCCAGCAAGACGATCATCTTCAAGCTCAAGGATTCCAAGCCATGGTTCTTCCACGAAGTCACTGAACTCGAACGCCTCGCCCAACTGCCTGAAGGCCTCGCGAAGCCATGAGAACGCTGCTGTTCCTGCTCCTGGGCAGTTTAGCCGCCGCGGATGTAATCATCGTACGTGATGGAGTTTCCTTACGCACCGCTTTGCGCGGTCTCAAACCCGACACCACGCTCAAAATCGCTCCTGGCGACTATCCCGGCGGTCATCATGTCAGCGGCGTCGAAAAGCTCACCGTTGCAGCGCTGGATCCGGAAAACCCACCGCACTTCAGAGGCGGAGCCAACGCGTGGCATTTCTCGCGCTGCAACGACCTCACGCTGCGGAATCTGCGGATCAGCGGGCAGACGGGCAACGGCCTCAATCTCGACGATGGCGGTGATTTGGCCAATCCCACCACCGGCAGCACCATTGAACATGTCGAGATCAGCGACATCGGCCCCAAGGGCAATCATGACGGCATCAAGTGCTCCGGTCTCGACAAACTGACGATCCGCGATTGCACGATCACCGGCTGGGGCGGCCAAGCCATCGACTTCGTCGGCTGTCATCACTCGCTCATCACCGGCTGCCGTTTCATCGGCAAAGAAGGCTTCACCGCCAGTGCGGGCATCCAACTCAAAGGCGGCTCCGGCGATGTCATCGTCGAAAAATGCCATTTCACAAACGCGGGGGAGCGTCCCATCAATGTCGGCGGCTCCACGGGTCTGGCCTTTTTCCGTCCACAGGGGGCCATGCAAGAAGCCAGCAGCATCGTGGTGACCAACAACCTCATTGAGGGCGGCCTGTGTGCTGCAGCTTTTGTGGGTGTCGAAGGAGCTGAGTTCACCAACAACACCGTTTTGTTTCCGGAAAAATGGATATTCCGAATTCTTCAAGAAACCAAAGGCACAGGATTCAGGCCTTGCAGCTATGTTCTCATCAAAGGCAACATGGTCACCTTCCGTCGCTCCCAGGTTCAAATCGACATCAACATCGGTGACGGCACCGCGCCAGAAACCTTCCGCTTCGAGAACAACCGCTGGTTTGCCGAGGACAAGCCGCAAGCGTCGAAACCAAGGCTGCCCGTCGAGGAAAAAGACGGAGTTGATGGTGTTGATCCTCGGTGAGCGATTTGGAGGCAAAAGATCGACTCTTGGCCCGTATGGTCTGCCCTCCATGAAGGCGTTGCTCTCAGCTCTGTTCCTGCTCACGACACACGCATTCAGCGTGGATATGACGCCTAACCAGCGAGCCTTCTTTGAGTCCAAGATTCGCCCTGTTCTCGTGAAGCAGTGCTACGAATGCCACTCGCAGGGCGCGAAGAAGCTCGGGGGCAAGCTGCTGCTCGATGCACCTTCCGAAATGATCGTCGGCGGCGCATCCGGGCCGTCTTTGATCGCCGGAAAGCCGGATGAAAGCCTCATCGTGCAGGCCGTGCGATACGACGGCCTCGAAATGCCACCGAAGAAGCGGCTACCGGATCATGTCGTGAATGATTTCATCGAGTGGGTGAAAATGGGCGCTCCAGATCCGCGGGCGGACTTGCCCAAAACCACGCAACAAGCCGCGCAGGAGCCGCTGTGGTCCCTGAAGCCCATTTCCGATGCCCAGCCTCCGAAAGTCCAAAACAGCGCCTGGCCCCGCGAAAGCCTCGACGCCTTCATTTTGGCCAAGTTGGAGCAAAACAACCTTCAACCAGCAGCCGATGCCAAAAAAGCCGTTTTGAAGCGCCGCCTCTCTTTTGATCTCATCGGCCTTCCACCATCCGATTCGTCTGACCTGTCAGACCCGCCTGACTATGTTGATTCGCTCCTCAACTCGCCCCACTTCGGTGAAAAATGGGGTCGTCACTGGCTCGACGTGGCTCGCTACGCCGAATCGAACGGTAACGATGGCCTTTCACGCAACCCGAGCTTTCCACATGCGTGGCGCTACCGCGATTATGTCATCCGCGCCTTCAATGAGGACCTGCCGTATGACCGCTTCATCACCGAACAGCTCGCCGGTGATCTGCTTCCCGCCGATACGCCCGAGCAGCGAGATCGACAGCTCATCGCCACTGGACTGCTCGCGCTTGGCTCGAAGCCCGCGAAGGCCATGAACGAAAACTTTGAGATGGATGTCGTAGCCGATCAAATCAACATCATCGGCAGCGGCATCCTCGGTCTCAGCATCGGCTGCGCCCGCTGTCACGATCACAAATCAGACCCCATTCCCACCCGCGACTACTACGCGCTCGCAGGCATCTTCAAAAGCACCGAGGCTCTGTGGGGAGCAGCCGCACGCGAGGGTCTCACCGCGCCGCAGACGCCGCTGCACGAGCTTCAAGCCGCCGCCAAACTGCTGCCGCGTGCTGAGGTGGAGCCCATCATCGCCGCCAACAAACCACGCAAAGCACCTGCCAAAGCCTCCTTCACCTACGCTCCCGACGCGCCCCTCGCCATGGGCGTGCGCGAGGCCAAAAAAATCGAAGACTGCAAGCTCAACATCAGCGGCGAGTCAAAGAAGCTCGGGCCTGCCATCCCTCGCGGCTTCTTGACTGCCTGCGGCGGTGGCGCATTGACCGATGTGAAGCAGAGCGGCCGACTGGAGCTCGCGCATTGGCTCACCCACTCGCACAACCCGCTCACCGCTCGTGTGATGGTCAACCGCGTGTGGCTGCATCTCTTTGGCGAGGGACTCGTCTCCACCCCGGACGATTTTGGAGCTTATGGCGAGCGTCCCTCCCACCCCGAGCTGCTCGACCACCTCGCCAAGCGCTTCATGCGCGAAGGCTGGTCCATCAAGAAACTCATCCGCAGCATCGTGCTAAGCCGCACCTATCAACAAACCAGCGAACAGCCAAAGACGAAAGGCGCACCGTCTTATGACCTCGCTAGCGGCGGAGCTTCTGAACTCTCCGCCCTTCGCTCTTCGCTCTTCGCCGTTCATCAGCGCCGCCGCCTCGACGCAGAGACGATCCGCGACGCCATGCTCAGCGCTACCGGTGCTCTGAATCCTCAACCCACCACGGGTTCGCTCATCCAGCATCGTGATGTACTCATCAACGAGCTACCTCCCCTGCACCAGCCCAGCACGCATCGCAGTGTTTATCTGCTCATGCTGCGTAACTCCATGCCGCCTGAGCTCACACCCTTCAATCTGCCTGATGCCACCGCCATCACCGGCAAACGGGACAGCAGCACACTCGCCACACAGTCGCTCTACTTGCTGAACAACAATTTCCTCGTCGCACAGTCGCGTCACTTCGCCAACCGCGTTCAAAAAGCCGCCGTCGATGAGACGCAACGAGTCCAGTTTGCGTATCGCAGCGCCCTGGGCCGCTCTGCCACAGCCGCTGAAATGCAACGCGCCAGCGATTTCCTCCGCGAGACGGATTCGATGCTCGTCTCCACCCAAAACGACGAGAACCAGCGGCTCAGTGATGCCTGGGCCGCATTCTGCCAGGCGCTGCTGGCGAGCAACGAGCTGCGCTATGTGGACTGAGCGCGAGATCCGCCATTTTTCTGTTTCAAGCCAAGTTCCAACCCTATCACGCGTGGTGAAACCGCTCCTCCTTCTCTCCCTGCTTTCTGTTCAAGCTTTCGCCATTCAAATCGCACCCTTTCGCGCTGACGTCACGCCACCGATCAAGTCACCGGCGTATGGAAAGACGGCCGCGTCGGCACCTATCGCGGCATCGTGAAAGGCAAGTCAGAGTTCGGTGCGCTCGTCTTCGGCAGCGCCGGTGTGCGCCAAGGTGCCAAAACCATCAGCTACGAGGCCCTCTGCCGCCAAATCGGCACTTTCTTCCGCAACGACACCCCGCCCGTGAGCGAAGCCGAGACAATCGAAATCTTCACCTTCATGGAAGCCGCCGACGAAAGCCTCCGCCAAGGCGGCAAGCCCGTCGCGCTGGCCGATGTGCTCGCCAAGGCGAAGGAGGAGGCAGCGAAGCTGGCAAAGTAGTCGTGAGCTTTAGCTCGCGAAGCCATGGATCACTCAGCCAGCGCCTTC
The DNA here is from genome assembly GCA_021298725.1 of Verrucomicrobiaceae bacterium. GTDB lineage: Bacteria > Verrucomicrobiota > Verrucomicrobiia > Verrucomicrobiales > Verrucomicrobiaceae > Prosthecobacter. Next base: position 2,424 of record JAJTDU010000112.1, on the reverse strand, counting down.
TCCAGCAAATCAGCCACGCCAAGTTCAGCGGCACTGCTTCGGAGCAGTTCCAGATCGAGCTTGCCCGCATTGAGCTTCAGGACACCTAGAATGTCTCCCCATTGACGTTCGGAGTCCTCTCCACCGAGCCGATACCACTCCAGCTTGGCAACCACGATGTCCTCGGCGCAGCAAATGCGAACTTCAAAGTCCGAACCTTCCACTTTGAGGCTCTGAGACCTCGCGAACTCGCCACCATCAAAGCGGCGTAGCTTGGGAACGAAGACATCCACCTTCATCGCGGTTTCCAGGTGGATGAGATTAAAAGAGGAGCGATCACGAATCGCGTCCTGCATCGCCCCCTCGTCCGCATACCATGCCTCTCCAAGGGCCCTCAAAAAGGGACGCACATGTTGAGGCCGGAGATCAGCCATGATGTCCGCGTCAAAAGTCGCTCGGGGAATGCCGTGAATCGAGCTGGCGAGCGATCCGCCGAGAAACCAGCGAACGCCCAGCTTTTCCAGATCGGCGGCGGCAGCCAAGGCAGCTCGCAGGGTATCATCCATGACTGATGAATGGACCGTAGGCTTTCTCAGCCAGTTCTTTTCCTAGCAAACGCTCCGCCAGAAGGCGATGAAGCTCCTGCGGTGGCAATTCAGGATGCTGCTGGTGTAGCGAACTCCGTGTCAGCTCTCTCACCGACTGGCTCCAGCCGAGCGCGAGGCCCAACCGACGAGTCGGCGTCATCGCCTGCAAAGCGCGCAGGCGCATGGCTTCAGCGGTGGAGGAGGTGTCGTTCATTACGCCAGACTGCCATCAGGGGCCAGATTGGCAACTCTCCCGATGCACGAACTCCATTCAAAACCGCAAAAGGGTTCAGCTTACCCCGTATCCCTTCCACCATGCTCACACCCACACGTCGCCGCTTTTTTGAAGACTCTTTGATGGCTGCTGCAGCCGTCGCACTGCCGAAAACTTTGCTGGGGGCCGATCCGGCACCGGTTTCAGTGAATGAGAAGCTCACCGCGGCGATCATCGGCTGCGGGATTCGCGGAAAGGCACATGCGCGGGAGTTGACGCGGCTCGCTGACTGCGATGTGGCTTATGTTTGCGATCCCGATCTCGACCGCGCGGATGAGGTGGGTGCGTTGCTGGTCGAGTTAGAGCGGCCGATGCCGAAGAAGGTGCAGGACTTGCGGAAGGTGCTCGAAGACAAGTCTGTGGAGGTCGTTTTCATCGCCACGCCGAACCACTGGCATGCGCTGGCGGCAATCTGGGCGATGCAGGCGGGCAAGGACGTGTATGTCGAGAAGCCGGTGAGCCAGAATGTCGAGGAAGGTCGCCGCATCGTGCAGGTGGCGCGTAAACTCGGTCGCATCGCGCAGACGGGCACGCAGAATCGCTCTCGTGGGGCTTTGGCGGAGGCGGTGAAATTCATGCGTGAGGGCAAACTGGGCGAGGTGAAGCTGGCAAAGAGCATCATCTACAGCGGACGCGGCAGCATCGGCGGCCCGGCGGAGTGCGTGATGCCGCCGAGGTGCGATTACGACCTGTGGGCCGGCCCTGCGCCGCTGACGAAGCTCACAAGGCCAAAGTTTCACTATGACTGGCATTGGTTCTGGGACACCGGCAACGGCGAGATCGGCAACAACAACGTCCACTCGCTCGACATCTGCCGCTGGGGCCTCGGCGTGACCGGTTTGGGCCGCAGCGTGCTCAGCTACGGCGGTCGTCTCGGTTACACCGACGTCGCCGAGACGCCAAACTCGCAGGTGGGCATCTTCGACTTTGGCGACAAGACCATCGTCTCCGAAACGCGAGGCCTCAAAACTGCGCCGTTTCATCCCACGCTTAAATCCATGTGGTTCTTCTACGGCAGCGAGGGCATCATCGCCGACACGAGTCTCTTTGATCCGAAGGGCAATCTCGTCCGCGCCTTCGAAGGAGGCAAATCGGAGAACCACTTCGCCAATTTCCTCCGCGCCGTGCGCAGCCGCAAGCACACCGACCTGACCGCCGACATCGAAGAAGGCCATCAAAGCACCGCGCTCTGCCACATCGCGAACATCTCGTATCGCCTCGGCCAAACAGCCTCCATGAACGCCATCTCGAAGCGTCTCGGCGACATCAAGGCCCACGAAGACGTGCAGGACACACTGGATCGCACGAAGCACTACCTCGTCGAAGCTGGTGTCGATCTCGACAAGACAAAACTCATCCTCGGCCAGCCTCTCCGCGTCGATGGCGACAAAGAAAGCTTCATCGACAACGCCGCCGCGAACGCGCTGCTCACCCGCGAATATCGTGCACCGTTCGTCGTGCCGAAGCTGAGCGAGATTTGAAGAGCCAAGTCCGTTTGGACCTCATGCGCTCCATCCTCCTCGCTTTGCTCGCTGTGCCTGCTTTTGCCGCTGAACCTGTCGTTTTTGTGTCTGCCTTCGCTTC
>JAJTDU010000111.1 GCA_021298725.1 Verrucomicrobiaceae bacterium | reverse complement strand
GATAAAAGCAGGCGGCAGCGGCCACGTCTGGCTGCAACGCGGCGCGATAGGTCAGATGACCACCAATGCAGGGACCGAAAGAACCCAGGCGGCCCGAACAGGCTGCGTGGCCTTTCAAATAATCCAGCACCGCGCGATTGTCCGCGTCATAGGCGGCCACGGGCTTCTCAATCTTGAGCCGGTTGCCGGTGTCCGAGCCTGCTTGATCGTAGCCCAGTACCGTCCCGGCGGGCAGGTATTCGTGGTAGATTTCTGGCAGGGCCACGCTGAAGCCATGCCCGGCCAGCGCGGCGGCGGTGCGGCAGATGGGGGCGGTGAGCTGAAAGATCTCCGAGTGAAACAACAGCCCAGGAAAGCGACCGGCAGCGGCAGGTCGTAGCACGAGGGTGCGCATCGGGCCGGAGGGCGGGGAGAGTTCAATGATTTCAGGTTCGCGAAGTGTCATGGGCTGGGATGGTGCATGCTAGCACGCCACTCATCACGAGCACGCACGGATTGCCCAAGCCACCCAGCCCAGGACTTTTTTCACCCCGCGAACGTCACGCGGCGGGTTGGATTTTTTCTTCGCGAAGCACGTCTGACTCGCCATCATCGGGCACACTTCAGCCATGTTCGCCTACTACCTGCACGATCTCAGCCCACATCTGCTCAAACTCACGGACAAGATCGCCGTGCATTGGTACGGACTCTCGTATGTGCTGGGATTTTACCTGACCTACCTCGTGATGTGCTTCCTGGCTCGACGGGGACTCTCGGAGATCAAGGAAGAGGCAGTGGCGGACTTCATCACGATGGTATCGATCTTCGGCCTCGTGCTGGGTGGGCGGCTCGGCTACCTGCTGCTGTACAATTTTGACGAGTTCATCCGCGCACCGTGGATTTTCTTCCTGCTCAATCAAGGCGGCATGGCGAGTCATGGCGGCATCGCGGGCACCACGCTGTTTTGCGGCTGGTATGCCTGGAAGCACAAGATTTCCTGGGCAGGCATCGGCGATTCGATCGTCTGCGGTGCACCGCTGGGGGTATTCCTGGGCCGCATCGCGAATTTCATCAACGGGGAGCTGTTTGGCCGCGTGACGAATGTGTCCTGGGCGGTGAAATTTCCCACGGAGATGCTGCACGAGGATTTTTACCGCCAAGGCGGTCAGCCAGGTCTGATTCCCGAAGGTTTGATGCATAGCCCAGACATCATCGCCCACTTTGAGAAGTTTCGTGGTGGACGGGCCGAATTGGAGGCCGTGCTGCATCCACGTCATCCCTCGCAGCTTTATGAAGCACTGGGGGAAGGACTCATCCTGAGCGCCATTTTGATCTTCATCCGTCTTCGCTTCCCGCGTTTGCGCCAGGGCATCCTCACCGGGCTCTTTTTCATCCTCTATGCCATCGCCCGCATCGCGCTGGAGTTTGTGCGGCAGCCGGACAGCGGCTCGTCCATGATCCTGGGCCTGACAAAGGGCCAGTTCTTCTCCACCTTCATGTTCATCGTCGGCGGATTGTTCATCGGCTACGGTCTCAAATGGGGCAAATCCCCACCGGGAGCGGCGCAGCAGGCCTGAGTTATTTCACGCTGAGTCCCAGATCCAGATCGAGACCACCATCGGCACCGGGAACGCCAGGGTTGATCTGGATTTCGATAGCGTGCTGGATCCCTCCAAAAGGATCTGTGGAACCTGGTTCCAACTGGCCGACCCGCAGAGTGGCTTTCCGCCCGGGAAGCGTCAAAATGGCAGGCGTGGAAACCAAGTCAGCGCCCCCGGATGCACTGAGGTGATCAAGAGCGGTCTTCACCGCTTCCGGCTTCATCGCGCCGGACTGCTCCACATCGAAAGGCGCGGGGAAAAGATCCCGCACCGTCTTGTCGGAGGCCACCGCATCGCTGACCTTCAGCAGCCTCGCCTCGAACTTCATCGTGCCATCTGACCTCAGCTCCGGCGTGATCACTGCGAGGCCATTGGTGTCTTTGCTGATCTGCCAGAAGCCGATGACGGCGGATTCTCCAGGCTTCAAATGCACACAGCTACGGCTCTTGAACGGCAGCGGCGTCTCGTCTCCAAGCGTGGCCGAGAGAATCTCCTGGCAGAGATCGTCCAAATCATTGGTCCGGCCCGCGGCGGAGAGTCCGGGGGATGCCGCTACGGACGCCGGATCGACGCTCGGGGCTTTCGCCGTCGTGTTCTCTATCTGCGAGAGCCAAAACCAGAACAGGACAACCAGCAGGAAGAGAACACAAAGAACAGACGAACGGCGTGGCAGGACGGGCATGGTTGGCCACGATGAGACTCGATCGAACACGCACAAGCTCTCCTTTTTCGCTTTTCCGTCCGAATCGCCACCCCGCCACAGCCCCCCAATGCACCACCAGCACCATGGGTCTCGCCATCCCACTTCAGCGCCTTTATTCGCTGATTCACGCTCATCAAACGAGCTGCCACGTCAGTTTCATTGGCAGTTTTTGTGGTTCATTTTTATGTCTGGCAACCAACGCGGCACTTGACGCGGTGCGGCTCTGTCCGCGAAGGTACCATTTAACCTTCGACCGCCCCAACGCGTTCATGTCTGCCCCCAGCCCCCAGCCCGCCGCCACGCACTCCAACTCTACCATCCAGGCCGCGCTCGCCGCGGTGGAGGCGCAGCGTGTGGCCGTGAAGGAGTATCCAGGCAAATCGCTGAGCCTGGTGCGCGCCTTGCAAGCGCTGGCGGATGCTCAGCGCGATTCAGGAGATGTGGCAGGCGCGGAGGCGGCCTACCGTGAGGCGCTGGCGGTGTCTGAAAAGCTCGTGGTGCCACCGGACGCGCTGGCGGATGTGCGCACCAGTCTTGCCACATTGCTGGACTTCAGCGGGCGGGAGGAGGCGTCTTTAGCGATCTATGAGGAGGCGATCTCGAACCACGAGGCACTGGGGGGCGACAACCTGGAGGTGGCGGCGCAACTGAGAAACAATGTGGCGATGACCTACAAGGGCATGGGCAAGCTGGCCCTGGCAGAGCAACATTACCTGCGTTCCCTGGAGACCCTGGAAAATAAGCGCGGACGTGAGTCGGAGTGTGTGGCCTGCGTGTACAACAACCTGGGCAGCCTGTATTACGCGGCGGGCTTTCCTGATCAGGCCAAGGAGATGTTTGAAGATGGGCTGAAAATTCGCCTAACCGTGCTGGGAGAAAACCATCGTGACGTGGCGCAATCGTACTGCAATCTGGCCACAGCATGTCATGAGCTGAAAGATAATGAAGCTTCCAAGGAGTATTTCGAGACCAGCCTAGCCATCCTTGAGGCGCAGTTGCCTGCCGAGGCGGCGAGCTTTGAGGCGATGGGCCTGGATTACATGGCGATGCTGGACATCATTGGCGAGGAGAGCAAGGCTGCGGCCTTTAAGAAGCGTCTGGAGAAGGCTTTGGCTGTTTGACGCACCCTGCGTTTGCCAAACTGGTAGTCCGCAATGTAAGATGCGCCACATGTTCAAATCTTCCGCCCCTCTTGAAAAAATCTGGACCGGTGCCCCCGTGTCCAACGGGGTAGCACATGCGGTGGTGCATGTGCTGAAAGATCAATTCGACGAGCCAGACCAGGACAGCATCATGCCAGACATGGTGGCCGCCGAGATGGCGCGGCTGCATGCGGCGCTGGACGTGACGCGGCAGGAGATCGAGGAATTGCAACGCGTGATGGGCGGGGAGTCGGGCAGCGCAGAAAGCGAAATCTTCGAGACGCATCTGTTGATTTTGCAGGACTCGACCATTTTGAAGCAGACCGAGAAAACGGTGCGCGAGCAGTGCGTGTGTGTGGACTGGGCCTACTACAAGCTGATGTGCAAGCACATGAACGCGCTGCGCGGCCTGGATGATGCCTACCTGCGGGAGCGCTTCCTGGATGTGAAGGACGTGACCCAGCGTGTGATGCGGCACCTGCGTGGCGAACTGATGCAGCACCCGATGTTCGACGAGCCGGTGATCGTCGTGGCGCATGACCTGACGCCCTCGGACACGGTGCAGCTCGATCGCAGCAAAGTACTCGGTTTTGCCGTGGAGACAGGCAGCACGGTCTCACACGCGGCCATCATCGCCCGCTCACTGGCGATTCCTGCCGTAGTGAAGCTGCATGGCATCTGCGAGGAGCTTCACAGCGGTGACACAGTGCTGCTCGATGGCGAGGGCGGGCTGCTGATCCTAAACCCCACGGCTGAAACGCTGGCACGCTATCGCAGCCGCGAAGAGCAGGCGGAGCGGCGTGAGGATGTGTTTCAACTAGAGCGCCATGCCCAGGCGCAGACTGTCTGCGGACGCCCGATTTGCGTGGGGGTGAACGCGGAATTCGTGGAGGAGGCAGAGATCGTGCAAGACTGCGGGGCGGAAGAGGTGGGCCTATTCCGCACGGAGTTTCTGCACATGGAGAATCCAAACGCCACGGAAGACGATCTGGCAGAGTCCTACTCGCGCGTGGTGCGCTCTCTGGCACCGAAACGCGTGGTGTTTCGCACCCTGGACCTCGGTGGGGACAAGGTGGACGAGCGCTTGGCCTTGGAGCCGGAGCCGAATCCCTTCCTCGGCTGGCGTGGCATCCGTTTATCCTTGGGGCTCAAGCCTTTGTTTAAGCGCCAGCTTCGCGCCCTGCTGCGTGCAGGCATGCATGGAAGCGTGGGCATCATGTTTCCGATGGTTTCAGGCGTACAAGAGGTCCTGGAGGCCAAGGCCATCCTCAGCGAGTGCGCGGACGAACTCACGGCCGAAGGCGTGGACGTGCCAGATGAGATCGAAGTCGGCGCGATGATCGAAATCCCCAGCGCAGCGCTGTCAGCGGACTTGATTGCAGCGGAAGTGGATTTCCTCAGCCTCGGCACCAACGACCTGATTCAATACACCATCGCGGTGGACCGACTCAACGACCGCGTGGCAGGCCTTTACCAGCCCACGCATCCAGCCGTGCTGCGCCTGATCGGCATGTCGGTGCAGGCGGCGCGCAGCGCGGGAATCCGCATCGGCATGTGTGGGGAAATGGCCTCAGATCTTACGCTCACGCCGCTGATGATCGGCCTCGGATTGAATGAACTGAGCGTGGCCTCGACGCAAGTGGCACGCGTGAAGCATGCCGTGCGCCGTTTGGCCGTGAAAGAATGTGAGGAGCTTGCAGCTCTGGCCGCAAAACAAACCAGCCCGACCGAGATTTTGCATCTCAGCCGGGCGGTGGCGGAACGCTGCTACCCCGAATTGTTCGAGTAAGCGCTTGGGTTCAAGAAAGGATCACGCCGCGAGCTTGCTGCGGATCTTGCGCACGGGTTTCACCGGTTTCGGAGCCATGGTCGGGCGGAAGGCGTCGCCAAAGAGATACTGGCGGGCACTGTCCACTTGACCCATGACGCGACGCTGCCATTTGCTGTATTCCTTGCCTAGGAGCTCCTCGGTGTCGCCGTTTTGCAAGGCGTTGTCCAGGCTGATGCGTTCGGCACTGAGTTCCAGGTGGAAGGTGATCTCCGGGATGTGCAGTTCCACGGCCTCGAACATGTCCATGACGCGGGCAGCGTAACTCGTATCCCAGACTTTATCGTCCTCGTCGTAGCAGCTCGTCACCAAGTGGGCGATGAGATACTCCGCGTTGTCGGAAAACACTTCTGCAGCTTCGGTCACGGAGTCAAAACTCTCACGGTCTGCTGTGACTGGCAGCACCACAGATAGGGCGATCCCCGCTGCCTGAAGTGTCTGTTCCATCTCGGCGCTCAGGTAGAACTTGTTGAAGAAATCACCCAAGCCGGTGCCGACATCCAGGATCGTCAGCGGCGAGGCCTCAACCTGTGCCAAAAACTTGTTCGGCGTCAGCGTGCTAGCGTCGAGCGGGATGGAGCCTGCGGGGGCAGGCGTGTCCTCCTCGGTCAGGGAGAGGAGTTGATGCGAGACACCATACTGCTGGAGGTAGCGGCGGAAGCAGAGAGCCAGAGTGCTCTTGCCGGTGCCGGGATAGTCGTTCTGGATGAGGATGAGCTTCTTCATATTGTTTGAGTGCAAACTGCACAGCTATTCTGCAAATTATGGTAAATATTTCAAGGGTAAATATTTATATTTCCATAATTTTAATATCTTAACTCGTCTAATCGGTTGTGATTACGCAGGGAACCCGTCATTCGGAACCATGGGTTAACCAGCCGTCAAAAAATGACTTTGGGACTCCACTTGTCGCGGTAATAAGGCAAATTCCAGCCGAAGCCGCCCTTGCGCAGCTTCATTCAAGCACTACTATAAAGGCTCTCAGCACCTCCTACCCCGTGGTGTAATGGTAACACAGGAGATTTTGATTCTCTCGTTCAAGGTTCGAATCCTTGCGGGGTAACCACCCAAGATGGTTTTTCAGCGTGCGTCGGTGAGAAACCTCAAAAACGCCGCTCATGTGGCCTTAGCTTGCTCACTGCTCTGAATCCCAGCCACAGGATGCATAGCGAGTTTCGGATCAAGCGTCGCTGATCGACACGCCCCGGTGCTGTAGCGCTCCACCACCTCCTCCAGGGTGCCAAACTGTCCATCATGCATGTAAGGCGCGGTCTGGGCGCTCTTGCGTAGGCTGGGCATCTTGAATTTGCCGCGATCTGCCTCGTCGCAGACAAATCCCGCCATGGCAGTGAAAGCAGTTCGCGTCGGGGTGGCCAGAAGCAGCAGAGCCAGAGATTTCAGCCAACGCGGTGAAGGTGTCATCTCACCAGCGACGCCGGTGGTGGAGTTCGTTTGCGTTGAAAACTCCGGGAAGGCATGCGCCGCCAGTTGATTCACGGTCCATTTGAGGCCATGAGCGGAGCCTCACATGTCCGACCCTCACGGCTACGAACTCCTCGACAGCGGCTCTTTCCAGAAGCTGGAACGCTTTGGCAGCGTCGTGCTCTCCCGTCCCTGTGCTCAAGCTGTCTGGCAGCAGACATTGCCCAAAGCCGAATGGCAAAAAGTGACCGCTACATTCTTCCGCGACGGCGGCAATCAATGGCGCGGTCGCGACAAACTGCCCGAAACCTGGACGATTGACGTCGATGGCACGAAGTTTCAGCTCAGCTCCACCGACTTCGGCCATCTGGGCATCTTTCCCGAGCAGCGCGATCAATGGCGGCGCATTCGTGAAACCTGCGTGGAATACACCAAGCACCACGGCAGACCGGCTCGTGTGCTCAATCTATTCGCCTACTCCGGCGGCAGCACACTGGCAGCAGCTCTGGCCGGTGCGGAAGTTTGCCACGTCGATGCCTCGAAAGGCATGGTCGATTGGGCGCGCAAGAACGCCACGCTGAACGGCCTCGAAGAAAAGCCGGTGCGCTGGATCGTCGATGACGTGACAAAGTTCCTGGAGCGCGAAATGCGCCGCGAACGCCAATACGACCTGCTCATCCTCGATCCGCCCAGTTACGGTCGCGGAGCGAAGGGAGAGGTCTTCAAAATCGAAAATGACCTGCCGCCGCTGCTCGCGCTGCTCGGCAAACTCATGTCGCCGCAGCCACTTGGCGTGCTGCTGTCCTGCCACACGCCGGAACTCACGCCCATCTCGCTCCATCACATGCTTCTGCAGCAGTTTGGCCGCAAAAGTGGTCAGGTTGAGCATGGTGAGATGCAGCTTCGTGGCGCATCGAATGTCCTGCCCGTCCCCAGTGGCAGTTTTGCTTGGTGGCTCGCCTGATTGAGCATTCGACATCCCGCCTTCGTCATTCGACATTTCGATAATGCTCAGCTTCCTCCTCCGCCGCGCCTTCAGCAGCGTGATCGTGATCTTCTGCGTGATCTCGATCACCTTCGTGCTCGCACGGATCACGAAAGGCGGCCCGTTTGACAAGGAGAAGGAACCGCCGCCGCACATCAAGGAGGCACTGCTCACGCGCTACAATCTCAACGGCACCGTGTGGGATCAATACACCGCCTATGTCGGCTCACTGCTGCGTTTCGACCTCGGCTTGTCCACACGCTATCGCGACTGGCGGGTCTCCGAGCTGCTGCGGCAAAAAATGCCAAACTCCTTCGCACTTGGCTCGCTGGCTTTCGTCATCGCAAGCTGTG
>JAJTDU010000110.1 GCA_021298725.1 Verrucomicrobiaceae bacterium | reverse complement strand
CAGATCATGATGTTCGCGGCGGGCACGCCGGTCTCTTTTTCAATCGCCGGACGTGCCAGCGCCACCATGTCCTCCCACGCGCCGATGACATCCATCGTCACGATGGCCGCCTTCGTCTCGCCATCATCCAAAACGAGCACACCCGCCCGCAATGGATCGCGCACACCATTCACCACCCGCGTGTGACCGGCCACCGTGATGTCCTTCACCTCCGACGGTGTGATATCCACCTTCGCCGCCCCAGCCTTCAGGTTCGAAACGACAGGAAACTTGCCGTCGATGACCTGCGCGTGCGCGGTGAGGGCGAAAAGGAGGATGAGGAGTGATTTCATGGAAGAGCGATGGCGTGTCACGTTGAGGATCGGCGCACGGCGACGGCCTCGACCTCGTATTTGAGCGAGGGTGGCAGGCAATTCGTGATGGTGGTGCGGGCCGGCGACGGCTGAGGGAAATATTCGCGGTAGAGCTTGTTGTAGAGCGGCACATCCTCCGCATTGCGGACGTAGTTTCGCGTCTGCACCACATGCGCGAGATCGCTACCCGCGGCTTCGAGCACCTTGCGCACGTTTTCGATGCTACGGCGGAACTCGCCTTCAAACGTGTCGCTGATGATGTTGCCCTGCTGATCGACGGAGGCCTGGCCGGAGACGAAGATCAGATCGCCGACGACCACGCAGGGGCTGAAGGGCAGATGTGACGTGGGCGTGTCGGGAAGCTGCGGGTAAGAGACGAGCGGGTGATTCATGGTGGAGCGGATTCAACGGCCCAGCCCCGGCCAATTCATCACGCGATCAGTTCTGGAATCGCACGGCCATTCTCGACGATGTGGACCGGGCGGCCGTTGAGGTCATTGAGCGTGACCTTGCCGTAATCGATGTCGAGATGATGATAAATCGTCGCGAGGAAGTCGCTCGCGTTGCAGGGGCGCTCCACCACGTCTTCGCCGCGTTTATCACTGGCCCCGATGACACCGCCGGTCTGGATACCGCCACCGGCCCAGATGTTCGTGAAGGCACGCGGCCAGTGGTCGCGTCCAGGCTGTAATGTGCCCGTAGGACCACTGGCATCGCCAGCGCCCGTGCTGCGGTCAAAGCTGATCTTCGGTGTGCGGCCAAACTCGCCTGTGACGACGACGAGCACCTTCTTGTCGAGTCCACGCGCGTAAATGTCCTCAATGAGCGCAGACACGCAGCGGTCATAGGTTGGCATGCGGAAGCGCAGCGCTTCAAACTGATGTTGATTCACCGCGTGGTCGTCCCAGTTGTTCACGCGGCCGCAGAGCGGACCGCTGAGGCTGCTGGTGATGATTTCGACGCCCGACTCCACGAGACGACGCGCGAGGAGTAACTGCTGGCCCCAGCGATTCCGGCCATAGCGATCACGCGTCGCCGGATCTTCCTTGCTGAGGTCAAAGGCATCGCGCGTCTGTGGATTCGTTAGTAGCGTGGCGGCTTGGGATTCAAATTCATCCATTGCGCCGAGCTCGCCCTCGCGGTCAAAGGCACGCTCCATCTTGTCGAGGCTCTTGCGGAGAACGATGCGGTCACTGAGACGTCGATTTTCTGACTCGTCGGCCAAACCAATGTTTGGCACCTGGAAGTTCGGACGGTTTGGATCATCGCTCACTGCAAATGGCGCATAGGCATCACCAAGATAGGCGGGACTGGAGTATTCGCCCGATGCCGCAGGCACGCCGATGTAGTTTGGCAGCGGGTTGGTGCGTCCGCCCTCTTTGGCACGCAGGTAGTGCGCGACGGACATCCAATCTGGGAGGCGTGGCTTGGGCTTATCACGTGTGTCTTTGTCACCGGAAAACATCTGCATCGTGCCTGCCGGATGGCCGCCTGCGGTTTGATTCATGGAGCGCAGCACCGTGAACTTGTCCGCGATCTTGGCGCTCATTGGCAGCAACTCGGTGAAATGCGTGCCTGGAATCTTGGTGCTGATGGTCTTGAAAGGGCCGCGATACTCGCTGCTCGCATCTGGCTTCGGATCATAGGTGTCGATGTGCGATTGTCCGCCCGGAAGCCAGACCATGATGATGGATTTACGCTCGCTTTTCGGCAGCGCCGCGTTTGCCGCGCGCAATTTGAGCAGGCTGGGCCAGCTCAGCGTCGCCATGCCGGTCAAACCAAATTGCATGAAGCTGCGACGCGAGAGCGGACCGGCGCAACGAACGACTGATGGGGGCTGAATGATGGAGGACATGTGTGAAAACCTACGGGCTGAGATGCGCTGCTTTATCCCTGAGAACGACTACTTCGCGCCAAACGCGACGAGTTCCTTCCCTGCGGCATCCCACACGCGCAGCAGGCTGTCCTCACCGCCAGCGATGATGGCGCTACCGTTGGGGACGCTGACGGCGGCTTGCATGTAGTCAGGAAGATTGGCGATGGAGCGAATTTCACCGCCGTCGTCGGTAACGATGCGGACGCGGTTGTCTCCAGCGCTCGTCACGATCTGATTCGTGGCTCCGATGAATTGCAATGACGTGACTTCTTTGGTCCAGCCTTCAATCTTCTTCTTTCGCTCGCCGATGAGCATGTCCCAGGTCGAAACAACACCGTCCGCGCCGGCGGTGGCGAGCACGCGGCCATCGCTGCGGAAGGCGACGCCCATGACGTGATGCGTGTGGCCTTCAAAGAGGTTCACTTGCTTGCCTGAGGCGATTTCAGTGACGCGTGCGATCTTGTCGGCTGCACCGGTGGCGAGACGTTTGCCATCGGGCGAGAAATCGAGGCACAGGACCGTGTCGGTGTGCTTTTCCTTCCACGTCTGCGTCGCTTTGCCGGTCGCGACATCGAAGATGATGATGTCGCCGGAGCGCGACAGCTCGCCGCCGCCGGTGGCGAGCGTTTTGCCATCGGGACTGAAGCGCACGGCGTTCACGCGGTCGGCGAAGAGGCCTTTCGGGTCGATCTTGCGTTCCAACGTCCAGCGCGGCGTGCTGCCAACGGTTTGTGTGATGGCTTTCGTCGCCACGAACGAACCATCCGGAGCGGCAGTGATGGTCGTGGTTGCAGCGACGTTGCCACTGCTTTCTTCGATCGGCGTGCCGCTGGCGGCGGCCCACGCCCGCAGCGTGCCATCTTCAAACATCGATGCCACACGCTGGGCATCGGCGGAGAAGGACACGGCGATGGGCTTCGCGGTCGTTTTGGTCAAAGCCAGTTTCAAAGCCGCTAGGTCAGCCGTGGCCTTGTCTTGCGTGGTTTTGGCGGCGGCGATGGCCGCATTCGCGGCAGCAACAGCTTTCGCATTCGCAGCCTTCGAGTCGGTGATCCGCTTCACGTCATCCTCGGCGTCCTTCACATTGCTCTCGGCAGCGGAAACGGCGGCGAGCGCGGACACCTCGGTCATCTTGGTGGTGATCAGCTTGTCCTGTGCGGTTTTCAGTTCCTTCTCAATGGCCGCGTCTTTGGCTGCGGCAAGTTTGGCCGCCAGCTCATCCACGGCCTTCTGTGCGGCGGTTTTAGCTTCGGTGGTCGGCGGCACGAGCTTTTGTTTTTCCGGCAGCACCTTGCCCATCGTCACGATGGCCTCCTTGGCCTTGCCCAGCAGCACGTCGAGCGCCTTGTCCTGCGCGTCGATGCGGGCGATCTCGCTCTTTTGGAAAGCCGTCTCCAGCGTCTGTGCCGAGATGATCCAGTCGAGTTCCGTCGTCTTCTTCGTCGTGGCCACATTGCCGCGCAGCTCGATGACTTGTTTTGCAGTCGTGGTATCCCAAATGCGCACGGAACCATCCGCGCAACCGGTGACGACCTGCTTGCCGTCGGCGGACATGGCGCTGCTCAAAACGGCCACTTTGCCTGCGGTGGTGATCTTTTGGATCAAGTCGGCACTCGCAGGTGTTGAAACGAGCTTCGCGGCACTCGCATCTGCTTTGCCCATGTTCAGCTTCCAAATCTTCACCTCACGGAAACTCCCGCTCGCCAGTTTCGTGCCGTCAGGACTGAAGGAAAGCGACTGCACCAGCGCCCGATGCGCCGCGCCGTTCTTTTCCGCCGGATCGCTGATCTGCGCGACGAAATGCCGCGTCGCTAAATCATAGAGATGAATCTGGTTCGAGCGCCCACAGGCCGCGTAACGGCCATCTTTCGTCATCGCCACGCTGTAGATCGGGTCCACGCTGGCCGAGAAGGCTTTCAACACGACGGCACGCTCCTGCTGCACAGACGCCTTCGCACCCTGGTCAATCCATTGCTTCAAAATCGCGATCTCTGCCGGCGTGAGGTTTACCGCGCCAGATTTATTGTTCGGCGGCGGCATCTCCATGTCTTGGGTGTGGAGAGACGCTGCTACGACGAGGCTTTCCGCGCTTTTCCCCGGCACCAGAGCTGTTCCAGCCTCGCCGCCTTTGATCATCAGTTCCGGCGTCTCCATGTTCAGATCCGCTTTCGTCGTGGTTTTGTTGTGACACGAGATGCAGTTCGTCTTCAGGAAGGGATAGACGTCCTTGTAGAAGTCGAGGTCGGCAGCAAAGGCTGAAGACGTCAACAGAGCGGCGAAAAAAGGGGTCGTTTTCATCGCTTACTTAGCGGCGGTCGTCACGGCGGCAGCTTTCACGCGCACGCGGATCGGCTGGGAGATGAGAATTTCGACCGTGTCGGTTGGATTTGCGGCGGTCGTCACGGACTTCATGCGGGTCGATGCAGCGGTCATGGCGGCTTCGGCCTGCTTTTGCTTTTCGGCGGCTTTCTTTGCGGCCTCAGCATCGGTAGCTGCGAGTTTTTTGGCCTCAGCAGCCGCGGCGGCCAGCAGTTGCTCGGCTTTCTTTTGCTCGGCCTCGGCAAGCGGCACGGCGGTGGGATTGTAGCGGTATTTGCAGATGCCGAGGCTCTGGAGCGCGAAGCTGTAATCACCCGGAGCAATCTTCAATTCGGTGAGGTTGAGAGTCAGTTCGTGCGTGGCGGCCTTGAGCGGGATGTCGAACTCCTTGATGGCGCTGAAGCCTTCGCCGTAAGCTTTCACCTTGATGGAAGTGCCGTTGAATTCGTTTCGCCAAGTGAGCTTCAGCGGGATTTTCAGTGCCTCGCCCACTTTGGCTTCGAAGACTTTGTCTTCTGCCAGCGCGATGGTCAGCGGTGCTTGCTCGGAATCTGTGACGGAAACAGGAATGTCGGCCATGAGACGCGCTGCGGGGATTTCGCCCTTCGCGTCCTTCACAGACCATTCCATGCTCGCCACACGCACTGGCCGCATTACCTCTTTGCCACCGATGACAGCCTTGCCGGTGATTTTGGCGAGTCCGAAGCCACGTGGCGCATTATCGGCGGCAGTGAGGATGAGATGGCCGTAGGTTTTGCCTTTGCCGATCTTCAAACCGGCGGCGCTGACGCCTTGCGGCAGGTTTTCCATGCTGATCTCGATCTCGCCATCGAAGCCATCGCGACGCTGCACGGCGACCTCAAATGCGCGCGCATCGCCCTGGCGGAGTGCCATCGGCTTGGACAATGAGGCGCGGTCGCCATTGCGCAGTGTCATGTGAACGGCCCACGCGGCGAGCGCAAAATCTGGCGCGGCCTGCCGAACGATGAGTCGATAAATGTTGTTCGCATCGGTGCGCGTGCCGCCGAAGAGATCGCGCACTTGCAGACGATAGGTGCCGTTTTCTTTGACCTCAAACTTGCCCATCACATCCGGCGAACCTGCGTCGTAAGGCGGGCCGTCGTAGGAGTAGCCGTTGCTGGTGACCTTCATCGGTGGCGCGATGTCGTAGAGTTCGGCCACATCGGTGAATTTGCCGTCTTTGACCTGCTGCACGAGCACGAAGGGGTCGGTGTTGAGTCCGAGACGCTCGCTGGCGACCTCCACCCACCAAGTCTCACCTTTTTTGGCCGTGAACTCGAAGGTGTCGACATCGGCAGCGGGATAAAAGGCACCCGCGATATCGCAGGGTAGCGTGATCTTCTGCGCGTCCTTGTTGTTCGGCTCGGTTTCCTTCGCGGCTGCGTTGGGGGCGAGATCTGCAGGCGGCCACGACATGGCGCTGACCGTTTGTGTCTGCGGTTGCGGCAGCGCGGGGCTTGGTTGCAAAGCGAGGCGGTAGAAATGACGCTCACCGCCCTGATAAGTGAGGTCGCTCACTTTGATGATGTAGGTGCCGTCGGCAGGTGGTGTGAAGTCGATGATGCCGCCCGTGCGGTTCACTTTAAGGTCTGCGCCTTTGCTGTCGGCCAGAATGACCACCGGCGTGAGCCGTGAGTCAATCCCCACCGCCGCGCAGTCGATGGCAACCGCCTGGTCTTTCACGCCCTGGAAGGAATAGAAGTCCACCGCCCGCTTGGTCATCGTGGCATTGCAAATCGTGCCTACCGGCAGCGCCATCGCCGTCTCCACGGTGTTGTTGGCCTTCGTGCGCACGACTTCCGGCAACTTGTTCACCGAAAACGCCCGCGCCGATGAAACGCCGAGACGCGACATCACCCTTGCATCATAAACACCCACCGCTGCGTCTGCGGCGATGCTCACCGTGAATTTGTTGACCGCACCTGCGACCGGCTTGGCCGTGATCTTCGGTGTGGAGAAGGTCAATTCGGTCACGTCCTCAATGTTTTCGCCCGTGATCGTGACTTCAACATTTTGCCCCGCCTGACCGCCCATCGGCATGACGGTGAGAATGCGTGGCAGCGGCAGCGTGACCTGCTGGGCAATGGCGGACGCGGCAAACAGAACGCTGGCTGCGAAGGTGAGGGTGGATTTCGAGAGCATGGTGTTAGTGGTTAAAAAGGAACTCCTTGGTGTTCATGAGCGCCCACAGCAGGTCTTCGTAGCCGTTGCGTTTGGCGCGTTGGGATTCGAGCGGCTTGCCTGCGGCATCATTGCGGGGCTTCATCAGATGCGTCTCGGCAATTTTCACCTCATCAGCCGTGGGTTCGCGGGAGTAGGTGGCGAGGTAGAGTTCGCGAATGCGTTTGGGCTCGGGCATTTCGGCTTTGGTGAGCTGCTCGGCGCGGCCATTGGCGGCAGTGAGCTTGGCCTTCACGTCGGGGGCGTTCATGAGGTGCAGGCTTTGCGCGAGGCTGGCGGAGGAGACGCGTTCGCATTCGCAGACGCTGGTGTTGTCGGGACGGCCGAAGACTTTAAGGAAGGGCGAGGCGCGGGTGTAGCTGTTGTCGGGCAGCGAGATGGCGCGGGTGCCAGCTGGCAGGTCGGCGAAGTCAGTCTTCGATGCGGTCACCATATCGATGCTGTCGAGCAAGACTTCGGCGGTCATGCGTTTCGGGTAGTAGTGCGAGTAGGCCTGACGATCGACCGCGTTGTGCTCGTTTGGCATGGCGCTGAGCTGGTAAGCGTGGCTTTGCGCGATGACGCGGACGAGAGATTTGAGATCAAAGTTGCTGTCAGTGAAGTGCTTCGCCAAGGCGTCGATCAACTCGGGATTAGTCGGCGGATTGGTATCGCGCAGGTCGTCCTCGGGCTCAATGAGGCCACGCTTGAAGAAGTGCTTCCAGTAGCGATTCACGAGAGCTTTGGCGAAGAAGGGGTTGTCTTTCTTGCTCATCCAATCGGCAAGCGCGAGACGCGGATCGTCGTCGGGCGCGATGTCGAGAGGAGCCGCGCCGAGGCCGGCGGGCTTTAGCATGGCGCGTGTTTTGCGATGCTCGGTCTGCGCGGTGCCGCGCTTGTGGAAGATGAGGTCCTCACCGGCGATGGCGGTGGGTTTGCGGCCGATCTGGCTGAAGAAGGCGGCCATCTGATAATACTCGGCCTGCGTCCAGCGCTCGAAGGGATGGTGATGGCACTGCGCACACTGCATGCGCACGCCCAGGAAGAGCTGCGCCACATCCTCGACCTGTGTGGTGGGTTCTTTGACGCGTTTATACCATGCCACGGGTGGATTCGAAACGATGGTGCCGGTGCTGGCGAGGATCTGGCGGACGAGTTGATCGTAAGGTGTGTTCGCGAGCAGATTGTCACGCATCCACGCGTGAAAGGCGAAGTTTGCGGTGATGTCGGCGGCCTCGGTGCGCTGGTTCTTGAGCAATCCAGTCCACTTGTTGGCGAAGAAGTCA
>JAJTDU010000109.1 GCA_021298725.1 Verrucomicrobiaceae bacterium | reverse complement strand
TCGAGCTTTCTGCCAATGGCGCGCAGTGGGGAGCGCCGGTGATGGAAGGGGAGGGGGCTGCGTAGTTCGAGATCATTTTTAAAGCCCCCTCAGAAGGCCCGTTTTATCCGCATCACCCAAACCGGGAGCGCCGGAAATAGCTGGGGTATCAATGAACTGGCGCTGTTCAAAAAATAGGGCCTTCTCCGTGCATGGTATCACGCAGGGCGCACTGAAAACTGGCTGCCAGTGCGTCTGAGAGTCCTTCAGGAGCTGCTACAGCCGCATAAAAAACGCCAGAGTGCGTTTCGCAGGGGATCACCGTCAGCACATGGCCGGAGGAAAGCGCTTGGCGGACCACCGGTCGAGTCCCGCAGGCTGACCGGGCACATGCCCGAGCTGCCGCCGCCCACGCCATCATGCTGGAAAGCAGCAGTCCAGCCTTGGCCTCATCGCTCCAGAGCACCTCGCCATCATCACTCATCACCAGCACATGCCCGCCATTGTCTCGCAAAACCTCGCGTGCCCAGGCCGAGAACGCCGCCAAACGCATCGTGCTGGAACCTTGGGGAATGGTAAACTTGGGTGAGCAGGTTTCCGCGAGAGGTTCCAAGCCCGAGACGGGCATGAACTTCGGGGTCAAGGCAGGTCTGCCATCCGAAGGTTCGTTCACCCGCACCAGAATGCCTGCATCGGTGGCGCGTTGGCGGATTGCACGGAGCTTGTCACGGATGCGGCTCAGCGGGAGCGCCGCAGCGCTGTTTTGAGGCGCGCTAGTTTGAGGCTCTTCTTCCTGGGATTCTGTAGGTTCATCTGTAGCAGTCTCAATCGGCATGACTGAGAGCGTTGGAGGCGGCTCCGAGGGCTGTAGGCCTGCCGTGGGTGGCAAAACCTCAGCATCCATGAAACCCGCCTCTTCGATGGTTTCCAACGCGCTTTGTGGCTTCGATTCTGCGCACACTGCCGGCTTCGTGATCTGTGCCAACAGTGACTCTAGGTGGTTGGCGTCAATCCAGGAGACTTGCATGGCCCTGCTCCGGTTCGCTTTCTTTGTTTAGCCCAGCTCGCTGCTCCAGTTCGGCGGCGATTTGGTCAAAAATCAACGCCTCTGGCGGTGGATTGCGCTTCGTCAGCGCCACCGGCACACCCAACGCGCTGGCCTCCAAAAATGAGGTTAGGCGGGGGATGCTCTGCGGAAACATCAGGTTGGCTGGCAGCATGTCACGTAGCTCCCGCGCCACCTTGAGGCTCATCGCGTTGTCCTGCATGACCATCGTTAGCAAAATACCTGCCACACGCACCCCTGCGCCTTCGGCGCGGAATCGTGCCAGAGTCTCCAGCAGATGCGGCACGCTGCGGATCGCCAGCGGTTCTGCCTGCTGCGGCAAAATCACGAAATCGCAGGCTTTCACCACCGCTTCTGTCGTGCTGCTCATGCCGGCGGCCGTATCCATCAGCACAATTTCAGTGCCGCGCAGCTCCGCACAGCGCAGCAGGTCTGCCAACCGAGATGGCACCTCGTGCGGGGACCAGCCCTGCCGTGCGCAAGTGTCGTATTGTCCTGCTGGCACGATTTCCAGCTCAGGTAGCCGCGTTGGCACCACGACCTTATTCAAATCCCCGCCGCGAACCAGAAACTCATGAAATCCCTCTCGCGTTTTAGCGCTTTTCGCCAGCGAAAGACCCACGCCGCCCTGTGGGTCTGTGTCGATGAGCAGCACCCGCCACCCACGCCGCGCTAGCGAGTAGGCAAGGTTGATGCACAGCGTGGTTTTCCCCACCCCTCCTTTTTGACTGGCCGTTGCTATCGCGATCACGGCGCGAGGCTAGCAGCGTGAAAACGCTCTGCATCGTTAAAAACAACGTGGTGACAAAAAATGCCGAAAGCGATTTTGAAGTTGCCAAATTCCCCGGTCCGCTTTTCCTTCTAATCATGGTTATCAAGACGCCGCCCTTCATTTGCATAGTCCTGTCCAGCATGTTGTTCTTATGCTCCTGCGACAAGCCCAAGCTGCTCATGGCAGAAAAAGACCATGTCGAGTCCGAAATCAAGAGGCTGCTTGCTGAAGCCAAAACCTTGGATGGCAAATTTTTCTCTCTCGGAATTGATGCAGCAACAGCAAGCATGAAGTTTGAGATGCAGAACAGGGATCTTGCTCATAGGAACACACTGCTGGAGCAGGAGTTGACGACACTGAGCAAAAAATGCACCGAGGGAGAGGAAATGATCAAGTCCTTGCTGCCCAGACTGGAATCTTACAAGGCCAAGCTCGCCCGCTAATCCCACACTCATTCAAACACCATGTTCGAAGAATCGAAAATTTGGCTTTTTACATTCATATTCACAGCCTTGATCGGGCTCGGTTATGGCTCATTTTACCTCACCACAGTGGATGCGGCCAACTTGGCGCTGCAGGAATCGAAGTCCAAGCTCGCGAGCACCCACGAGGCGTTTGCTTACAAGAAAAAAATGTGGACGGATGTGGAGACCCATGTGGTCAAAAATCGCGAACTGTCAGAGCAAAATAGTGTTCTGCTCAAAGCCAAAGATGTTTTGGACACTCGACACCGTAAAGTTGCGAGTGAATTTAACTATTCAGTCGAGTCGATGAAATCAGCCGTTGATAAAACACGCAACAACGCTCCAGGCACCGAACTCGGGGACATCATGCTGACGAATGGTAAAATGCTGCGCGGGGCAAAAATCCGCAAACTGGATTCATCCGGCCTTTCATTGATCCATGCGGATGGGATTGGCCTAGTGCCGGATGATTTGCTGCCTGCCGAGATCAAAGAGCGTTATGATTTGGGGCCAAGTGCGCTTTTGCCAGAGATGGAACAGGCACGCGCAACGTTTCTTGAAAAGGCAGTGGTCGAGGAGGTGGATGACTCAAGTTCTTCCAAGATCTCAGCGGTTAAAAAGCGAATATCTACGCTTGAGATTCAAATGGAGAGTTCCACCAAGCATAAAGAAAAGTTGGAGAAAGAAGTGAAGGATCTTGAGGAGCAGATCAAAGCTGCCGATGCCAAAAGAGCGCCAACTCAAAGTTTGCGAACCATGAAGGATGTGGTTGATGGCAATGCCGGAATGGCTCGAAACGAACTCAAAGCGCAAAAACTGGAGATCGAAAAGGTGAAAGCGGAGTTGGAAGTGCTTCAGAGGAAGAAATAACGATCCTCACTCTCCACCCGCCACTTCTGGATTCAGGGGCGTGTAATGTTCCAGGTAGCCGATCATCATCTCGTCGTAGGTCTGTTGGCCCCAGCGGACATTTTTGGTGGGATCAGGATTCGCTGGGTTTTCAGTGCTGTTGTCAAAGACGGCGGTGATTTTGAGGGTGGTGCCGCGTGGGAGGAAGCGGGGCATCACGTAGTCGTAGCGGAGCTGCCAGTTGAAGTCGTAGCGCGGGATGTCGAGCAGAGTCTCGGTCTTTCCATCGGGTGAGATGGCCTCGAATTTGAAGGCTTTGCCGCGCACATGCATGTGAGCCATCCAGGCCATCGCGTTGATGTCCACGGGCAGCTTGCGCTGCGCGGTTTCGACGTGGTTCGCAGCTCCGGCGGGGATGTGGATGCGGGCATTCGGCAGCGCGGTGGTGTGGACGACGTATTTCGGCGGCTCTTGGGCAAAAAGGAGCCCCATGCGCATCGTGTCTTCCACGGCCTTGCCGTTTGGCGTGTAGTGAATCTGGAAGCTCACGGTCGCCCCGGCGGGTAGTTTGCGGGCAAAGCCTGCGGGATAGATCTGCTTCGTGTTTCCCGGCACATAAGCGGCCCAGTAGCCTTCACTGCCTTCATCACCACCGCCACGCACTTTGCGGCCTTTTTCAAAAACGGTGACGATGACGTGATGCACCACCTGTCGTTCCGTGGGCAGGATCTCGTAGCCGCGCACCCAGCGGTCTTCAGGGAAGTCCGTGGTTACGGTGACGTGCTGGTAAGGCATCGTGCCCTCGGCCTTGATCGAAATCGGTTTCGCGGCGGCAATGACGGCATCCGGCTTGCCAATGCTCCACTCGCTGGGGAATTGGCGTGGTGTGGGAGCGTCGGCCACATCGCCTTTCGGACGATCTGATCCTAACCAAAGAAGCAAATCAGCACGATCGCGCTCGGAGAGCGAGCGATCATTCGCCCAAGGCGAGTGCGTTTGCCCCTCCAGCGCGGCAGCGAACCACGGCGGCATCGCGCCGCGCTCCACCTGCTTGCGGATCATGCCCGCGTGCTCGATGATCGCGTCATACGAATCGAGTGCAAACGGCCCCACGCCGCCGCTGTGATGACATTCCACGCAGTTGGCCTGTATGATGCGGGCGATGTCGCGATGGTAAGTCACCTTCGAGCTCGTAAGAGCGGTTTTGGCAGGCAAATCCAGCGCGCAACCTGGAGCACTTGTCGCGCTAATGTCAGCCGGTTGTCCATGCAGCATCGCCGCCACGGCATCGCGCAAGTAATGATGCGTAGGCTGCTCCTTCGCGTAACCGAGGCCGTATTGATCGTTCAAAGCGCCGCGATAAACGAGTGTGCGCGTCGCATCGAGCAAAAAGACCTCCGTGGTGGTCGTGGCAGCGAGTGTTTGGGTCAGCGTACCATGGGCATCGAGCGCTACCGTGGATTTCAATTCATGATCGTTGATGAATTTCGTGATCTCGTCGCTCTTCTGGCCGGGTGGCGCGTTCACGAGCAGCAGTTTCACGTTTTGTGCTTCCAACTCTTTTTCCAGCCGCACCGTCTCCGGCGCTAGCTTGCCGCTGATCGGGCAGCTTGCGCTGAACAGGGCGATCACGAGGCCGTTTTTGCCTGCGGCAGCGCTGAGTTTGATGTCTTTGCCATCCAGCGTCTTTAGCGCGAGGTCATCAACCATGCGGCCCACACCGTGCTCGCTGCCTTTGAGCATCTGCGGCGCTTCTTTGAAGGATAGGTCGTCGCTGGCGGGCTTAATCGGGCTGCTGGTGGTCGGGCTGTCGGCAGCACCGCGTTTGCGCAGGCTGGCGAGCGTTTTGACAGCCTCGTCGAGCGTCACGCTGCCATCTTGGTCGGCGTCTAGGCCGGTGAACCAGCGTTTGTTTGGAAGCTCCTCCGCCGTGAGCTTGCCGTCAGCGTTTTTGTCGAGCCGCTTGAACAAGCTGCTGGTGTCGGAACCTTCGCCGACGAGTTTCTGCGTCTTGCGCACGCTTTGCAGCGCCTCCTCGCGGGTGAGCGTGCCGTTCTTGTCGGTATCGAGCATTTTCAGATACTCGGCGCTGTTCATCTCGTCACCGCTGATGACGCCGTCATTGTTTTTGTCGAAGGCTTTGAAGCGAGAGTTGAATTCCGCGAGCTGGGATTGCGCGCGCAGGCCGATGGCTGAAACGGCCAGAATGATGCCGCCGAGGAGAATGAAGCCGAGCTTTTTCATGGGAGGAAGGGGAAGTGAACTCGATGTGTGACCGGAAGTTTCCTGCTTTATGACAGGATCATCCAGTCAAATTCACACCTACACGATTGACGCCGCCCCCGGCCTTCGTTTGAATCGATCTGATGAGCAACCGCATCCTCTCCCTCCTGTCCGTCATCGCCCTTTCTGGCAGCGCTGCTGCTGAAGTGGCCTATGAATTCGTCCCGAACTTCATCACGCCACCTCCCGGTAAGGAAACCATCGGCAATGGTCATGGCGAAATCGCCGTCGATTCATCTGGCAACATCTACGTCAGCGTCCAAGAAGCGAATGCTGGCATCCAGGTCTATGGCAAGGACGGCAAATTCATCAAAGCGCTCGCGCTGCCGCAGTCCCTGCACGGTTTTGTGATCCGCAAACATGGTGACGGTGAGCACCTCTACGCCGCCGTGCTGGGTGAGCAGAAGGTCATCAAATGCAGCCTCGATGGCACCGTGGTCATGACCATCCCCACGAGCGAATTTCCTGGCGACAAGATCGGTAAGGGCCTCAAGCTCACCAACTGTGACGTGGCCCCGAACGGCGATATTTACGTGGTTGATGGCTACGGCCAGAGCCACATCTTCGTGTTCAGCGCAGAGGGTAAGTTCAAGAGCGTCTTCGGCGGTCCTGGCGAGCCTTTGAAACTCGCCAACGCGCACAAGGTCTTCATTGACCGCCGTTTTGAACCCGCCCGTGTGATGATCTGTGATCGCGGTCACAAGCGCATGCTGCACACCCAGCTCGATGGCACCTTCATCGGCGAGATCGCCACCGAGATGCGCAATCCCTCCTCCGCCAGCTTCCATGGCGACCTGATGTGCGTGGCCGAGATCGCCGGCAACGTCAGCGTGTGGGACAAGGACAACAAACGCGTCGCCGACCTCGGCACGAGCCCAAAACCAACGAACACACCGGGCATTGAGCCGAAAGACTGGCAGCAGGGCGTTGTGACGAGTCCCCACGGCATCACTTTCGACAACGACGGCAACATTCTGGAAACCGAGTGGAATAAGTGGGGCCGTGTGCTGCGCTGGAATCTCAAGAAATAATGCGCTTCGCGCGATCCATCTTCATTCTTGCCGCAGGGGGAGCCATTCTGGACCCCCTGTGTGTTTTTGGGCACGGAGCGGAGTTTTTGAGTGCCAAACTCACGTTGCTGCCGGAGGCGGAGGTGCTGCTCGAAATCACCGCCGATTACGGCGGGAATCCGCTCATCGCGGATGAAGCTGTCGCTAAGGAGGCCTTGATGGATCCTGTGCGGTTGATGCGGGGCGAATCACTGGTCCCATTGGCGGAATTATCGGCGGCTAACATCACCCAGCACGATAACTGGGCAGAATTCGCCCCCGCGTTGTACTTACCTTCCGATGCGGAGACCCAGGCTCACACCTTGATCACCGCCGCGTGGCGCTGGCGCAGTTCGGAGCCGGAAATCGTCTTTGAGATGCCGAAAGGCAAACTGCACGATGTGCTCCTCTGGACACGCGATCAAACCAACCCCGATGCGCCGCCGAAGTGGATGCTGCTGCTCGCAGGCGACAGATCAAAGGCCATCTCCATCCACTGGCCGCCCTGGTGGCAGCGCTGGCAGATGGTGATGGCCTCGTCAGTGGTCGTTCTGGCGCTCGGTTACTTCGTCTCGCGGAACTTCACACTGCGCCAGCGGACGCTGTAAGGGCCAGTGCCCTTCTTGATACCGTGAACCTGGAAGCCGATGTGGCCTTCAGGGTCGCCGGGTTGGCTGAAGTCAGCGGTTTTGACGCCATTGACGAAGCTCTGGTAGTGCTCGCCCTTCACCACGATGCGGTAGTGGTTCCATTCGCCCTTTTTGAAAGCGGCCTTCGCTTCTGCGGTGCGCACGGCCTCGGTTTCCGTCAGCAGGCTCCACCAAGTGCCCCGGCGGGCCTCGTCATAGAAATTGCCAGCGGAGCCATCGATCGCGATCTCGCACTGCGGCCCGTACAGACGCCCGGCAGGCAGCGGTTTGCCGCCTTTGCTGCCTGCGGGAGCGGGATCGCCTTCTTTGGCGATGTGGCTGCGCACCTGCACGCCGGAATTGAGTTCATTGTCCACGTTCACCTCGAACTCGAGTTCGAAGTCCTTGAACGGTCCGATCGCCAGAAAGGTGTTCGGGCTGCCATCGACCGTGGTGCCGGTGAGCACGCCGTTTTCCACCTTGTAGGTGGCCTGCCCGCTGATGATCTGTCCGCCGTTCAAAGTGCCATCTGCAAACCAATTCTGCCAGTCACTAGGAGTCTGGGCTTGAAGATTGAAGAAGGCGGCAGTCAAAACGGCGGCGGCGAAGAAGGAGGCGAGGAAACGAGTTTTCATGATTTTTGGGGCGCTTTCAACGCATGAAAACGATGATTTCCATCGAAAATGCCCAGTTGTTTAAGATGTCTTAATTACACGGGTGGTTTTAACCGGATAAAAACCCCAAATAAATAGAAGCCAACCTTGACCGTTGGGTCAGGTTGGAATTAAAATGGCGTTATTACCTGGTTATAATTGAATGGCCCGCCCCTCTAACACCTTCGACTCATTGTCACTGACGATCGCGATCACACCGCAGATCAAGCAGTATCTCGAAGACATGACCCTGAAGGGCACGTTCGGTAGCAGCCCCGCCGAGGCGGCGCGG
>JAJTDU010000108.1 GCA_021298725.1 Verrucomicrobiaceae bacterium | reverse complement strand
TAGGCAGCAAGGCGTTCGTGGAAGGCATCTTTGAGGCGCAGCGGGAGCAGTTCAGCCCGAAACGTAAGCGCGGCGCGAGGCGCATCCGGGAGTCAGCCGAGCCGTTCTACGCCCTGCGCACCCTACGGCGAACGCCCTTCGGCTGAAGCGAAATGCTCCGTTTGAAAACGGGAACATTGTGCGCATAAACCAGCGGGCAAACCGTTGCAACAATCCGGCGAAACGCTCGTTCCGGTTTGCCCAGCCATGATTCGTTCTCTTTTTGCTTCACTTGCCCTCGTTTCCGCCGCCACGGCGGCACAGTCGCCGAACGTCGTTTTCATCTTCTGCGATGACCTGACCACGCAGGCCATCAGCGCGTATGGCGACAGCCGGAAGCTGCTCGAAACGCCGAACATGGACCGCATCGCCAAGGAAGGGATGCGCTTTGACCGCTGCCTCGTGACGAACTCCATCTGCGGCCCGAGCCGCGCAGTGATCCAGACCGGCAAGTACTCCCACGCCAACGGTTTCTACAACAACAGCAACAGCAAGTTCGACAGCTCGCAGCCGACCTTCCCAAAGGTGATGCAAAAGAGCGGCTACCAGATGGCGGTGATCGGCAAGTGGCATCTCATGACCGATCCTGTCGGGTACGATTACTGGAACGTGCTGCCCGGCCAGGGGGCGTATTACAACCCGCCGATGACGGAGAACGGCAAGAACGTGAAATACGAGGGCTACACGACCGACATCATCGGTGATCTCACGCTCAAGTGGCTCGATCAGCGCGACAAGACGAAGCCTTTCATGATGATGAGCCAGCACAAGGCACCGCATCGCGAATGGGAGCCGCCGCTGCGTCTGCTGGGCTTTGACAAGGACCGGGTCTATCAGGAGCCGGAGACGCTGTTCGACAGCTACAGCGGCCGCAGCAAGGCCGTGAGTGATCATGACATGGGGATCGACCGCACTTTCACGCCCAAGGACGCTAAACTCGTTCCCCCGGGCAATCTGACGCCTGAACAGCGCCAGCAATGGGACGCCTACTACGAACCGCGAAATGCCAAGTACACCGCTGCAGCCCCTGCGGGCCGTGATCTCGTGAAATGGCGCTACCACCGTGGTCATTTTGAGCAGCGACCAGGGCTTCTTCCTCGGCGAGCACGGCTGGTTCGACAAGCGCTGGATCTTTGAGGAATCGCTGCGCACGCCGCTGCTCGTCCGCTGGCCGGGCGTGATCAAGCCGGGCAGCAGCACGAACGAAATCGTGAGCCTGATCGACTTCGCCAGCACCTTCCTCGACATCACAAAGTGCGAGAATCTGGCAGATGTGCATGGGCGCAGCTTTGTGCCGCTCATGAAAGGTGAGACGCCCTCTGATTGGCGCAAATCACTCTACTACCACTACTACGAGTATCCCGTGCCTCATCGCGTGCGTCCGCATTACGGTGTCATCACGGACCAGTTCAAGCTCGTGCATTACTACACGCCGGATGTCGATGACTGGGAGCTGCTGGACCGCAAAGCCGACCCGCTTGAGGTGAAGGACTTCTACAACGATCCTGCCTACGCCGACCAGGTGAAGGAGCTGAAGGCCGAAATTCTCCGTCTTCAGGCCGAGGTGAAGGAAACCATGCCGCCGCCGCGCTTTACGCACGGGAACAAAGCCTTCAATGGCGAGGTCAACCCACCGCAGCAGCCGAAAGGCAAAGGCAAGGGAAAGAACAAGAGCGCCGCGAAGCAGGAATAACCTCAGTTCCAGAAGTGGAACCACTGGTTTAACCAACCGACCACAGCGGCGATTGCGCCGATGACAAACACGCCTTCGGTGAGCATCCGCAGTTTGGCACCGCGACGGGCGCGCTCCTGGGCGATGGGCACGCGACGCTGACGACGTGGGGCAGGGGAGGAGAGTTCCATCGGCGGCACCATGTTGATGTTCGCGAGACGCTGCTGGCGCTCAATGCGTGGCGCTTCCGTAATGAGGCATTCCAGGCGATGGATCTGACTGCGCACCTCATCCGAACGTCTGGCCAGATGTCGGGTTTCCCTGCGTGGAGAAAGCTCCTGCTTGATCTCCTTCGCGGTTTTAGGGCGACGGGAGCGAACTTTACGGTTGCCGGAGAAGAGGGCCATAAGCGCGGTGGGTGGGAGGTTTGCCAGAGAAAAAAATCAGAACATCAGGCGGATCAGGATGATGGCGACGAGCACCGTGGCCATCAGCGGCAGGGTGAAGGCAAAGCCCCGGCGCAGCCAGGTGCCGAGGTCGTCAGCGCCGCCGCGCAGGCCGGTGAGCACCGGTGCGTCTGCGTCATCAAGGGGGATCGCGCTGGAGGAGGATTCCGGCGGTGTCATGGCGTGCAGGCGGCGCATGCCCTTGGCAAAATCGTTTTCCGCGTTCTCAATGGCGACGAGCGCGTTGTCCAACTCCTGGTCCACCTGGGTGCGATGCCATTTTTCCGGCTGCAGGGACTTTAGAATGTCGATGTGACGGCGAAACTCGTCGTTGGTGAGGCTGAGGTCTTCCACGTGCCTCTGGGCGTCGTAGAGTTCACGTTCGACGTGGCCATTGGCCCGGCCGATTTTTTCGATAAGATCGCGTTTTCCGGCCACGAAGCGCTCTTGCTTGATGCGCAGGGCCTCCAGGTGCTGCTTCTGGCGCTCGATTTCCTCTTGCTGGTGGCGGAGCTGGATGAGCTGCTCTTGGGCAGCCTTGACTTTGAGGTCCACATTTTCCAGAGATGCGGAAGCCTCGTGTGTGTCCATGAACTCTGGGGCGTCTTCGAATACAAGGAGGTTGTCCTCAGTGTGGCTGGGAGCGTTCGCCGCGACAGGAGCTTTGCGAGTGATCATTGGAGTGCTAGAAATTATTTCCAGTATCCGAATACTACAGGTCTCTTAAATATTCCAGATTTTTCGTCCGCTTCTTGGCAAAAAAATAAGGAAGACCTCCAAAAACCAGAGTCAGCACAGCCAGTCCGGCCAGACTGAGCAGTTCCAGCCTCCAGTCATATCCCATCCAAACCGATGCCTCCTGCCTCAGATGCTGCCAGGAGGGAGCCACCAGCACGGCCGAACCGCCCACGATGTACACGAAGCTGGCGATCAGGCACACCGTGCCGCCGAAGCCAGACACGATCCGGGCAGGGTTGGATTCCCGAAAATTCGGCACCAAGGCCCCCAGAGACAGCGCCAGCGAGGTCATGCCGTAGCTCATCATCGCAATCGAGGCGCTAAAGAACAAAATCCGCCGCCATGGCAGCGCCAGTGACAAGCCAGACACGATCACGAGTGCCATCATGATCACAGCCAGCACGCTGGCGCTCAGCCGGAGCTTTAGGCCAAGCACCCGGTGCAGTGGCAGCGGGGATAGGCCCAGAATCCACATGCGCCTTCCCTCCAGACTGAATTGCGGGTAAATGAAGCGTGTTGTGAGCGTGGAGAGCGCCAGACAGCAAACCAGCAGGTTCAGATGACTGACTAAGGTGATCCAAAACGGGCTGTTCAAATCGTAGCCCATTTTTCGCAGGTTCATTGAGTAGATCAGCAGCAGGCCGAAGATGACCGCCGTCTGGCCCCACTGCACCGGTTCACGCACAAAGGTGCGCGCCTCCTTGACCATCAGCGCGTAAGAAGCGCGATCCAGCGCTAAAACTTGCCGCAGGCCCACGGACAGCCATCCTGGGCGTGCTCGGAATGCAGGTCTTGCTGATTTTGAGTCCAACCCAGGGGCCGCGCTCATGACACGGTTCCAGGCAGGATAAAACAGCGATCCAGCGATCCGCGTCGTGATGAAGATGCTCAGGAGGGCGTGCGCTAGCAGTACTAGATTGAAAAACACGGCCCGCTCCTGGATGCCGCGCCCGGCGGCCTGGATCGTCTCCGCCACCCACGAACTGGGTAAAAGCGGATGCATGCAGATTTCTGTGTGCTGGAGGATTTGGTTTAGGCTCGCGGTCAGATCTCCCGAGTGGAAGGTTTCAATGCTCGACTGCCAGACCGGCAGCGTGCGCACTAGCAGCACGAGAAGCAGCAGCGCTAGCGGCTTCCACATCCAGCGGCGGGACCAGCGGACCAGGGCGATCAGCAGCCAGGTCGAGAGATTGGCCGCGATCGTCACCAAGGACAGCAGCGCGGGCACCACGGCGAGCATGAAAGCGCCGGAGGCTTCGTACACCCTTGCAAGCGCCAGCAGGATCGGTGTGCTGAGCAGCAGCAGGCCCCAACTGGCCAGGAGCATGCCCTCCAGCGTCTTCCACAGCACCAGGCTGCGCGGAGGCAACGGCAGCGCGATCTGCCATTCCATCTCCCGGCGGCGAAACAGGCCCATGCCAGTGATCGTGGCGTTGGAGATGATGAGCATGATGAAAAAGAAGAAAAACAGCAGGAATACCATCCTCTCCGTCAGCAGTGGGCCCACCAGAGGCAGGCGCTTCACAAAGTCGAGTCCCTGCCTCACGAGAAAGTAAGCTCCTAGGCCGTAGAGGAGCAGAAAAGTGCCCACAGTGGCGCATAGCAGCCGGTTCTCCCGCAGCCCGAACCGCACCTTGTGCAGCAGCACACGCCAGTGGGCATGAGCGAGCAGGGTGGTGGCATGGGCGACGGTCATGAAGGGAGTGGCTTAGAGGTTAGAGGGCTGCTTAACTTCTCACATTTAACTTCTGACCCTTTTTCAACGCGCCTCCTGTTTGTTTCCAATGACGTTCTGCCCAATCACGTTCGCCTTGCCGCCGATGAAGACCAGGGACGGCTCCTTGCTGCGTTTTTCGGCCGAGCGGTCGTCGCGGATGATGTTGCCGCTGATCATGCTGTTGGTGACTTTTTCCAAGCGCATGCCCGCACCGTCGCTGTCGAGCACGCTGTTATTGCTGATTTGCAGGCGGTTGCCAGACTCGATGTCCACAGCGGCGCGTTTCTTCCACACGCCCGTGATGAGGTTGCTGCTGAGGATGCAATCTGCGCAGCGAAGAAAAACGAGGCCGTTTTTCTCAGCGTTGTCGAAGCCGTTCACGAGGTAGCGCGGGTTGCGGTCGAAGTTATTGCCAGTGACAACGATGTTCTCGCTGTCCTCGACAAGTAAATCGTGCTGAAAGCCTTCCCAGAAGGTATTGCCCGTGATCACCACGCCGCGAGCGTGGCGGATCTCGATGTTCACCTGCACGTCGCTGAACACATTCGCGCTGATGGTCACGTTGCCTTCGCGGGTGTGCTCGCGCCCGACGCGGCGCAGCAGGGAAGGGTCGGTGCCCGCACCGATGATGCGGATGTTTGCTGAGTCGGGCGATTTGTTCGTGTGCTGGATGGTGCAACCGGTTACGGCCACCTCGCCGATGGAGCCGCCGCGTGAGTCGAGCTCGATGTTCGCGCTCGGTGGACCCTCAGCGGCGTGATTGCCCTCGATGTCGCAGGTGCCGATGTGCAGGTTGCGCACGTTTCCGCCGCGTGAAACGACTCCACCGCCGCCGTTGTAGCTGATGTGGCTGCCTACGATGTTTGACTGGTGGAGGTTCACGTCGTCGTAAAACACGCCCACGCCCGTGTTGTGGTAGAAGTGACAGGCGGAGATCAGCACGTTGCGGTTTCGTTTGGTCAGATGCACCGCGTGGCGGCATTCACGCACGACCACACGGCTCAGCGTGAGCTGCATGGTGCCTGTGGCCTCAATGCCGTCTGCTTCTCCATGTGCGCCGACGATTTCGATGCCGTCCACCATCGGTGTGCGCTCATTTGCCCACACTTCTGGCCTGAAGGTGCTCGGCGCGGCTGATCCCTCATGCGTGCCGAAGAAATGCAGCGCTGGTCCGGCGGCGGTCATGAGCAGCCTCGCTGTGCCATCACCGCTGAGTGCCGCAAATCCTGTCTTCGTTAAATCGACCGCGAGCGGCTTCGTTAGTCGGTAGGTTCCCTTGGCCAGTTTCACACTGCCCTGGGTGTCCAGCAGTTGCTGGATCGCCGCCGTGTCATCGGTATTTCCATCGCCGACGGGGGGCTGAGCAGCGCAAACGGTGACGGAGAGCAAGAGTAGGAGTGTTTTTCGCAGCATGATGAGAGCGTATTCAGACGGGTGGGTTGACGTCAATGGCCGACTCGATTGTTTGAGAAGTTGTTTCATGGTGAAATCGTTTGAAACCATGCACAAATGGGCAACGTAAGTATCGCGTTTCTCCCAACCACCTTCATGCAAACCACCACTCGCATTCTCGCCCTTGCCCTCGCACTGAGCACCGCCTCCGCTTTCGCGCAGGCTGATCTTTCCGAGGCATTCCTCCCGATGTTCCAGCCGCTGCCCGCCCAGGTGCCGTCGCCGGAAAACGAGCTTACAGAGGCCAAGATCAATCTCGGGCGTATGCTCTACTATGAGAACCGCCTTTCTAAAGGCGAGAAGCTTTCCTGCAACTCCTGCCACATGCTGGATAAATACGGTCAGGACAACCTGCCATTCTCCCCAGGCCATGAAGGCAAGCTTGGTGGGCGCAGTTCTCCCTCCACCTACAACGCCGCCATCCACATCGCCCAGTTCTGGGATGGTCGTGCGCCAACCGTTGAAGCCCAGGCGAAAGGTCCCGTTTTGAATCCTGGCGAAATGGGCATGCCCAGTGCTGAATTCGTGGAGAAAGTGCTGAAAAGCATTCCTGGCTACGTCGAAGCCTTCAAGGCTGCCTTCCCCGGCGAGGCGGAGCCCATCACCTATGACAACTTTGGCAAGGCCGTGGGTGCCTTTGAGCGCGGCCTGCTAACCCCTGGCAAGTGGGACACTTTCCTCAAAGGAAACAAAGAAGCCCTCAGCGCCGAGGAGAAAAAAGGCTTCGCCACCTTCGCCAAAGTTGGCTGCGTGACCTGCCACAATGGCGCAGGCGTCGGCGGCATGATGTATCAGAAGCTCGGCCTCGTGAAAGCCTGGCCTGATCTCAAAGACAACGGCCGTGCCGATGTGACCAAGAACGAGGGTGAGAAGTTCTTCTTCAAAGTCCCGAGCCTGCGTAACATCACCGAGACTGCCCCCTATCTGCATGACGGTTCCGTGAAGACCCTCGACCAGATGGTTAAAATGATGGCTGAATACCAGCTCGGCAAGCAGCTCACCGACGAGGAGACTGCCTCCATCATCACCTTCCTCAAAGCCTTGAAGGGCGAAATCCCCACCGATTACGTCAAAGCCCCCAAGCTGCCTGAAGGCACCGCCGACACGCCCAAAGCGTGATGGTTTGGCTAAACGATTGACCTTATCAGCCGGGCTTTTTAGCCCGGCTGTTTTGTTTACGCTCCGCGCAGTTTGGACACGTCGTAAAGGCTGAGCATTGAGGCGAGAACTTCGTCGCGTTTGCCTTCCTTGAGCATGTCAAAGGTGACGTGCTTGCCCGGCAGCAGCTTGAAGTGGCCGGAGCGTGTGCGGCGCAGGGCGCTCAAATGCGCGCCGCAGCCGAGCTTCTGGCCAATGTCATGCGCGTAGGTGCGCACATAGAAGCCTTTGCTGCACACGATGCGGAAGTCGATCTGTGGCGGCGCAAAGCGCGTGATCTCGTAGTCATACACGCGCACGAAGCGGGGCTCACGCACCACTTCCTGGCCTTTGCGGGCCAGTTTGTAGAGCGGCACACCGCCGATCTTGATGGCAGAGACCATCGGCGGTGTCTGATAGAAGTCACCCTTGAAGGCATTGAAGGCGGCAGTGACCTGCTCCATCGTCAGCTCTGGGATGGGCTTTTGCTCCAAGATTTCGCCCTCGGCGTCCTGTGTGCTGGTGGTGGCTCCGAGAGTCATCGTGCCGACGTATTCCTTGTCCTCGGACATGAGCAGGTCGGAAAGGCGCGTGCCGTTACCGAGCACGAGGATGAGCATGCCGGTGGCCATGGGGTCCAGCGTGCCGCAGTGGCCGATCTTTTTCATGTTCAGGCAGCGACGCGCCACCGCCACCACATCGTGGGAGGTCATGTCCGGGCCTTTGTCCACCAGTAGGACGCCGCTAATCAATTCGTCTGACTTCATGTTCGAGTACTTGCAAAAATTTCTCCGCTGCTTCGCCGATCGGGCCGCGCATCCGCGCGCCTGAGGCCATGCGATGTCCACCACCACCAAATTGTCCGCAAATCGTGGAGACATCGAGCCGCGCGTCCTTGGATCGTGCGCTGATGCGCACCTTGCCACCGGGAACGTCTTCAAAAATGACGCAACTGACCACGGAGTCGATCATGCGCAGCGTGTCGATCAGCCCTTCGGTGTCGCCCGGCAGCATGCCGATGTCGTCCATGAGCTTCTGTGTGAGTTGCCAGCTCGCGATGCGGCCATCTGCGCGGAACTGCATCTCGTTGAGCATGGCGCGCATGAGATCCAGACGGCGCAGCGGGCAAGACTGATACACGAGCGTCGCGAGACGCGCCGTGTCGAGACCCGCCTCGATCATTTCAGCGACGATCCGATGTGTGCGGGCATTCGTGCTGGAGAACTGGAAGGAACCGGTATCCGTCGAGATGGCGATGAACAAATTCTGCCGCACGGCGTCATCGATGGGCAGACCGTGCTCGCTCAGCAGATTGTAAATGATCTGGCCGGTGGCGGGTGAGGTGGCGTCGATGTGATTGAGTGTCCCGTAGCCCGGATTCGTGGGGTGATGGTCGATGTTCACCAGCATTGGCGCAGGATCGAGCAGCGCCTTGCAGCGCTCGCCAATGCGCTCGTGCGTGGCGGTGTCGAGAGCGATGGCCAGATCGACGTTCAGGGGGGCTGACCCGGGTTGAATGATGGTATCTGTCCCGGGAAGAAAGGCCAGATTCTCCGGCACGCCGTCCTCCAGCAGTGCGATGACTTCCTTGCCCATGGCCCGCAAGCTCAACGCCAGCCCCAGGATCGAGCCGACCGCGTCTCCATCCGGGCGCACATGGGCCACCACGGCGATCCGCCGAGCGGAACGCATGGCGGCGACGATTTCAGAAGTGGAGCTGCTGGCTGGCATAGCGGGGGTGTTCACAAAGCACGACAGACCTCACACGCAAGAAGAAGATGCATGCCAATGTGCTTGCACCACCAAGATTCACACCCACTTTGGCGGCCCTTTAAACTCGAACACCCACGACCATGGCCGACATCCAAACCAGCGCAGCAGACAAGAAGGAAAAGGAATTCTTCACCCACATCCCTCAGGAAGCCCCAGGCTTCTTTCTCAAGGGCTGCCACCAGT
>JAJTDU010000107.1:17699-19919 GCA_021298725.1 Verrucomicrobiaceae bacterium | reverse complement strand
ACCGCCATTTGAGGCAAGAACCACTCACCCCTAGCGTTCACGCACTCGAATAGCATACGCTGACACCATGAAAGACCTCCTCAACTCCTGCGACGAGCCAAGCCGCCGCGATTTCGCCAAGAACATCGCCAAGACCTGCCTGGGCGTCTCCGTCATGAGCGCCCTGGCGCCACGCGGTTTCGCCGCACCGTTTGAAGGTGCCTCCAAGGCCAAACAGGCCGCCACCGCGAAGCGTGTGATCTATTTGTACATGTCCGGCGGGATGACGCACCTCGACACCTTCGGGGTCGTGCCCGGCGCGGACACGATGGGTTCCACCAAGGCCATTCCGACCTCGGCTGATGGAGTGCAGATTGGTGAGTTGCTGCCAAACACCGCGAAGATGATGCATCGCGGCGCGGTCATCAATTCGCTTACCTCCACGCAGGGTGCGCATGAGCAGGGGAATTACTACCAGCACACCAGCTACACGATGCGCGGTGCCACCCGGCATCCGACGATGGGCGCATGGCTGCAAAAGTTTCAGGGCAAGGGGAACTCCGAGCTGCCCGGCTCCGTCATCATCACCAACGACAGCAAGCACCCCGGCGGCGGTTTCTTCGAGGCCGCCTGCCAACCGCTGGTGCTGAACGATCCCGCCAAAGGCCTGCAAAACAGTCGTCTGCCCGCCAGCCTCAGCGAGAGCGATTTCGACTACCGTCTCGGCCTTTCCGCCAAGCTCGATCAAGGTTTCCGCCAGACCTACCAGTACGACGGTGTCAAAGCCTACGCCGAGGTTTACAAAGAGGCCATCAAGGTCATGAGGAGCGAGGACCTCGATGCCTTCGACCTCAGCAAAGAATCCGCCGAAACACACGCTGCCTATGGGGATGGAACCTTCGCGCAGGGTTGCATGCTCGCGCGTCGTCTCATCGAGCATGGGGTGAAATTCGTCGAAGTCACCCTCGGTGGCTGGGACATGCACCAAGACATTTACGCTCGACTCCCCGAGCGTGCCGCCGACCTCGACCAAGCACTCGGCACCCTGCTTGCCGATCTCGAACGCCGCGGCCTGCTCGATGACACGCTCGTCGTGCTCACCTCCGAATTCGGCCGCACGCCGAAGATCAATCAAAACGATGGTCGCGACCATTACCCCAAAGCCTTCAGCTCCGTGCTCTGGGGTGGCGGTATCGCCGGTGGTCAGGTCTATGGCAAGACGGACAAAGGCATCGAAGTCACCGAAAACAAAGTCGGCGTCCCTGACTTCAACGCCACCATCGCCTACGCGCTCGGCCTGCCGCTCGACATGGTGCTCTACTCAGCCACCAAGCGCCCGTTCACCGTCACTGACAAAGGCCAGCCGATCACGAGCTTGTTTGGTTGATTGAGCTTAGCGGTGGAGTGCGGACACCCAAGTCCGGCTACTCACTCGCTGCTGTGACGGTCATGACCTCCTCAAGTGTGGTGACGCCTTCGGAGGCTTTGCGGAAGCCGTATTGACGCATCGGCACCATGCCGTCCTTCAGCGCCTGCGCTTTGAGTTCCATGGTGTTAGCGCGGTTGTTGATCTTGTCCTGCAGCGCTTCGGTCATGAGACAGATTTCCATGATGGCGAGGCGTCCGGTGAAGCCGGTATTACGGCAGGAGCGGCAGCCGACTTGCTTGCAGATGCCGCACAGCGTGCGGACGAGGCGCTGTGCCTGAAATGCACGAACCGATGATGAAATCATGAAGGGTTCGATGCCCATGTCGAGCAGACGGGAGATGCCGCCGACGGCGTCGTTGGTGTGAAGCGTGGAAAACACCAAGTGGCCGGTTAAAGCCCCACGAATGGCGATTTCGACGGTTTCTTGGTCGCGCATTTCACCGACCATGATCACGTTCGGATCTCCACGCAGGATGCTGCGCAGACCGGCGGCGAAGGTCAGATCGATTTCCGGCTTCACGGCGATCTGAATGATGCCATCGAGCTTGTTTTCGACCGGGTCTTCGATGGTGACGATGCGGCGCTCCTTGGTGTTCAATTCCTTGAGGAAGGTGTAGAGCGTGGACGACTTGCCGGAACCGGTGGGCCCGGTGACGAGGATGATGCCGTTCGGCGCGGCCAGCAGTTTGCGAATGGTGGCCTCGGTCTTGTCGTCAAGCCCGAGCATCGAGAGGTCGAATTTTTTGCGTGTGAGCAGACGGAGGGCGACGGATTCGCCGTTCACGCTCGGAATCGTCGCCACGCGGACGTCG
>JAJTDU010000107.1:0-17674 GCA_021298725.1 Verrucomicrobiaceae bacterium | reverse complement strand
GGCGCTCGGCGATGTCGAGGTGCGCCATGATTTTCAACCGAGAAATCAATGATGCCTGAAGCAGGCGCACGTTCGGCGGGACGGGAACTTCGAGGAGCTTGCCATCCACGCGGTAGCGGATGCGCAGATCGCGTTCCAGCGGCTCGACGTGAATGTCCGTGGCGCGTTCCTTGAGTCCTTCACGGAAGACCTGGTTCACGAAGTTCATCACCGTGGCCTCTTCATCGGCCTCGTCGAGCACAGTGGTCTCCTGTTTCATGTCGTCGTTGTCATCGCCCGCTTCGCGACCTTCGAGCAACTCCTCGAAGTTCTCAGCGCCGACCCCGTAGCCCTGGTGCAGCGCCTCCAAAATGCGATGACGCGGTGCGATCTGCCAGTGGACGGATTGATGCAGTTCCTGGCCGACGGCTTGACGGGCGCTGAGGTCAAAGGGGTTGTAGGTAAGAATGGTCACCGCGCCATTGGCCACCTGGGCAGGGCAGATGCGGTGGCGAAGCGCCAGTTTGGCCGGGAAACGTGTGTGCAAGCCCTCTGCAGCATCCGCAATGCCGTTTTCCGAGAAGGGCATGCCGAGGCCTGTGGCGAGTTGGGCGAAAAAGCGGTCCTCATCCACCATGTTAGCGTCCACCAGTGCCTCGATCAGCGGCTGATGCTTGTCTGAGGCGAGTTCGAGGGTGTGGCGCAGGCGGGTGGGTTCCTCGCATCCGGCGCTGGCAGCGGTACGGACGAGAACGTCGATCAGGGTGGGGGCGGGCATGAGTGTGATACAACGCGGAGCCGTGCGTAAAGTTTCGTCTTGTGTCAACGATGCACGCGTGAAGAAAAACGGTGGAGTGCTTCCGAACTCGTGCTAATGGCAGGCCCCGCATGCAGACCCTCACCCACATTCTCCGTTGTTCTGTCAGATTGCTCGCTCTCACAGCTCTCGCCCTCACCCTGAGTCAGTGCGCTACGAAGAAAAAAGGCAGCTATTCCGTGCATTTTGACCCGCCGGCAAAAGCGGTCAAAAACCCTTCTGCCGTGAAAGTGAAGCTCAGCACCGGCGCCCAGCGCGTTTATGTGATGGAAGGCAATGAAGTGCTCCTTGCCACGCCTTGTTCTGTCGGCACCGCCAACACTCCCACGCCACACGGCACGTTCAGCATTTACAGCAAGACGGCTAACCGCCGCCGTGTGAGCAGTCCGGGCGCTGGTTATCCGATGACCTTCTGGATGGAGTTCAAGTCCGCCTACGGCATGCACTGGGGCTGGGTGAAGCCCTATCCCTGCACCCATGGCTGTGTGCGACTGCCGATCAAGTCGGCTCAAAAAATCTTCAGCATGGTGCGTGCCGGCACACCGCTGATCATTGCCAGCTCGCATCCCGAGGATGCCACCATTGGCAAGACTCTCCCTGTGCTGGATGACAGCACCCTCGCCGATCCGCCAGATGCCTACATGAAGAGCAACAAGGTCTTCGAGGACGCCGCCAAAGGCAAAATGTACTATTGATCTGCTGTCTCGTTGACACGTCCCAGGAATTTTTTTGTCGATGTCTGCTCCAGTCCCCGCTCCTGCCTCCCGTCGTGTGAATGTGCGCACCCCGGAGGTCATGCAGCGTGTACAGGCCGAGGTGGAAACCCACTACCGCAGCATCATCGTCGAAAAAATTCGCGCTCAGGGCAGCGTGCTGACCGTGGGCACCACCACGGTGCGACTCGCCCGTGATTTTGGCTTTTGCTATGGCGTGGAGCGCGCCATCGACCTAGCCTATGCCGCTCGGAAGGTTTTTGCTGACCGCAAAGTTTTTCTGCTGGGTGAAATCATTCACAATCAGGAAGTGAACCGACAGCTCACTGAGATGGGAGTCGTCAGCATTCCCATTGCGGAGCACGAATCCGCCATTTCTACGCTGAGCAGCGAGGATGTCATCATCGTTCCAGCTTTTGGCGCGGAAACGCGGCTGATGAAGCTCATTGCCGAACGCGGCTGCCTAGTCGTGGATACGACCTGTGGCGATGTGATGAGCGTTTGGAAGCGGGTCCGGCAGTATGCCAAGAACGGCTTCACTTCCATCATCCACGGTAAGGCCTCTCATGAGGAAACTCGTGCCACCTCCTCCCGTGCGATGGGGGACGACGGCATGGGTAACTATCTCGTGGTGCTCACGCTGGGGGATGTGGATTACGTCTGCGATTACATCCGCCAAGGCGGAGATAAAGAGGCCTTTCTGAAGCGCTTTCCACCCGGAGCGCACTCGGTCGGCTTTGATCCCGATTTACATCTTACGCGTGTCGGTGTGGCGAATCAGACCACGATGCTCAAATCAGAAACCGAGGAAGTGCAACGCCGGTTGAAACAAGCGGTGCTTGACCGTCATGGTCCGGAGGCGGGTGAGCAGAATTTCCAGGTCTTTGACACGATTTGCGGTGCCACCCAGGAACGCCAGGATTCACTTTTCGGTCTTCTGAAGCAGCCGTTGGATGTGCTGCTGGTTGTCGGCGGTTACAACAGCTCCAACACGACGCACCTGGTCGAAATCGGCGAGCAGCAGCTCCCCACGTTTTTCATCCGCACCGCCGATTGTCTCAAATCTCTTGAGCAAATCGTGCATTTCGACCTCCATTTGAAGGCGGAGAAGGAGAGTTATTCTACCAAGCTTGCCAGTAATGAGGCGGTGACCGTGGGCATCACCGCCGGAGCTTCCTGCCCGAGCAATCTCATTGAGGACACCGTGTTGCGAGTCTTTCAACTGCGTGGAGTCGATACCGCTGCCGTGCGTGCCGTCTTGAACTGAGCCATGCACACACCGACCATCGAAACCCGCGAGGAAGTGATGTTTTTCGACACAGACTGCGGAGGAGTCGTGCACAACCTCGCCTACCTTCGCATGATTGAGACTGCGCGCACGCGCCTAGCCGCGTTGTTGGGCATGAAACTCCGCGAAATGGCGCAGACACATCTTTATCCCGTCGTGGTGCGCACCGAGATCGACTACAAGAAGCCTGCGAAGCTCGGAGATGATCTGATCATCCACGGACGCCTCGAAAGTGTCGAGCGTGTGCGTTTCTGGTGCGCCTTTGAGATGCGCCGTGCCGAAGACAACGCCCTACTCATCACTTGTCGCCAATCGTTGGCGCTGGTGCAGATGCCTGAAGGCAGGCCTGCACGCCTTCCAGACGACTGGAAGGTCAAATACGCGCATTTGATGAAACCGAAGCAAGAGGTGCCTTAAGCGCGGCCCCGGACGCCTGCTGGTTTCTTCGCCGCCTTCGGTTTGGCCTCACGCGGGGGAAATTCCCAGTTCATGATGCGTTTCTCACCGGGAGTGCAAACCAAGAACGTGCTGAACGGACGACCGCGTTTGGAGATCATGCCGGTGATGAGAGAGGTTTTGCCGTCGGCGAAGAACTCACGCGCGTTTTCGGGCGTGATGTCCTTCTGACAAAGCTTTTTCGGCAGTCGTGCATTGCACTTCGTGGACTCAGTGGCGGCGATCTTGCACTGGTAGCCGTCGGGCGTGTCGAGAATCTTCTGCCCGGCACGGCCCTTCTTCGCGCAGACCGGGCAATCTGAGATCACCGTGCACTCGTCCCAGTTGATGGCGTCAGGATCGTTGCCCTCGAAGACGAAGGCGATTTTCATGTCGTCCTTGATCTGGAGCGCGGCGGTGAACTCTTTGCCCTTCTTGCTGCGGAAACCTTCGAGCGGCCCGATGAAGCGTTTTTCGATGAGCATGCGCAGATCGTCCTCGGACATCGTGCGACCGGCCACGGCCTTGTACACACGAACCTTGCACTTCGGGTTTTTGCAGCCGTAGAACTCCTCGGTCTGCTTGTAGCCCTCTTTGCTGCCACAAACGCCGCAAGTGGCCTTGAAGTCGGGATAAACCTTGTCCTTGGCCTCTTTGGAGTAGGCCTTGGTCTTTTCCACGACCTGGTTGGTGACCTTGCGGATCTCGTTCATGAAGCTCTTACGGTCGAGCTCACGGTGCTCCATCTGACGGAGCTTGTACTCCCACTGGCCGGTCATTTCAGGCGAACTGAGAGCCTCAATGCCGATGGCGCTGATTTGATCAATGAGCGCGAGCCCTTTGGCGGTCACATGCATGTCACGTTGAACACGCTCGATGTAGCGGTCCATGATGAGACCTTCAATGATCGCCGCTCGCGTCGCAGGAGTGCCGAGACCGCGTTCGCTCATG
The DNA here is from genome assembly GCA_021298725.1 of Verrucomicrobiaceae bacterium. GTDB lineage: Bacteria > Verrucomicrobiota > Verrucomicrobiia > Verrucomicrobiales > Verrucomicrobiaceae > Prosthecobacter. The sequence goes on along the minus strand of JAJTDU010000107.1, from coordinate 13,491 downwards.
GCTTCAGCGATTTCTTCATCCTCCACAAACTTACCGGCGGTCTCCATCGTGCCCAGCAATGTCGCTTCCGTGTAGCGCGGTGGCGGCTTGGTCTGGTGCTCGTTGACCTCGACATCGAGTGTCTTGGCGGTGTCGCCGGTGTTCGCAGCCACCAGCAGCTTGGCAGCGTCCTCACCGCTCTCGGCGGTTTCTTCAGCGGCCTTTTTTCCGTAAACCGAGAGCCAGCCGGCATCCTTGAGTACTTTGCCGTCGCTCTTGAAAGCATCCTGACCAACGCGGGTGGGAAGAACACGGCCACAAAGCGGCGGGCGACCATATCGAACAGTTTCTGCTCGGCTTCTGGCAGTTCCTTCGGGGGAATCTGGCCCGTGGGGATGATGGCGAAGTGGTCGCTGACCTTGCTGCTGTCAAAAATGCGCTTGTTCAGCTTCACCCACTTGTTGTCGAGCGCGGTGGCGGCGTGCGTGCCCAGTTCATGCGGCAGCGCGTCCTGTTTCCGGCTATCGTGGCTGGCGAATGTTTTGAGCGTATCGGTGACCGTGCCGAGATAATCTTCCGGCAGATGACGGGAGTCCGTACGAGGGTAGGTGAGGACTTTGAACTTCTCATACAGCGCCTGGGCGATTTGCAGGGTGCGGCGTGCGGAGAAACCGAAGCGGTTGCTGGCTTCGCGTTGCAGGCTGGTCAAATCGTAGAGCAGGGGAGCGGCCTGGCGGGCGGGCTTGGTGGTCTGCTCAACGACGCCGAGCTTGCCGTTGCAACGATCCGCGATGGCCTGGGCAGAGCCTTCATCCCAAAGGCGCTCAGCCTTCTTGTGCTCGTCGGTCTCGTCCTTTTTGAAGCTTTCGTCGATCCAGCGGCCTTGATAGCGGCCTGCAGGCACTTCAAACAGCGCGATGGCCTCAAAGTAGGTGCGCGGCACAAACGCAGCGATCTCACGCTCGCGTCGGGCCAGGATCGAGAGAGTCGGGGTCTGCACGCGGCCCACAGGGGTGAGGCGGAAACCGCCGTGGCGGGAATTGAGCGCGGTGAGGGCCCGCGTTCCGTTGATGCCGACCAGCCAGTCGCTCTCGCTGCGGCATTTCGCGGCATCAGCCAGTGGCATCATGTCCTCGTCACTGCGCAGATGTTTGTAGGCATCGAGAATGGAGCCCTGGGTCATGGACTGCATCCACAGGCGCTTGATCGGCTTCTTCGTGCCGGTGGCATCCACAATGTAACGGAAAATGAGCTCACCCTCGCGGCCGGCATCGCAGGCATTGATGATGCTGTCGATGTCCTTGCGCTTGAGCAGCTTGGCGAGGAGTTTGTAACGGTCGGCGCTTTGCTCGATGGGGTTCAACTCAAACTGCTCCGGCATGATCGGCAGACTCGTGAAGCCCCAGCCTATCTTTTTGCCGTTCACCATGGGCATGCCCAACTCCAGCAGGTGGCCGACGGCGGAGGAGATCACGTGCGTGTCGTTCTCATACCAGTCCTTTTCCTTCACAAAAGACTTCATGCCGGGTGCTTTGGCGAGCGCACGAGCTAAATCGGCGGCGACACTGGGCTTCTCAGCAATGATCAGGGCTTTGGGCATGTGCGTGTGAACAAGGTTGGTCGGAAAAAAAGAGACTACTTAGGGCATGCATTCCCCCTGGATGTCAAGGAGGGCGCTCTTCAAGCAGCAAAACCAGCCAACTGTTCAATGAATACGCGCAGCAGATCAGACGCGATGCAGCGATGCCCCGACTGAAGGCAGTAACTTGGAAATGCTCGAAAGCGGCTAGGCACTCAGACGCGCAGGAGGGAGACGGCGACGTTGCCGCTGAAGCAGGCCTCGACATCGGAGCCGGGATCACGCGGACGGCAGGCGTAGGATGCGTTGTAGGCGTAGCCTTGCTCGCCTAGAGTGTAGGCGACGTTTAGCGGGGAATGCGCCGGCTGACAGAGGATCCGTGGGGGCAGGGGAGCTTTGCCTGCGGGCAGGTGGGGGAGGTTGATGTTCCAGAAGGCACGCTGCGGTTGATCGTGAGCAAGCGTTTCACGAAGAAGTTCGGCTATCCAGGAGGAGACGCGGCTCCAATCGACCTGAAGATCACGAATGAGGTAATGTGAGAGAGACAAGGAGCGCACACCATGATAGGCGGCCTCGCGTGCAGCAGCTACAGTGCCGGAGATGACGATGTCCTGCCCCATATTACCGCCTGCGTTGACGCCCGAGAGCACGAGGTCCGGCCTAGCATCCAGCGCGAAGAGCGCCAGGCGCACGCAGTCCGCGGGTGTGCCGTGAACGGCGTGACGGTTCTCACCATGGGCTTCAACCTTGAGTGGCTGATGCGTGGTGACACGGTGGCCGCACATGCTTTGCTCCTGGGCTGGGGCCACAATCACCCGCTGCCAGCCAAGCTGCAACACGGCCTGCTCCAAAGCCTGCAAGCCAGGAGCGTGGATGCCATCGTCATTCGTTAAAAGCACGCGCATAGAGTTCAAGCGAGGTCGAGGATGACTTTGCCACTGCGGGAACCTTCCTGCGCACGGGTGATCGCTTGCTTGAAATCAGCGAGCGGCACCACTTGGTCGATGGCGGTGACGAGTTCGCCTGTTTCGATCAGCGTCGTCAATGGTTCAAGAACCTCGAATAATTCAGGGGTGCTGGCGTTTTCGAACCACTTGGTGATCCATAGGCCGTGAAGCTGGAGGTTTTTAAAGATGAGGAATTTGTTGGGGACCTTCAGGCTGCGGCGGCTCATGGCTCCGTAAGTGACCATGATGCCTTCGCTGCTAAGAACGTCCATGAGGTGGATGGCGCTGTCTCCGCCGACGGCGTTGGCGGCGAGATTTACCGGTTCGTTCCCAATGATTTTTTTGGCTTCGACTACGCCATCGTTGTTGTCGAGCAGCACGGCGTCTGCTCCGAGCGTCTTCAACTCATCGATCAACTCGGGCCGTCGGACGAAGTTGAGCGTGCGTAGGCCAAAGTGGTGCGCGAGCTGGATCAAGGCGCGCCCGACACCGGAATTGGCCGCGTTTTGCACCACCCAGGAGCCGGGTTCGAGCTCAGCGTAATTTTTGAGCAAAGCCCAAGCGGTAACCGGGTTGATTCGCAGCATGCTGGCCTGCACTTGGTCGATCTGCGGCGGAAGTTTGGCGAAATGATGCTCCGGTGCGGTGAGATGCTGCGTCCAGCAGCCCGTACCGAGCAACGGGATGACAACATCGCCTTTGGACAAGGAGACTACGGACTCACCGACCTCCTCGACCTCGCCGCAGCCTTCGTGGCCGGGAATGCAGGGCGGGTGCGCGGCGCGACCGTAGGTGCCCTCAATGAAATTCAGGTCCGCCGGATTCACGGGAGCGAACCGCATGCGCACGCGGACATCGTGGCTGGAGAGTGGGGCCAAAGCACGTTCATGAAGCTGCAGAACTTCGGCGGGATTGCCGGTTTGGTCGAATTGGAGAAAGCAGGATGACATGGGAGCGTCAAGAAGTGCAAGGTGGTCAGTCTTTGACAGCCTGGCGTGCTTGGGTGACCAGCTGCATGAATAACTGCCGCTGCTCCGCCAGCGCTTTGACGCGGTCCTCTGGCTTGGTGCGCGCCTCCAGACAAACAAAACCCTCATAATCTGCCTCGACGAGGAGTTTGGCGAGCTTGTTATAAGGGTAGTCGCCTTCATTCACCTCACGGATGTGGACGGTCTGGCCGAGGAAGTCCTGCACTTTGGCAAAGTTGGCCTCGATGCCTTCGCCGACGAGATCTTCGGGGTTGGAGTTCCAGCAGACACGAACGTTGTCACGCGCGGCGGTCTCCATGATGGTGCGATTGTGGCTGAGATCTGAGGTTTCCTTGCCATGTACTTCAAGGCGGATCTGCTGGCCGAAACCTAGCGCGTAGTCACCGAGTTCGGCGAGCGCCTTGCCGATTTGGGCGAGGGTTTTTTCGGTCGGAACGTCTTTCGGCAGCGCGTTCGGCTTCACCTTCACGCCGGTGCCGCCGATGTCATGGCTCAGCTTGATGTATTCCTTGGCTCCCGCGATGTTTTTCTTTAGAACGGCCACGTCAGGCGAGTGAAACTCAAAATTGGTGCCCATGCCAAGCAGCTTAACCTGCGAGTCGGCAAAACGTCCGCGCACCTCCTTGCGCTGTTCCTGGGTGAGCGAGACATCGACCTTGTGCGCATGCTCGATGCGCAACTCGACCCCAAGAACCTTGGCGGTTTCACAATGGTTGATCAGAGTGGGTAGATCCCAGTCCGCGCCCCACATGTAGGTAACGAGACCGAACTGAATGTTCTCGCCCTTGTAGGAAAGCTTGTCAGCAGCGGCAAAGACGGTGGCGGCTGATGTTCCGAGAACGGTGTGAAGAAAGTGCCGGCGGGTGCTCATGGGCTGAGCATAACGCCAAAATCCCACCGCACATTGCTTTCTTGCATCACTACTCGGTCTGCGAGGCCTTTTCCGCAGCGATGTCCTTGCGGCGGAAGCCCTGGATACGGCCGTTGCCCTTGTAGAGATAGACTTTTTTGACATCTTCGAGCCGCATGATCACCCAGGGGGAGAGGATGTTGCGTCCGTTTTTGGTGAAAACAATGTTATCGGCAAGATGGACGCATGAGTGAAATGCGTCTCCGGTGGTGTTGTCTAGGAAAAACAAAACATCCGCGTACTGATAAGGAGGATTAACGGGGGTGAAGTTTTCCAAGACTTGGCTGGTTGCCAGCCTTGCATCGAGCAGATATTCATGCGGTTCGTAATTAAAGAAGTTGAGCGAGGTCCAGTGGCAGTCCGGCATGACGCCGTGCTTAGCCATGTCAAGGCCGGGATAAGTGTAAAGCAGCTTGCGCGCGAGGGCAGGCAGGAGATGAGAAATGCCCAAGTCATCAACGCCCTCAAGTTCCATGATGGAAAGCACCAGCGGCTCAAGGTCTTTGCGGCGTATGCCGACACCGAAAGACCAATATTTGATGATTTCATCAGCGTTAGCATTTTTGTCCAGCATCAGCCGAATCATCAGATTACGGGTACGAGTGCATGCTTTGAAAATGGCCCGCGCCTCGGAGTCTGTGGACGCATAATTGAGCAGAGCAGGAATATCGCTAAAAGCGATGGTTTCTCCTCTCATATAGCTCATCTTTTTGATCTTTTGAATGATCTCGGGACGCAACTTACTTCGGCGATACCACTCATCTACTGATGTGCCAATAATGAGGACTGGATCCACGAGGTATTCATTTTCAGGGTATTTCGAAAACTCTGTGTAGATGATGGCTCGGCTCTCGGGCGGCAGATTCTCCAGCGTTGGAAGAGGGGGGAGTATGTGAACCAGTCCATCACGTTTGATGACGTTCTGGGGTAGAAGTAACTGATCTATGATTGTTTGAGACAAGCCTGCTCGCGCAAAAAGGGCAGGGACCTCAGAAAATACGGATGATGGCAAGGTCCAGCGTGGCGTCGGGCTAGGCAGGGGAAAGCCCTCAATAAGGCTCTTGGGAGCTTCCAAATAAACATAGGCGCATTGCAGGCGTCCCCATGGGCCAGGATTGGCCTCAAACACACTTTCGGACGGTGTGGCGGGTGCTGAATTGGTCAAGGTATCGGAGAGGGGCATTTTAGAGCCGCCTAGTATGACGCCAAGGTTTTCAGCGCTGGTAATTTGCGCGCTAGAGGGTGAATTCAGAAAAAGATTAACCATGACTCCCGCCAATAAGACATAGCGGGGGTCAAAACGACCAAAGAGAACATACGAGGGGAGCTGACGCATGAATGAGTATGGGGCCGGCTAAACAGGTTGGGGGGTGTGTCAAACTACAGCGAACCAAAATTTTTACAGCCACGAGCATGAATAGTGCCTTTAAAATGAGCTGGAGACTCTGCACTGTGAGGGTGAACAATCCTTCATTTTATCTCGCCATTTCCATCCCTTCATGCTGCAAAGGCGCGGATCGCGTTGATTTTGACACGTCGTGTGCCATTCAGCGCCTCGGTGGGCAGATCGGTTTCCTCACCGACCGTTTTACCGATGAGAGATTTGGCGGATTCGGAAAGGTAGCTGATGATGTTTTTCTCTAGATCTCCATCCCAAGCACCGAGAATTGTGAAAGTTTCCTTTTCGCCCGAAGACTGATCCTCCACATCGACCACGGTGCCGATACCGACCTTATCGGTGGGAGCATTGACGAAGTCGGCCCCGCGGGCGTTGCGCAACTCGCGTTCGTACTTGCCTTGCATCCGTAGAAGGACGGCCTGCTGGTCGCGGGCGGCTTTGTAACCGCCGTTTTCACGCAAATCACCTTCGGCGCGGGCGATTTGGATCTCGCGCTTGTTATCGGGGATCTTGACGTTGACGAGGTCTTCCAGTTCCTTCTTTTTCTTCTCCAGGCTTTCCCAGGAGACGATGAGAGAGTCTTCCTTCTGCGGTCCGGCGTTTTCGGCCATCATGGCTTCCATTTCCGGGCGGGCCTTGATGATGCGAGCCATGAGAGAGCGGCGAGTCAGCTCATCATAAGAGGAACTGTTGAGAATGCGCTTGGCCAGGAGGCGCACGTCTGCGTCTTCCGCCTCGGCGACCATCTCGCCAAGCAAGGTGCGGTCATCGGAGAGCATATCCTGGAGACGTCCGGTGCGTTTCGGGCCGCCTTCCATGTGATCGTTCTCGATGACGCCGAGAATGGCGTGACCGAGATCGATGTCGAAAACGGATTCAGCGAGTCCTTTGCGCTCCCGAGCCATCCAGATGAGCAGATCAGCGGAGAGGAGGCGGTTGCGCAGGGATTTTTTGAGTGTTTCAGCCAGAACGTCGAGTTCGTCGTTGGCATCCAGCACGGTGGCGATCTCTGCCACGGCACGGCCGCCGGTCTTGGTCAGATGATGAAGAATTTCGGTAACCCATCCACGGTTGGGGAATGCCTCCGGGAAAGCACGATAAACACGGCCCAGCATGGCGGAAGACAGCGTTTTAAGCGCGTCAGCCAGCACTTCCTTGGTCTCGCAGACGAGGTCGGAGACTTTCATCGACCCCATCGGCGCGGTGGTGCCGAGAGTTTCGACCAGTTCATCCCGCGCAAGGAGGAGTTGCAGGCACTCCTTGAGGTTGAGCTTGATGCCTTTACGGGCGGAATCAGAAATGTCCTGAAGGACGGGGATGAGCTCGGTCTTGGGATCGCTGAAAAGATCGAGATCCTTTTGGATGCTGGCCAGCGCGGCGAGCTTCCCCTTCAAGTCTCGCGCGGCGAGGAAGGATTTGACCATCTGGCCGCCAGCGCTTTCTGCCTGATCACGCAGCACGAGGTTTTCGGTGCGCTTGGCTGGAACGACGATGTGCCGGTGTGTTTTGAGAGCGCGCTTGGCACCTTCCCACCATTTTTTATAGTCCGCATCGGCCACGATCGCGCCTTTGAGCAGCTTTTCGAGGCCGTCGAGGTGCAGAGTGCCGCCGCTGCTTTTGAGTGCAAGTTCGACGAGCGCTGGAGCGTCGTCTTTTGTCATGGCCTTGAGGGCATCAAGATCGGAATGACGGCGGGAAAGGATGTGGTCTGAAGGAATGACCTCCAGGGAACCCACGGCGAAGGAAATCTTCATCGGATGGGCCGGTTTGCCCTCGAAGTCGATCAGCACGCGGTCACCCAACAAATCCCAGGAAGCAATTCTGCCGACGCCCCAGCTTTTGTGGAGGCAGAAAACGCCTGGTTCAAGTTTGGAAAGTTTTTCGCCGTCTGCAGCCGGGAGCTTGCCTGCGGCCACGATGTTTTGCACCTCTGGATTCATGGGACGAGTAGATTAGACGGTGGCTGGGTTTGAGCAAAGGAAACCTTGCGGCAAGACTGCCTTGTTTTACCAAGCTAGGCACCAGAGCACCTTCAGATACCGCCCCTCGGGGCAGTTCGACATCACCGGATGGTCGGCTCCGGCTCCAGTTCGGTCGAGAATTTGCAGGCGGCGCTTGTTGCGGTGGGCGGCACGCATGACGATATCCTCGAACTCCGCCACATCGAGCAAGCCCGAGCAGGAGCAGGTGACGAATAGCCCGCCACGTTTCAGTAAGCCGAGGGCGACGGCGTTCATGTCGTAGTATGTGTTGCGTCCGAGCTGACCTTCCTCGGGATCGCGGGAAAAAATGAGCTTTGGCGGGTCGAGCACCACGGTGTCCCAAAGCGCCCCGTTCTGCTGCATCTGGCGGCCCCAGGTGAAAGTGTCCGCATGCACCCAGTCGAGGCGGACTTGGTTCAAATCCGCGTTTTTCTTTGCCTGAGCGATGGCTTTTTCATCGAGATCCACGTCCCGCTGGTCGCAGAAGAACCCGGTTTTGTGGCCGTCCTCGAAGCTGACTTGATAACGCACGTTGTTTTCCCGTGCGCGCACTCCACGAGGCGCAGGCGCGTCCGCTTCCGGCACGTCCGACCAGCGCATCCCCTCAATTCGAGCGATGTCAGGATCGACCTGGATGACATGCTGCGTTGTGCCCAGCGCCGCATGCATTTTCGGCAACCAGCGGCGCAGACGCTGCCACACGCCGAGCGTGGTGACCTCAATGGAGAGGACATCCGCGTAGCGATCGACCACCAGTCCGCTGAGGCCGTCGCCATCCGAATGCACGGCCCGCCATGCCTCGGTGGTCTCGTTGAGGCGCAGAATTTTCAGGCGAAGGGCGAGTGCCGCGTCCAGGCGGGCGTCCAGTGCGTCTTCGGTGAGCACCGCCTCGCCATGCTGCAGTACGCGCAGGGGCACATGGGCCTTCGGGTTGAAAAATCCGCTGCCGAAAAGCTGCCCTTCCTTGTCATAGACATTCACCAAATCACCAGCTGCAGCGTCTGTGGAGACCGCGCGGATCATGTTGGGATACACTGCTGGATTGAAGGAAAAGTACTTCATCTGCGCCCAGGGGCGCAGCCAATCCTCACTGCCGGGCGGCGGTGAGGCGCTAGGGGATGAGGAATCGCGGCGGGGGGGGCGCGGTGCAGGGGAACGCATGGTCTGTCTTTCATGCCTCGAAATTCACTCGGGACAAGCGCGGTCTGCGTGTTGTCAGGCTTCGCCGCAGGTTTTTAAAAGTGCTGGACAAGCGGGCGCGCACCCGCTTAGATGTCACATGGCAGCAGAAAAGCCCGTCACGCTCAAAGACCTCACGATTATTGGCAAAGAAAACCTGCCGAATGGCGGCGGGTTCATCATCTTGCCCAGCCAGCTTGGTTATTTCGACCTTTTGCGTCTGGAACTCCTGTTGGAGGGGCGCTCGATTGTTTATCTTGTGGAGCAAGGGGCGGCATTGCATCCGCTGCTGAAGGTTCATCTGGAAAAGGACTCGGTCAACGCCATGTCCATCTCCCCGGGAGAGACCACGCCTGACATTTACTGCCAAGCGGTCGCCCAGGCTGCAACTGGACAAGGCGTCATCATTTATCTCCCGGCCGAGGCTGCCTGCATGACCTCTCCGCTGACTTGTTTGCCGGGCACGAAGTTGGAGTTTCTTCTCAAGGCTGAGATTCGCCTTGATCCTGGGCTTCAAAAAACACGGTGCCCGCAACAGCATCGTCGATGGCAAAGACGACAAACTGCTCGGTTACGACAAACTGTTCGCCGCCGCTCTTGCCCTTGCCCAGGTCGTGAAGCTTGAGACGAAAAAACAGCGCGTCGGCATCATCTTGCCGCCGGGCATCGGCGGACTGATGTGCAACATCGCCGTCATCATGGCTGGTAAAATTCCGGTGAACCTCAACTTCACCGCAGGCCGCGCTGCCATCGACAGCGCCATCCGTCAAGGGGACATGGACCGCTTCCTCACCGCTGACATCTTCGTGCGCAAGATGCAGAGCTTCCCTTGGCCGCCGAGCAAACAGCTCATCCTCATCGAAAGGCTGCTGCCGAAGATGAAGTTCAGCATCGCGAAATGGCTCTTGATATCCAAGATTCTGCCTGCCGCGTTGTTGGCCAGATTGCTCGGCATTTCTAAAAAAGGCGGGCGCAAGGAAGCCTTGCTGCTTTTCACCAGTGGCAGTTCCGGGGAACCGAAGGGGGTGGTTCTCTCCCACCGCAATCTCATCGGCAACGTCATGCAGTTTGGCAGCCGCCTGGGGCTACAAAATACGGACAGCATCCTTGGCTGCTTACCGCTCTTCCACAGCTTCGGCTGCACAGTCACACTTTGGTATCCCATCATCTACGGCCTGCATCTCGTCACCTACCCTTCGCCACTGGAGGTGAAGAAGCTCGCTGAATTGATCGAGAAATACCGCGTCACGCTCATGATCGCCACCCCGACCTTCCTGCGTGGCTATTTGCGTGGGGTGAACCGTGAGGCGCTGAACTCCATCAAATTCTGCGTCACTGGCGCTGAAAAGCTCCCCCGTGTCGTTTCGGACGCCTTCGAGAACCGTTTCGGCAAGCATGTGCTTGAAGGTTACGGCCTCACCGAAACCTCGCCTGTCTCTAACGTCAATCTGCCTGATCCCGAACCGATCGGCTTGGAAGAAAAAGGCTTCGTTTGGCTGCCTAGCCACCGTCAGGGGTCTGTGGGGCACACATTGCCCGGCATGGCCCTCCGCATCACCAATCCAGACACCGGTGCCCCTCAGCCTTTGCATCAAAGCGGCATGATCTGGTTCAAAGGCTCCAACATCTTTGAAGGCTACCTCAACGATCCCAAACGCACCGCCGACGTGCTCCAGGACGGCTGGTTCCGCACTGGCGACATTGGTCGCCTCGATCTTGACGGCTTCCTGTACATTGAAGGTCGTCTCAGCCGCTTCTCAAAGATCGCCGGAGAGATGGTGCCGCATGAGACCGTCGAAGAAGCACTTGTAAAAGCCCTTGGCCTCGAAAACGAGTCCACTCGCAAGATTGCCGTGGTCGGCGTGCCTGATCCTGACAAAGGCGAGGCCCTCATCCTCCTCACCAGCGTCCCTGGCGGCCCTGAGCACCAAGAAATCCTCGATCTGCGCTACCGCTTGCTCGATAAAGGCATGCCTCCGCTCTGGATTCCCAAAAAGATGATCCGCGTCAGCGACATCCCCATCCTCGCTTCCGGCAAGCTCGATGTGCAAAGTTGCGAGAAGATCGCCAAGGCCGGGCTGTAGCACGTCCTGCGCCACAGCTCTCAGGCTGCGGTCAGGTCGTCTTTGGCCACCTCTGGCTGGAAGGAAAACAGCTGCCACTCATTGGGCTGTTTCGACCTCGATCTTTGAGTGCGAGAGCGGCACATGTTGTGCGAGAAGTGGGCGGTTTGGCACGATTTGATCCCATGCGTTTGTTCCCTGTGTTCTTGCTCGTTGTCACAATGGCTGTCGCCCAGGCGCAGCAGCTTGATGTGGAGAAGATGTTTGAGGAGCGGAACCTGGGGCCAGTGACGGAGATGCTAGCCCACGGCGAGTATGAATTGGTGGCGCGGGTCGGCGAGGCAGCGGTGGAGAAGGGACTCAAGGCACCAGAGTGGCGCATCATGCGACTGAAGGCGCTGGTGGAACTGGGGCGGATCGAGGAGGCGCTGGAAGAGTCGCGGAAGGCGCTGGCGATTTTTCCAGGACACTTCGAACTGCTAATGCTGCGGCATGATTTCGCCAAGATGCTGGGACAATCAGATGTGGCGGCTGAGGCTCTGAAGGCCTTCAATCAAGTGGCGAAGGCCAAAGCGCCGAAGGAGCGCACGGCGATGGAGACGGTGATGCTGGGCCGGGCCGCTTTGGTGCTGGGGGCAGACGCGCAGAAGGTGATCTCGCAATATTTTAAGGCAGCACAAGGCAAGGATGCGAAGCTTGAAGCGGCGTATCTGGCTGAGGGGCATCTGGCGCTGGACAAGGACGATGCAAAGCGGGCGGCGGAGGTGTTTCGCGCGGGATTGAAGGCGCATGGGGAGACGGCGGAGATGCGCTTTGGCCTTGCGAAGGCGTTTGGCCCGAGTGATCACGAAAAGGCGGTGGAGAATCTGGCGAAGGCGCTGGAGCTGAATCCGAATCACAAAGCGGCGCATCTACTGCGGGCGCGCGGACGCGAAGAAGGTCGATGCGGCGCGCACGGCGGCGCTGAAGCGCTGGGGAAAGAATCCGGCGGTGGATCACACGATCGGACGTTGTCTATCGCAGGCGTATCGTTTTGCAGAGAGTGCCGGACATCAGCGCAAAGCGCTGGAGATGGACGCAAACTACCTGCCAGCGAAGGTGCAGCTCTGCCACGATCTGCTGCGGCTGGGTGAGGAAGACGAAGCCTGGAAGCTGGCGGCGACGATCCGCACGGAGGACGGTTACAACATCCAGGCGCACAATCTGGGGCAACTGGAGAAGGAGATGAACGGTTATACGACAAAATCGTTCGAGGATTTTACTTTGAAGATGCCGAAGCGCGACTGGCCGATCTATGGCGAACGGGCGCTGACGCTGCTGCGTGAGGCGAGGGCGGTGCTGGCACCGAAATACGGCCTGGAGTTAAAAAGGCCGGTGCTGGTGGAGTTTTTCGGCGCACAGCAAGACTTTGCCATCCGCACGTTTGGCGCATTGGGCGGGCAGGGGATGCTGGGGGTGTGCTTTGGCACGGTGGTGACGATGAACAGTCCTGGCAGCCTAGCGCATGGCCGCAACAACTGGGAAAGCACGCTCTGGCATGAGTTCTGCCATGTGATCACGCTCTCAGCGACGCAGAACCGCATGCCGCGCTGGTTGAGCGAAGGAATCAGCGTGTATGAGGAAAAGCAGCGTGATCCGGCCTGGGGGATGCCGATGGATGCGACGTTTCGCGAGATGACGCTGGATGAGGAGACGCTGACTCCAGTGTCGCAACTGAGCGGGGCCTTCATGAATGCGAAGTCGCAGGAGCATGTGATGTTCGCGTATTACGAGTCGAGCCAGGTGGTGGAGTATTTGATCGAGAAGTTCGGCCTGGAGAAGCTGCTGGGTGTTTTGCGCGACTTGGCAGCGGGGAAGCGCATCAACGACGCGCTTGAAGCGAACGTGGGTGAGCTGGATGGCATCGAGAAAGGCTTCACGCAGTTCATCACAGCAAAGGCTAAGGGCTTTGGTGCTCTGGCGGACTGGGAAGAGCCGAAGCCGGAGGATTTGAATCCTTTCGATGAGGGCTCCTTCGCGAACTATTTGAAGAAGCACTCGAACAACCTGCCCGCGACGCGGAAATTCGCGCAGGAGATGGTGAAGCAGAAAAACTGGCCGGAAGTGCTTCGATTGGCGGACAAGCTCATTGAACTGCTTCCAGATAGCTACGATGCGGACAGCGGCTACGCACTCAAGACGATGGTGCTGCGTCAGTTGAAGCGGGAGGACGAGGAATTGGCGGTGCTGCGGCAAATCGCCGCGAATTCATCCGGGGCGCAGAGCACCTACTTACGCCTGATCGAGCTGGATCTCCCGAAACAGCGGTGGGTAGAGGTGAAAGCGAAAGCGCATCGAGCCACGGCGCTGAATCCCTTCTTGGTGACGCCGCAGAAAGCGCTGGGTGAAGCAAATGCGGCCTTGAACCTGCGCGAGGAGGCCATCGCGGCCTACGAGCGCGTGTTGGTGCTTGATCCAAGCAGCG
>JAJTDU010000106.1 GCA_021298725.1 Verrucomicrobiaceae bacterium | reverse complement strand
TGACAAGGGCACGCTCGGTGTGCTGTTCACCTTCACGCTCGGGGTTGAGCTGGCCTGCTGGACGGCCGGCGTGGGCCTGCTCACCGGTTTGGACAAAGCGCCCTGGCGTCTGGCGCTCAATGCGCCAGTGATGACGATCCTGGTCTCTCTGCTACTGAACTTCACCGGCCTGCATGTGCATGTGCCGCCAATCGCGCACAACACCTTCGCCATGCTCGGAGCCTGTGCGGTGCCGCTGGCGGTGCTGCTCATCGGCGCGTCCATCGCGGATCTGTGGGGCCACGGCGTGATGCAGTGGAAGGTGGCTGTTTTCAGCCCAGTGCTGCGTCTGGGCATCATTCCGCTGGTCTTCCTTGCGACCGCTTATTTTCTGCCGATCACCACGGAATTGAAGCGTGTCATCGTCGTGCAGGCGGCGATGCCATCCGCCGTGTTCAATATCATGATCGCGCGGCTTTACGGCGGTCATGCGTCCACGGCGGTGCAGGTGGTCATGGCGACTACGGTGGTGAGCTGTGCCACAACGCCGCTGGTGATCGCGTGGGGTCTCAAGCTGGTGGGCGCTTGAATGGATAGAAATCGCCTGCACAGGCGTCGAATCACCGTCTGCTACCCCTCACACTTGACGTTATGAGCACTCCCCTGCGGTTTCTGATGGTTCTGTTGTCTGCGATTTCGATCACGCACGCGGAAGTGAACCAAAAAACAGAGCCTTCGAAAAAGGAGGCTGTGAAAGCCGAAACGCCGCCGCCCGTCGCCGTTTCCACCCTCAGCATCGACGACCTCAGTGGCTTTGAGAGTTATCCCAAGCAGATGCAGAGCCTCGTGCAGAGCGCCCTGGCGCTGACGCGGCTGGAACTGAGCTACATGCATGGTTCGCATGAGCCGAACAAGGGAGGCATGGATTGCTCTGGCACGGTGTATCATGTGCTGCAATTCCAAGGCTTAAAAGATGTGCCGCGCCAGTCAGATGAGATGTGCCAGTGGGTGGAAAAGAAGACGCAGCTGCACCTGACACCCACCGCCACGGCCTTCGACCACGCGGAGTTCATGAATTTGAAGCCTGGTGATCTGTTGTTTTGGACGAACACGATGGCAACCAAGCGCAAGCTGCCGGTGACGCATGTCATGATCTATCTCGGCAAGCTCAAGAAAAGTGGCAGACGCGTCGTCTTCGGCGCAAGCGATGGTCGCAGCTTCGAGGGCCTGCGCCGCAGCGGTGTGAGTGTGTTTGATTTTCATCTGCCCAAGGCGGAGAGCACATCGAAATTACATGGCTACGGCACTGCGCCCGGCCTGCTGCCAGCCACATCGCCTGTGGTCGTGGTGGTGAGCAAGCCTGGTGAAGAGGTCCGCAAAGCCGCCGTGGCTGAGACCAAGCCAAAACCGAGTGGCAGTGGCCCGGTGAAGAAGCCTGCCTCCAAACCCGTGCCTGTGAAGAAAAGAACGCCTCCGCCACCACCGAAAAGTGCGGTGGAGAAGACGCTGGACCGTGCGGTGGATTCCGTGCGGCGTTTCTTCAAGTGAACCACGTTCAGCGCACCCAGATGTCGCGCTCGCTGGCGTCCATTTCGGACTCCCAGGCTTTCAGACGTGCTTTGAGGTCTGCGAGCACCTCGGGCTGCTGGTAGCCGAGATTCACACGCTCGCCGATGTCGGTTTCGAGGTCGAACAGGAGGTCCATCGTGTTGCCATCATGGATATACTTCCATTTTCCGTGGCGGATGGCTTTCTGTTTGCGATTGGAGCGGTCGATGCGCCAGAAAAACGTGCGTTCGAGCGGTTTGGCGTCACTGAGCAGCAACGGGACAAGGTCGATGCCGTCGAGCGGCTTTTCGGGGGGTGATTTGGCAGCGGCTGCTGCCAGAAAAGTCGCATGCAAGTCCATGGTGATGGCCATTTGCGAGGTGATTTTGCCTTTTGGCAGCTTAGCAGGCCAGCGCATGACGCAGGGCACCCGGATGCCGCCCTCCCACACGGTGGCCTTGTGATGAAACAGCGGGGCGTTGCGGCTGTAGCGTTCGCCGCCGTTGTCGCTGGAGAAAACGACGAGCGTGTTGTCGGCGAGGCCGGTTTTCTCCAGTTCGGCCAGAATCATGCCGACACCGTGGTCGATGCGCTCGACCATGGCCTTGTAAATGGCGCGGCTGCCATGGTGCATCGACTCTTTGGTGACCCTCGGTGTTTCAGGTGCGTCTGGCGGCTGAAACGGGGCGTGGACGGCCAGATGTGGCACATACAGGAAAAAGGGCTTCTTTGAGTGCCCGCGGATGAATTTCACCGCGCGCTCGTTGACGAGGTCGGTGAAGTAGCCCTCGCGTTTCACGGGCTGTAGGCCGTCCCGCAGGGCGTAAGTGCCGTCGTAGTAGGCGTGCTGGTAAAAATCGGCATGGCCGAGCAGCTCGCCAAAGTACTCGTCGAAGCCGCGATTCACCGGATTGTACTCGTCCTTGAAGCCGAGATGCCATTTGCCGAAGGCACCGGTGGCGTAGCCGGCCGCTTTGAGCTTTTGCGCGAGGGTGACCTCCCCCAAGGGCAGGCCGAGAGCGTGAATGTCCTGTTCTGGCACCCAGGCACCGTTCACGCGGCGGAACTGCTCCACTTGGTAGCCGAACGCATACTCCAGCCCGCAGCGCTGCTGCCAGCGGCCAGTGATGAATCCGGTGCGCGTGGGGGTGCATACAGGGGCGTTGGCGTAGAAGTCGGTGAATTTGATGCCTTCTGCCGCGAGACGGTCGATGTTCGGTGTGGCGATGTCCTTGCAGCCCATGCAGCCGAGGTCGCCGTAGCCGAAGTCATCCGCGAGGATGAAGACTATGTTTGGCTGTGAGGCAGGGAGAGCCGAGCAGAGGGCGAGCAGGAAAAGAAGCACGAGGCGCATGGCTGTTGGAAACGCGTTTCGATCTCGTCACTTGCACCCACCTCGCCCTGCGGCACGAAAGAGAGCAGGAAAGTGCTTTCGTGTGGCAGTCTCACCTGCTTTTGTAGGCCTTCCTTCTTCACAGTCCTTGTGAAAACTTCATCAGAACTCCCCTTTTAACGAATCATGAGAATTTGCTGTATCGGTGCTGGTTACGTCGGCGGCCCTACGATGGCGATGATCGCCGACAAATGCCCGCACATCCGCGTCGATGTGGTGGACCTCAACGCTGACCGCATTGCGGCCTGGAACTCGGATGAGCTGCCGGTTTATGAGCCGGGTCTCGATGAACTCGTCCGTGAGGCACGTGATCGGAACCTGTTTTTCTCCACGGCGGTGAAGGAAGCGATCCATGCGGCGGACATCATTTTTGTGAGCGTGAACACACCCACAAAATCGTTTGGCGTAGGGGCGAACAAGGCGGCTGACTTGCGCTTTGTCGAATCCGTGGCGCGCACCATCGCAGAGGTGGCGGAAAGCCCGAAGATCATCGTGGAAAAGAGCACGATCCCAGTTCGCACGGCGGAGGCGATCCACTCGATCCTCGCGGCAGACTCGAAAGGCCTGCGGCATCAGGTGCTCTCCAATCCTGAATTCCTCGCCGAAGGCACGGCAGTGAAGGATCTGAACAATCCTGATCGCATTTTAATCGGCGGAGAGCAGACCGAGGCCGGCCTTGCCGCCGTGGAGACACTGGTCAGTGTGTATGCCAACTGGGTGCCGCGTGACCGCATTCTCACCACGAATCTTTGGTCATCCGAGCTGTCGAAGCTCGTCGCCAACGCGTTTCTGGCCCAGCGCATCTCCTCCATCAACAGCATCTCGGCCCTCTGCGAGAAGACCGGAGCGGATGTGGACGAGGTGGCGCGCGCCATCGGCTCTGATTCGCGTATCGGCCCGAAGTTCCTGAAGGCTTCTGTGGGTTTCGGCGGCTCTTGTTTCCAGAAGGATGTGCTCAATCTGGTCTATCTATGCGGGCATTTCGGCCTACCGGAGGTCGCCGCCTACTGGGACCAAGTCATCCAGATGAATGACTGGCAGAAGCGCCGCTTTGCTGAGCGTATCCTGCGTGCGTTGTTCAACACGGTGACCGGCAAGCGCATCGCCGTTCTGGGCTTTGCGTTCAAGAAGGATACCAACGACACGCGCGAGTCCGCCGCGATCTATGTCTGCCAGGATCTTCTGCAAGAGAGGGCAAACCTCTCCATTTACGATCCCAAGGTGGGTGCGGCGCAGATTTGCAAGGATCTCGCCATCCAGGCGGACAATCCCAATGTCGAGTTTGCTACCAGCGCTCAGCAGGCCGCCGCAGGAGCTTATGCTTTGCTCATCCTCACCGAGTGGGATGAGTTCCGCGAGTTGGATTTCGAGGCCATTTACAAATCCATGCTGAAACCCGCGTGGATCTTTGATGGGCGCAATGTGCTCGACCACGCAAGACTGCGGGAGATCGGCTTCAAAGTTTACAGCATCGGCAAACAAGCAGCCCACGAGGTCGTCATCTGATCCGAGATCCCGCTTGCTGTGGTGCCTGAGACAGGACTCGAACCTGCACTGATTGCTCAACCAGATCCTAAGTCTGGCGCGTCTACCAATTCCGCCACTCAGGCGAGGGGCTGCTGCGCTGCATGTTCCGTGTCATGAGGCGCGGTGCAAATGAATTATCGAGTCCGCAGCAGGTGGGAGGCGATCCAGCCGGTCAACAGCACGGTCAGGAGCGGGGCGAGGCCGATTTTCAGATTGTGGCCAATCCAGGGCAGCCAGCTGCTGTGATAGTGGGTGATACCGCTGAAGTATTTCAAACCGAACACCCAGCCGCCATGCAGGCCGATGCCAGCCCACAGCGCCCCGGTTTGCATGCGCACGTGCGCCAGCACCCAGCCGACGGCGAACAACGTGGCGAATTCAGCCAAAAGGAACTGCGTGTCGCCAAAGCTGGCGGCGATTTGCCCAAGCACCAGGAAACCGCTGCTCCAGGTGACGGCGGCATCCTCGATCTGCCAGCCTTCAGGCGGTTTGAGAAAGTGAACGAGGGCAAAAACAAAGGTGCCAGCGAGCAGTGCCGAACGCCCAGACATCGTCCGCAGCAGCAGGCTGAGCAGCAGGCCGCGAAAAAAGAACTCCTCCACGATGCCTGCGCCGAGTGCGGC
Source organism: Verrucomicrobiaceae bacterium (assembly GCA_021298725.1). Classification (GTDB taxonomy): domain Bacteria; phylum Verrucomicrobiota; class Verrucomicrobiia; order Verrucomicrobiales; family Verrucomicrobiaceae; genus Prosthecobacter. Next base: position 3,072 of record JAJTDU010000106.1, on the reverse strand, counting down.
GGTGACGGCCTCTCCCAACCGCCACCAGCGGGTATCTGGGCGCAGTTGATAGGCACCAAGCTGGAAAAAAATGAGGCCGAGCATGAGCAGCAGGCCGCTGGCGAGCGCAAAACCCAGCGCCCATTGCCTCAGGCCGGTGCCAAACGGTTTCCAGACTGGCAGCAGTGAGCGATCCAGCCGCACCCAGCGCAGAAACGGCCAGATGAGCACGATGGCACAGACGAGCACAGCGCGGTTGAAGTAGCGGGTGAAGCGAGCTTTCTCAATTTCACCCAGCAGCCAGATGACGAGGCCGCTTTCACGCAAAGACGATGCCGAAAGCCAGGCGTGGCCTGCTTTGCCCAGATGAAACAGTGGCACGGCCAGCAACGCTCCGCCGAGCATGACGGCGAAGAGATAGAGGAGGAGTTTCGGCAGGGCTGGAGCACGGTTGTGGCTGGCGGCTTGCATGAGGGCGATACTAGCGCATCCTGCCCGCTCTCAATGACCAAAAACCAAATCCACGAATGGCACGAACGAATTGAGGATGGCCGCAAGCAGTACATCCGCGCTTATTGGAACTCGCGCGAGTGGCAGTTTCAGGTGGCGCATCCTGACGGCGAAAAGTGGCTGCTGCTGGAGCAGCCCGGACCAGAACGCTGGCTGGAGCTGCGTGATCTGCTCTTCCGCAAGTACCAGCGCAAGAAGCTGCCGTGGAAGTATGTGGAGGAACTCGACAAGATGCTGGAAATCCGAGGCATCCGGGAAAATGAGCCTGCCAAGTACGAGGAATGATGTCAGTGACCAGGGGTCATCTCGGCCCTGACTCCACCGCCGTAGGGCGCGCCCAGGCGCATGTCCACATGCACCTCAGGAAACTCGAAGCGGCACTTGCTGCTGGCGGAACGTCTGCGTGAGGCCAGACCAAACAGGGCAAGCACCACGCCTCCGCCCGCAAGCACGGCAATGACAGCCCGTGCGAGCAGCTTCTCATCATTCTGAAGGGGCAGGGTGTGGCGGAGCCGTGCGCTTTCCATCCGGCGCAGACGGTCGATCCATGAGCGGGTGGCCAGCGCTAGGCGCTCGTCGAGAGTGAGCGCGGTGTTGCCGAGGGTGCGGCGGCATTCCTGCATGATCTCGATGAGTTCCGCCGAGGAGTGACGCGCCCATAGCTCAGGTGCAAATGACATGGCCCCGCTGTTCGTGGCGCGGTCATAGGCCATGAGCACCGCTGGGCGCGTGCCGCTCCATTCGCGCCGGGTGATCTGTGCCTGCTTGCGCAGGGTGATTTCCGCCGGGACGAAACTCACGGCGGTCATCCAGGCGTCACAACGCAGGTCTGCGCGAAATTGCTTCAGCTCAGCGGCCAGTTGCCGGTGCGTCTCCGTGCTCAACGCCCGGGTTTCATCGAGAATACCGTCCGCAGGAGGCGCGGAGCCGTGGGAAAGGCCGCTCAGCAGCAAAATCAACCCCCCAACGACTGTGGCAGCCGTAGGACGCAGTTTGGAGTGGCCGGTCTGACTCATCAAGGAAGTGGAATCTGTCCCAGACTGAGTCTTGGGGCAACCTCCGCAGTCAGTTTGTGTCCTGCGATTGCGCCCCAGTGGCGAAAGTCAGGATGGGAGCTCCAGGGCGCACCCGATCCAGGCTTAAACCCGGTTTCGCGGGTGGGACGTCCCAAGCGGCCATGCTGACGATGAAGTAACCGAAAAAAACCATGCTCCAAGCATGACGAACAGTGCTTCCCATGCACTGTTCAGGAGAACTCATGGAACTCACGCGCAAACTCGAAATCCTGGCCGATGCGGCGAAGTATGACGCATCCTGTGCCAGCTCCGGTGCGGCGCGGAAGGACTCGCGGGATGGTCAAGGCATCGGCTCTACCGGCGGCATGGGCATCTGCCACAGCTACACGCCGGACGGGCGCTGTGTGTCGTTGCTGAAGGTGCTCTTAACCAACGCCTGCCTCTACGACTGCCATTACTGCATCAACCGCCGCTCCAGCAACGTGCAGCGGGCACGCTTCACACCGGAGGAGGTCGTGCAGCTCACGCTCGACTTCTACAAGCGCAACTACATCGAGGGACTCTTCCTCAGCAGCGGCATCGTGCGCAGCGCGGATTACACGATGGAGCAGGTCATCGAGGTCGCGCGGCAGCTCCGCGAGGTGCATCACTTCCGCGGCTACATCCATCTCAAAACCATCCCCGAGGCCTCACAGGCGCTCATCGACAAAGCCGGTCGCTTCGCCGACCGCATTAGCATCAACATCGAACTGCCTTCGCAGCAGAGCCTCGACCGACTCGCGCCGGAAAAGAACCTCAACAACACGAAGCAGGCCATGCACGGCATTTGCCAGCGCATCGACGAAAACCTCGCGGCGAAAAAAGAAGCGCGACAAATCGTCAACCGCCCGCGAGTCAAAGCGCCCGCCTTTGCCACCGGCCAAAGCACGCAGATGATCGTCGGCGCGGATGACAGCAGCGACGCGCTCGTGCTCCATCGCGCCGATGAGCTGTATCGCGAGGTGCGCCTGCGCCGCGTTTACTACAGCGGCTTCAGCCCCATCCCGGAGCCCAGCGTGCTGCTGCCCATCAAGCCGCCGCCGCTCGTGCGCGAGCATCGTTTGTATCAGGCCGACTGGCTGCTGCGCTTCTACGGTTTCGACGTCGGCGAGCTGCTGCCCAAAGAAGACCCCAATCTCGATCTCGACCTCGATCCAAAGCTCGCCTGGGCCTTGCGCAATCGCGCCGTCTTCCCCGTGGACATCAACCGCGCCTCACAAGAGCTCCTCTGGCGCATCCCTGGCCTCGGCACGGTGAATGTCGCGCGCATCCTCGCTGCGCGTCGCTGGTCACGTCTCACGCTCGTCGATCTGCAGCGCATGCGGGTGAACCTCAAAAAGGTGATGCCTTTCATCGTCGCTGCGGATCACCGCCCGCGCATCGCCCTACTCGAAAGCACGAACCTCCGCCAGCACTTCCTCCCCGGCCCCCGCCAGCTCGAACTCAATTCCACCGCCCCGCCTCCGACGACGCCCGCCGATGCCGCGATGGCCCTCAGCGGCCAGATATGACTCACACCGCCCAAATC
>JAJTDU010000105.1 GCA_021298725.1 Verrucomicrobiaceae bacterium | reverse complement strand
CGGCCGCAGTCCGCGCTCGAATCCCGCCACTTACACTGGCGCGTTTGGCCCCATCCGTGAGCTGTTCGCGCAGCTTCCACTGGCCCGCATGCGTGGTTACGATGCCGGACGTTTCAGCTTCAACACCCCCGGGGGGCGCTGTGAAAAATGCGAAGGCGACGGCGTCATCAAGATCGACATGCACTTCCTCGCCGACGTTTATGTCACCTGCGAGTCCTGCAAAGGACGCCGTTACGGTGCCGAGACACTCGAAGTCACCTTCAAAGGCAAAAACATCGCCGACGTGCTCGAAATGACCGTCAGCGAAGCCGCACGCTTCTTTGACCGCAACAACGCCATCGCCCCGAAACTGAGCACGCTCGAAGACACCGGCCTCGGCTACATCAAACTCGGCCAAAGCGGTGCCTCACTCTCCGGCGGCGAGGCCCAGCGCATCAAGCTCAGCGCCGAACTCGCCAAACGCAGCACCGGCCGCACGCTCTACGTCCTCGACGAACCCACCACCGGCCTGCACAGCGCCGACATTCAAACGCTGCTCGGCGTCCTGCTGCGCCTGCGCGATGCCGGGAACACTCTCATCGTCATCGAGCACCACCTTGACGTCATTCGCTGCGCCGACTGGATCATCGACCTCGGCCCCGGCGGCGGCACCGAAGGCGGCCACATCCTCGCCACCGGCACACCGCAGCAGATTGCCGCGAACGATCGCAGCGTGACAGGCAAGTTTCTGCGCAACGGCACATAATGTCTTGCCATCGCAGCCAGATCGCATTGAATCGCCGCCCATGTCGATTCCTCTCGAAGACCTTTTCAATGATGTCATCGCCAAGTCCATGCGCGGACTTGGCCTCAGCGAAGCTGATCTCGCCGCCAAGGCTGGCGTCAGCGTCGAAGATGTTGCCGCCGCAAAAGCCGGCACGGTGGATGACAAGTTGCTCCGCAAGATTGCGCCACACCTTCAGCTTGATGGTTTGGCTCTCGTCACGATGGCGCACGGCGACTGGCGACCGACGCCGGTCACGTTGAAGGGCCTGGCGCAGTTCAACACGACGTATCACGACATGACGGTGAATGCCTACCTCGTGTGGGACGCCGAAACGAAGAATGCGGTCGCTTTTGACACCGGAGCCGATGCTGGGCCGATGATCGACTTCATCGAGAAGCACGGCCTCAACCTCAGCCTGATCTTCCTCACGCACACGCATCCCGATCACATCATGGATCTGGCCAAACTGTCCGCCGATGGAGCCGTGACTGCCTTTGTGCATGCGCGTGAGGCCTGCGCCGGAGCCAAAACCTTTGAACTCGGCGAAACGGAATCCTGGGAGAGCGGCGGCCTGAAAATCGAGCCCCGCAGCACCTGGGGCCACTCGAAAGGCGGCATCACCTATGTCGTCAGTGGCCTCGAAAAGCCTGTCGCCATCGTGGGCGATGCCCTGTTCGCCTCAAGCATGGGCGGCGGCATGGTTTCCTTCAACGACGCCCTCGCCACGAACCGCAAGGAAATCTTCACTTTGGCGGATCACACCGTCCTCTGCCCCGGCCACGGCCCGCTGACGACCGTCGGAGAGGAAAAGGCGCACAATCCGTTTTATCCCGACTATAAATAGCGACTTCAATACCCAACACTCGCACCTGATGAAAATCGCATTCACCTACTGGCAGGACGGCAGTGACTGGCTGGGCCATCTCGATGAATTCCCCGATTATGTGACCCAGGGCGCGTCCTTGGACGATTTGAAGGCTCATCTGGCCGACCTGCAACGTGACCTGACCAGCGGTGAAATTCCTTCGGTCCGACATCATGCGGAACTCGAACTGGCGGTGGCATGAAGCATCGTGATTTGATCAAGACCGTGGAGGAATTCGGCTGTGTCTTCATCAGACACGGCGGCAAACACGACTGGTATCAGAATCCCACCACCAAGATCGCCCAGCCCGTCCCTAGACATCGCGAGATCAACGAAAACCTCGCCCGAAGCATCATCCGTAAACTTTCCAACCCATAACCAACCACTCATCCTCATGTCCCAAACCGTTGCATTCGTCGGAGTCGGCAAAATGGGGGCCAACATGGCCCGTCGTCTCAAAGAAACCGGCTACAGCGTCACCGCTGTGCTCGATGTCAACACGCAGGCCGCCGTTGATCTGGCCGCCGAACTCGGCTGCAAAGCCTGCACCAAGCTGGCCGATGTCACTGCCGCTGCCGACGTGATTTTCACCGTCGTGACCAATGACGCCTCCATGCGCGGCATCTTCTTTGGCACCGGCGACAGCCTGCTCACGAACGCCAACGGCAAGATTTTCATCAACTGCGCCACACTTTCCCCCGCGATCCATCGCGAGGTCTATGCGGCTGCGGAAAAAGTCGGCGCACACAGCTTGGAAGCCTGCATGGCCTCCAGCATCAGCCATGCACGCGAAGGCAAGCTCTACCTCATGCTGGCCGGTGATGAAACGATCTACCAGCAGGTGCAGCCGATGATCGAGCAGATGAGCGTGAACCGCCGCTTCATTGGCGGTCCGGGTCGTGCCGCCGAGGTCAAAGCGCTGGTGAACATGGTCATGAACATCAATACCGCCGGTCTGGCCGAAGGTTTGGGCCTGGCCGACGCTCTGGGCCACGATTTGAACATGATCCGCGAAGTCTTCAGCCAAACGGGCGCGGCACGACTGCTGGTTTTCCGCCGAGCACGCCGCCAAAGACAGCGGCATCGCCGCCGATGTGGCGAAGACCGTCGGCCCCAATCTGCCGCTCAATGAGGCCACGAAGGCACAGTATGAAAAAATGGTCACGCTGGACCTCGGTGACCTCGACAAAAGCGGCATCGCCGAGTTGACGTTCAAAGGACGGCACGGTTGAAGGCGCGATGTGATGCGCCGCAGGATTGCCCTGCTCGCGCTCGCATTCGGGTGCTACTCTGAAACACGCAACTCCCCAAACTCGGCCCAGCACGGTTTGGTCGGTGCCCAGGATTTGTCCCCGCCGCCGTGGAAAGTTTCAAAGTAAAGGCCGTCCACGCCGAAGCTGTCCACCGAACGCCATTCCATGTCGGATCGCTCGACGAGCAGCTTTTCGTCGATCCATACACGCAGTGCGCCGTTGCGTTTGCCGGGCGTATTCATGCTCACAGCGAGGCGCACCTTGACCGGTGTGTCAGTGGGAAAGCGGAAGTCAGAGGGGAAGGCGAAACTGTCGCCATAATCGCCCTTTTGGTTCTTGTGATAGACATAGGCCTCACCACGGCCATCCCTGCGCCACATCAAGCGGGCGGAGAAACCGTTCTGGCCGTTTGCAGGCCTTCCACCGCTCACATTTTCCGGCCCGCCGCAGAGTCCGGGCAGCTTGCCGCCTTTGACGAAGTCGAAGTCCTTGCTGAAGCGCAGCGTGTAGCTCATCTCCGCCGTCTCATGCTTTCCAAACGGCATGCGCCAGCCAGCGCCGCCCGCCTCAGGGCCGATCTGACCGAGAGCGAAGTTCACGCGCAGCCTTTGACCCTCCGTCACCATGACGCGCCCTTCCTTAATCCCGCCTTCAAACTCGCAGCCCGGCCAGTCAGCCTTCCAGCGTTCCTTCGTGTAAGGCCCGAGCTCACCTGCAATCGTGACGCTCCATGGCAAATCGGCGGCGCTGGCGAGATGAATTGAAACAAGAAAGATAAAAACCCAAGAACGCATGCACCGGTGTTACCTCAGGGCTGGAACCACGGCATGCAATTTTTAGTACGGAAGCCGCGCTTCAGACGTCCCTGCAATGAAAGCGCAGGAAGTGGCAAAACGCGCTTGCACGACGGGCAGGGACGGCTATTACTCGCGCCCTTCACCGACCCTGTCATCCAAGTGACAGCGAATGCCTCCGTAGCTCAGTTGGTAGAGCAGTTGACTCTTAATCAATTTGTCGTAGGTTCGAATCCTACCGGGGGTACCACTTCGCTAAGCGAAGATGGCGCGATAAATGCCATTTTGTATTTCAGCACCGGCAGATTTCCGGCTAGCCTGCGGTCCATGAGCGATCGCAAACCCACGCCCTACCAGATTTTGCGCCACCGACTTGTGGCGGCGTGGCGCGGAGTGGCTGACGGCCCGTTGATGGACCTGCCCACGCTCAGCGTGGCCGATTTGGCCCCAAAAATCGTCGCCCAGTGCGGTTTGGCGAATCGTGTGAAGTTGGAGGACGTGCTTGAGGCTTGGGAAGAGATCGTTGGAGCTTTTTTGTTCAAACTCGCCCGCCCGGACTCCATCGAACGCGGCGTGCTGACCGTGCGCCTCATGCAGCCCACCGCCCATCACGCGCTGATGCTCGAAAAAGGCAAAATCCTCAAACGCCTGCAAGCCAAACTGCCCGACGCCAAGATCCGCGACATCCGCTTCCGCCATGGCTGACGTAGCAAGGTTTCTTGTTTTAACTCTTTGCCCTTCGCCCTGTGCCCTCCGCATCGCATTCCAACGCCGCCCTTATCATCATCGGTCACGGTTCCACCACAAACCCGGACTCCAGCGCCCCGACACACCTGCACGCCGACGCCATCCGCCGACGTGGCATTTTCCGCGAAGTGGCCTGCTGCTTCTGGAAAGAGGAACCGAACATGCGCGAGGTTTACGAAATGGTGGACAGCGATGTCATATACATCGTGCCGAACTTCATCAGCGAAGGCTACTTCTGCCAGCAGGTGCTGCCGCGTGAGCTGCGGCTCGACGGTCCGGTCACTCACCGCGATGGCAAAACGATCTATTACTGCGATCCCGTCGGCATCCACCCGAACATGACGCGCCTCATTTTGCAGCGTGCGGATGAAGTCGCCCCCGGCGTGCCGCGTGACCGCACCAGCCTCATTATCGTCGGTCACGGCACCAGCCTGAACGAAAACTCCACCAAGGCCATCCAGGACCAAGTTTCTCTCATCCGCGACGGCCATCATGGATTTGCCGAGGTCATTGACACCTACATGGAGGAGGCGCCCTTCGTCGCCGAATGGGCCAAGCTGACCACCTCACCGGATGTGGTCATCGTCCCGTTTTTCATCGCCGACGGCCTGCACAGCTTCCAGGACATCCCTGTCTTGCTCGGCATGCGCGAGGAAATCGGCGCTGCCTTGAGTGAAAGCGGCGTCTTTCATCACAATCCTCACCAACTCCAGGGACGGCAGCTCTACTACAGCGGTGCGATCGGGACCGCGCCGCTCATGGCGGACGTGGTTCTGGACCAGGTGAATGATTTTGACCAAAAACACGGGATCAGTTCGCCGGTCGCGGTTCGCACTTCGACGTTGAATGACACCCTGGCCGCGTGGCTTGCCTCGGGACGTGACTCCATTGGTGAAATCGCCATCACCACGAATTCGGATGGCAGTTTTTCACTCTGTCACACCGCGGATCTCGATCAAGAGGGCCTGCAAGTCCACCACGCAGCAAATGACGCCTTGTTCATCGCCCGCAATGACGCCAACGGCGCTTTTCGTCCGCTGCACTCCGCGCCCACGATGAATCGCGGCTGGCGCCTTGATCTCGCCACGCTCGAAGACCTACGTCTGGCCCTCGACTTCTTCTACCCTGCCGCGCTTGGCATGGCGCTTGCCTTGGAGCAGGAGAAGCTGGTCTCGGTGCCGCTGCGCGAGATGTTAAGCCGTCAGACCGGCATGTATCGCTTCGCCAACAACATCACCGATCAGCAAGCGCATGCCATGATCGGCAAATGCTGCGCGAACACGAAATGCACGCGCCGCATTCTGTGGCCACTGGCGGCCTCGCAGCCGATGGCCAACGAAGCTGCGTCCAAAGCGCAGCCGAATCACCCCCAAGTTCGCCCCTGAAGTCGCCGCCGTTCCGTACGATGTGGTCAACCGTGAGGAGGCCGCCGCTCTTGCCAAAGGCAAGCCCAACAGCCTGCTGCATGTGGACCGCGCCGAAATCGACCTCGATCCCGAGATCGACCCGTATTCCGCCCCCGTGTATGCCAAGGCTCGTGAAAGCTTTGAGCGCATGCAGAAAGAAGGCGTGCTGACGCGTGAGACCAAGCCCACGATGTATTTGTATCGTCAAACCGTCGCCGGCCACAGCCAGACCGGCCTCGTGACCGTCTGCCACACGGAGGATTACGAGAAGGACATCATCAAAAAGCACGAGAAGACGCGTCAGGACAAGGAAGACGACCGCACGAACCTCGTGGACTCGCTGAACGCGAACACCGGCCCCATTTTCCTCACTTACCGCCAGCGTCCGGGCATCAGCGCCTTGATCGACGGCTACACGAAGACTGAAACACCGATCTACGACATCACCGCGCCTGACAACGTCCGTCATCAGGTGTGGAGCCTCTCTCTTGGGCTTTGTGTCTCTTTGACCGGGCTGTTTGAAAGCCAAGTGCCCTTTGCCTACGTCGCCGACGGTCATCACCGCGCCGCCAGCGCCTTCCGCGTGAGCAAGCTGCGCCGCGCGGCCAATCCGAACCACGACGGGAGCGAGAACTATAACTGGTTCCTCAGCGTGCTGTTCCCCGGCGATGAGCTCAAAATCCTGCCCTACAACCGGGCCGTGAAGGATCTCAACTGCAACGACCGCGAGGAGTTCCTCAAGAAGGTCGGCGAGATCTTCACTCTGCAGCCGACCACGCTCAAATCACCGACCAAGCCAGGCCAATGCTGCATGTATTTGAAAGACCAGTGGTATGAGTTGAACTGGGAACCCGCCAAGGATGCCAGCCCCATCGACCAGCTCGACGTCAGCATCCTGCAAGACCGTCTGCTCAAGCCCCTCCTCGGCATTGACGACCCACGCACCAGCAAGCGCATCGACTTCATCGGCGGCATCCGCGGCACCGCAGAACTCGAAAAACTCGTGAATAGCCGCGATTTCAGCGTCGCATTCTCGATGTTCCCCACCACCGTCGATCAGCTCATGGCCATCTCCGACGTTGGCCAGATCATGCCGCCGAAGAGCACCTGGTTCGAACCGAAGCTACGCAGCGGGTTGTTCATCCACACGCTGGAAGGTTAAAAGCAGTCAAGAGCTTTAGCTCGCTCTGGGTGAACCGTGAGCCTTCCAGAGAGAGCTGAAGCTCTGGACTACTTTCCTCCTCACTCCACCCACAGCCGCTTCGCTTTGCGGCGCAGGTGACGGTCATGCGGCAGATTGATCTTTGCGACTCCATCCGGAGCCAGCATTGCCATCGCGGCTTCCAGATCGTCATGCTCAATGCCCGTCAGCTCCAGCACCTCGCGCAGCCAAAGCGCAAACACGCGAGAGAGCACCGCCGGATGTAGCGCCAGCAGTTCGGGCGTGATCAGCAGCGAGCGGTCTTCATTGAGACGCCCTTCAGCGCCCAGAAACGCAAAAGCTTGACGCTGCAAGCAGTCGTCATCCTGTTCGGCCAGTGACCCGAGGCGCAGCACCTGTGGCACCACATCACGAGCGAAGATGTCGTTCAAAAGCGGCAGCGCCTCGTGCCGCAGCCGGTTGCGGCGATGTTTCGGCGACGCGTTGCTCGAATCCTCACGAAACTTGAAGCGCTTTGATTTGAGATAGGAGTCGATCTCACTGCGGCGGACTTGCAGCAACGGGCGCACGAGATGCAGACCCGAATCAAGCCGCTGCACCGCGTGCATGCCCGCCAATCCCGCCAGACCGCTGCCACGGCACAGATTGGCGAGAATCGTCTCCGCCTGATCCTCCGCGTGATGCGCCAGCAAGACGACCCAGATGTCATGTTTTTCGGCCATGCGCAGCAAAAAGGCATGCCGCGCCTCCCGTGCCGCGGTTTCGACCGAAATCTTCCGTTCTTTCGCCAGCGCCGCCACATGCGCAGCCTCGATCTCGCATTGGAGATCATGCTTCTTCGCCAACCGCTGCACAAACATCGCGTCGCCGTCCGATTCGTCACCTCGCAGACCGTGATTGAGGTGGCAGAGGATCAGATTCGTGAATCCAGCCTCCCGCAGCAGGTGCAGCAGCGCCACCGAGTCACGCCCGCCGGAAATCGCCAGCAGCACGGGCAAAGAGGGATCGCAGGCCATGGGAAGCTGGAGAAGGATGGGAGACATGCTGGACTATGGAGCGCTGAGGAATGCTCGGCAAAAGAGATTCCGAACCAGATGACTTCGTGGCTTGGAATCCCGCTTCGAGGCGCAGAAGCCGTATTTGAAGGCGTCAGCATAGTAGCCATCTTGCTCCGCAAGATGAGCACAGCGCTTTCGCTGATTCGCATCGCTTTCGAAGTTCGGTCACCAATGGGGACAGCGGAGCACCAAGCGCCTCTCGCGGAGCGAGAGGGCTACTTTGCTTCGCCGATTCGCAGCGGCATCTTTTACGGCAGCGACAGCGCCGAGCTTCACCTTGAGCAACTCAACGCTTTGCTTGCCACCGGCGAGTGCGATGAAGAAGCTGCCATCGTTGTCGATGACATGCGGGTAGTCGATGTGACGAGCGCGGAGTTCGAGGCTGGGGCCGAAAAAGCCTGCGGCCAGGAGCGTTTACCGCGACGGCGGGTGCGGTGAGAACTGCCAAGAAGATCGACGTCACTGCGGCTACTGGCCGTTCACGATGGACTTCGTGGAGAGCTTGGTGGGATCAATGACGAGATGCTTCACCTTGGCCCGCTTCCAGGTGTAGGTGATGTGCACGAGGCCATCTTGGGTCTGAATGATCGCTGGATAGCTGAATTCCTTCTTCGGCTCGTCTTCAAAGACCAGCGCGGCTTCCCAGGTCTTGCCGTCCTTGCTCACAGCGAGATTCAGCGGGCTGCGGCCTTTGGCGGTGTGATTGTAGATCAGCAGGTGTCGGCCATCGGCGAGCGTGATGGCGTCGGTGCCAGAGTTGGGATTCGGCAGCTCGGTGAGCGAAATCTCGCCCCAGGTCTTGCCGGCGTCTTCCGAGGTGATTTGGAAGACTTTGCCCTGACGCGTGCGGCCCACGGCTTGCAGCTTTCCGCCGCCGAGGAAAAGAAGGCTCGGCTGGATGGCGCTGATCTTCAATCCATCGTGAAGCAGCTCCGTGCGTGTCCATGTTTTGCCCAGATCAGCCGTGCGCTCGAAGTAGATCGCCCACGCGCTGGGCTTCATATCGGTTTCATTGCTCGTGGGGCACAGGATGTCGCCATTCACGAGTTGCACGGGCTTGTTCTTGATCGGGCCGAAGATGCCTTGGGGCAGTTTTTGAGCCGCAGACCAGGTTTTGCCGCCATCAATGCTCGTTTTGAGCTCGCCCCCCCACGTGCTCGGCGACGGGCCGACTTTGTAGAAGAGCATCAATGGCGCGTCCTTTGGCTGAAACAGCACCGGATTCCATGTTGGATGCCGTTTTCCGTCTGCTTGCACGCCATTCGCCGTTTCGACGCCTTCGGTCCATTGGCCATCGGGAAGCTGGCGGGACACCCAGATGCATACATCGGGATTTCTTTCCGCCGTGCCGCCAAACCAAGCTGTGACGAGCCCGGTGGGCGTTTCGACGATCGTGGTGGCGTGAATCTGCGGATAAGGGCCGGTGTCGTAGATGTATTCGGTGGTGAGGATGGCGGGATCAGCGGCGATTGATTGCCAGGAGGTGAGTTCGTAGCTGCCATCGAGCTTGCGCCACACGACGGCATCGGCTTTGCGACCATCGGCAGTGGTCAGTTTGAGCTTGAAGTTGATCCCCGCGACCACCTGCTGCTCGGCGGAGGTGACGTATTGCAGGCTGAGTTTTGCGTCTTGGGCTTTGACTGCGAATTGAGCTGCTTTGAGCACATTAGCATCGGTGGTAGCCGCCTGGCTGAATCCGCCTGCAAGCGGCGGCTGTTGGCCATGCGAGGTCGGAACGATGGCAAGCAAGAGGAGCGTGAGGAAAAGGGTTGGCTTCATGAGGATGGAGTAGCTTCGATTGGTCATCGAAGCTACAAGAGGTCAAGGCTGACGAGTCTTTCGCGAATGACCTCTCTTTCTGCATCACGGAAGCGGTGGAAGAACTCGTCCAAGAGGCCTTCAAACTGCGGCAACCGGTTGCGCTGGTGAAAAACGTGGCCGCCGAGCTCGGCTACAAGTCCGCCGCGCCTTTTTCGCGTGCTTTTAAGCCCTGGAGCGGAAGATCTCCGCGTGGTGGTTGAAATGCGCCGGGGACTCCCCATCTTCGCGCAGTTTTCCAAACCACCGCATGCTTTCCTTCCTGAAAATCCGTAATCTGGCGCTCGTCGAAGATGTGACCTGGGAACTGGCTCCAGGGCTAGTCGGTGTGACGGGGGAGACGGGTGCCGGAAAGTCGATCATTGTCGGCGCTTTGAAGCTGATCCTGGGCGAGCGGGCGGACCGGTCGCTAATCCGCAACGGGCAAGATTCCTGCACGGTGGAGGCGAGTTTTCACCTGACAGACACGCGGGCAATTGACGTGGTGCTCGAAGATGCGGGACTGGAGCCGTGCCAAGACGGGGAATTGCTGATCAAACGCTCCATCAGCACCAGCGGGGCGAACAAGCAGTTTGTGAACTGCTCTCCGGTGACGATCCAGGTGCTCAAGAGCCTGGGCGAGTTTTTGGTGGATCTGCATGGGCCGCATGATCATCAGTCGCTGAACTCCCGCGAGCGCCAGCTTGAGATGCTGGACAAATTCACCAGCATTGAGGAGCTCCTGGGCAAATATCAGGACGCCTGGAAGCTGTGGCGCACCGTCGTGGTGGAGCTAAACGAACTGGAGAACTCCGAGAGGGCGTCCAGCCAGCAGATCGACATGTTGAAGTTTCAGGCGAACGAAATTGCCTCCGCGAACCTCAAGGAGGGCGAGGAGGAGGAAATCGAGAGCCGTCATCGCATCGCTGCGAACGGAGCACGGCTGGCAGAGCTATGCGGAGCCATCACGGGCCGCCTGAGCGAGGGCGAAGGCAGTGTGGTGGATGGTTTGCGCGAGATCAGCCGCAGCATCCATGAGTTGGAGAAGATCGATCCCGGCACATCTGCGATGTTTGAGGGCTTCAAATCAGCGCAGATCGAGCTGACCGAGCTGGAGAGCAGCCTGGCGGACTATGCAGATGATTTAGAAACTGATCCTGCCGAGTTGGACAAGCTCGAAAACCGCATTCACATCATTCAAACACTGAAGCGGAAGTATGGACGCACGATTGGGGAGATTTTGGAGTTTCTGGCCGAAACGGAGCGCAAACTCGCGAAGATGGAGAATCGCGGCGAGGAAATCGAGAAGTTGCAGAAGCTCGTGAAAGAGCGCGAAACGGAGGTTTTGAAGCTCGGCAAGCAAATTTCGAAGAAACGGGCCGACGCGGCTCCAAAACTCGCGAAAGAGGTCGCCTCGCATCTCACGGATCTGGGCTTCAAACGCAGCGTCTTCGAAGCGCAGCTTGCCAACCTGACTACGCCCGAAAAATGCGGCCTTGAAGAGGTCGATTTCCACTTTGCGCCAAATCCGGGCGAGCCTTCGAAACCGCTGCGACTGACGGCGAGCAGCGGTGAGATGTCACGTGTGCTCCTGGCGGTGAAAAGCGCTCTGGCGAAGCAGGACGCAGTGCCGCTGCTGGTGTTTGACGAGATCGACGCCAATGTAGGCGGCAACATCGCCGAGGCGGTGGGGCGCAAGATGGCGGCCCTGGGCGCGACGCATCAAGTGATCGCGATCACGCATTTCCCACAGGTTGCGTCACTGGCGCGCAGTCACTTTGTGGTGACGAAGGAGATCACGGGAAACACGACCCGCTCACAAATTCAAGAGGTGAGTGCGGATGAGCGCATCGAGGAACTAGCGCGCATGCTCGGCGGTAGCGCGGCAAGTGCGCGGGAGCATGCGAAGAGCCTGCTCAAAGGCGCGGAACAGTGATCCGACATGGTCGGAGGAGCAAATGCGGGACGAATTTCAATGATAGCCTGGATTCCAGCGAAGGATTCCCAGCAGAATTCTTTATCATCGCGACGCACGCCCCTCCTCCACCACGGACATGACCGACTGCGCCAGTGCCCTGGGTCCACTTTCCTTGGACACATAACCATGCACGTCAGCACGGTTCAGAACTGGCAGCATCTCCCGGCTGTCATGGCCGCTGATGGTGATCACCTTCATTCCAGCCGCGATGCAGCTCCCGGCGCCGTCCAAAAGCTCAATCGCGCTGCCATCTGAAAGCGTCATGTCCGTCACCATGACCTCAAAAACGCGCACACTGAGAGCAGCCAACGCCGTCTGGATGCTGTCGGCCTCCACCACTTGAAAACCCGGCAGGTAACTACCCAGCGCAGCCTTCATCACCTCACGATAACCTTGATGATCCTCCACGAGGAGGATCGTGCCTGCTTCGGAAGAATGCCGATTTGCCTGTGGCGTGGTTTGAGATGATGCTTTTGGCATGGGGATCGTGTGGATAGCATACAACATTTTTAACAAGCTAGGCGCACTCGAATAAAAATGAATCATCCTTTAGAAGGTGGCATGTCCGTCGATTTTTTGAGCCGTGCTGCTCATGAACTGCGCAATCCGCTCACCACCGCCATGGCCCAGGCGGAGTTACTGCTCGACGGCATCCATGGCCCGCTTTCTGCGGCGCAGTCAGCCGCGTTGCGCTCCATTCATGATCAGACATGCCAGACAGCCGCTCTCATTTCCGGGCTTGTCGATGTGGCAAGACTCCAAACCGAATCTCTCACGCTCACCGCCTGTGATCTATCTGCAGCCGCCGAGGAAGCACTGAGTCAGAAGTCCGAACTTGCCACCACCCGCTCCATCCACATCAGCCGCTCTTTTTCAACCGGACTCCAGGCCAGTGCCGACAAGATACGGCTCACGCAAATGATTGGCGAGCTACTCGCCACTGCCATTCTCGTCACCCCCTCGGGCGGGCAGACAAGTCTTCACATCACCGCTGAAGCTGGGAGCATTCTCATCCAAGCCATCGGCAACGCCACTCTGCCGCCTCCAATCGCTCAAGACACGCCCGCTGCCATGCTGCAGCAGCTCCACGGACTCAAGCCCATCGGTCTCGCGCTGTTGGAGGCACTGGCCCGGCTGCATCAAGGCCACTTCACCATCAGGGCCGCTGCTGGGCATGCCAGCATCTTCGTCCTGCAACTGCCCGTTGTCAGTGACAGCACGGCGCAGGAATCGCTTGCCACACAGATCCACTCACCCGCGTCAGTGCTGCCTCCCACTTCCAATTCGGCCCACCCACAGATCATCCTCATCGCCGATGACCAGACAGCCTTGGTCTCCGTCACCCGCGGCTACCTTGAAAGCCTCGGATTCCAAGTCGCCTCCGCCTGTGATGGCGCGGAAGCCGTTCGTCTCACCTACTCTCTGTTGCCAGACCTCATCTTCATGGATGTCCGCATGCCCGTCCTTGATGGCTTGAGCGCCATCCGCGAGATACGCGCCTCCAAAACTCCGAAACTCCAGACCATTCCGATCATCAGCCTCTCCGGCGGCACCGGCGCTGAAGATCGGGAAAAATGCCTCGCCGCGGGTGCCACCACCTACCTTGGCAAGCCCTTCGGCATCCGTGAAATCGACGGCATCCTCCACGAGTTCCTCCCGCCAGTGTCACCTTGAATCTCTCGTAACATCCCCTTCACTGCCACGTTTCCGAGCTCTCCAAACTGCCCATGAACACCCGCCAGCTTTCCCGCCGCCACTTCCTCAGCCGCACCGCCGGTCTCGCAGCCACCACCTTCGCCGGTCCGAATCTCCTGCTACGCGGCCAGGACGCGGCCTCCAAACGCCTGAACCTCGCCATCATCGGCGCGAACGGCAAAGGCCAGTCCGACACCCAGGCCGTGACGCTCGCGCACAACATCGTCGCCCTCGTCGATGTGGACTCAAAACGCCTGGAGGAAGCCGCCAAGCGCCGGGAAAAAATCCACGCTGAATCCAACGCCGCCGCCCCAAATGTGCCGAAGCTCCTTGCTGCCATGCACGCCATCAAGCACGGCAAGCACGTCTGCGTACAGAAACCTCTCTGCAACTACATCGGCGAGGTGCGTGTTCTCCACCAAGCCGCCAAGAACGCCAAAATCGTCACCCAGATGGGCAACCAAGGCCGCACCATGGAAGGCCAGCGCCTGGCCAAAGAGTGGATCGAGCAGGGGGTCATCGGCACCCTCAAGGAAATCCGCCTCTGGACCAACCGCCCCGTCTGGCCGCAGGGCCCCATCAAGAAGAAGCTCGTCGAATGCCCCACCAACCTCGACTGGGATCTCTGGCTCTCCTCCGAACCCAGTGAGCCCTACTTCGAGTTCGACCTCGACGAGGCCACCGCCAAGAAAAACAAGCGCAGCCCCGGCCCGCACAACTTCAACTGGCGCGGCTGGTGGCAGTTCGGCTCCGGCGCCCTCGGCGACATGGGCTGCCACATCATGGACGCTACCTTCAGCATCCTCGGCCAGCTCATCCCTGAAAAAATCGACGCCGAAAGCGGCCCCATCACCGCCCTCAACGCCCCGGCCTGGAGCAAGCTCGTCTATCACATGCCTGCCGGCAAACACCCCGCCCTCAAGGTCTCCTGGCATGACGGCAAAATCGACGGCCAGCCCAACAAGCCCGAGCGGCATCCCGACATCCCCGTGGACACC
>JAJTDU010000104.1 GCA_021298725.1 Verrucomicrobiaceae bacterium | reverse complement strand
CGATGCCGGGTGATTTTTCCTTCAGCGCGTCCAAGCGGATGCCGGTGGTGCCTTTCGGCAGTTTGGCGGTGATCGTGTAGGTCTCGGTCCCGTCGTTTTGCTTCCGCTCATCGCGCTTTTTGTCGATACTGCCACGCACGATGCCATCTTTGTCGGCTTTAAGTGAAACGTTCTTCTTCACGGAGGTGGCATTTTGCGGTTTCAGCGGCTGCCATGCGCCACTGCTGGTCGCGGCCCCGCCCGCCTTCTTTTCCCACTCGGATTGCGCACTGGCGAGTTCCGGGCGCGGCTTTGCAAAGTCAGCTTGCAATGCGGCGAGACGCTTGGCGATGTCTGCCTGCTTCTTTTCGCTTTCTGCATCGAGCACCATCATGCCGGCCTCGCGACGACCGATGAGTGGCTCTTTGATGTCGGCGAAGAAGGCACCGAGGGTGTAAAAGTCACGGGTGGTAATGGGATCGAATTTGTGGTCATGACATTGCGCACAGCCAGTCGTCTGGCCCATCCACGCATTGCCGACGGCACGGACGCGATCCGTGAGCATGCGCTGCTCGTAGTCCTTGGCTTGGGCACCGCCTTCCTCCGTGCTGAGGATGAGGCGGTTGAAGGCAGAGCCGACGCGTGTCTCTTGATTCGCATCCGGCATCAGATCACCAGCGATCTGCTCAATGGTGAAGCGGTCGAAGGGTTTGTTTTTGTTGAACGACTGGATGACGTAATCGCGGTAAGGCCAGACATTGTGTTGATTGTCGCTGTGGTAGCCGATGGTGTCGGCGAAGCGGACCTGATCGAGCCAACTGATGGCCATGCGCTCGCCGTAGTGGGGGCTTTTGAAGAACTGGCTGACCAGCGCATCGAGCTTTTGGTCTGAGAGGTCGGACGCGTCGGACAAGTCCGACAGTTTGGGCGG
This sequence comes from Verrucomicrobiaceae bacterium, assembly GCA_021298725.1. Taxonomy (GTDB): domain Bacteria; phylum Verrucomicrobiota; class Verrucomicrobiia; order Verrucomicrobiales; family Verrucomicrobiaceae; genus Prosthecobacter. The sequence continues at coordinate 29,083 of JAJTDU010000104.1, read as the reverse complement.
CAGGCCGTGCAAATCAAAAGAGAGACGGCGCATCAAGGTGCGGGCATCGGCCTTCGGAGAGGGTTTTAGGCCGATCTCAGTGAGACGCTTTTGCACGAGGTGATCGATGGGGTTCACTCCGGCGGGGATGGCGGCTTTGACGGGCTTTTCATAGGCCCAGTGCTGCTGGTAGGCGGCACCTTGCTCGATCCATTTTTTCAGGATGCTCTTCTGACGCTCGGTGAGCTTCTTGTGCGAATCCGGCGGCGGCATGAGGTCATCTTCATCCTCGCTGAGGATGCGGGAGACGAGTTCGCTATCCTTCGCATTGCCAGGGAGGAAGGCTTTGGCCTTCACGGCCTCATCACGGAGGTCGAGGCGCAGATCAGCCTCGCGGTGCTTTGGATCGTTGCCGTGGCAATAGAAGCAGTTGTCACTCAAAATAGGCCGCACATCGCGATTGAACTCGATTTGGGTCGGCACGGGAGGTTCGGCGGCAAAAACGGCCAGCGGGGCCAAAGTGATGAAGAGGAGAGTTTTGCTCATAAAATGCATGTCCAGAAAAACGCTGGAACAGACTGGTATATTCTCATTTCATACTGGCATATCCAGGCTTGGCTCAAGCGGCCGAAATCACATCTGCCACGGGCTGCAAAATCGTGCTGCTGGAGATTCGAGAAGGCAGCGAAGTCAAGATGACACAGGTCGTATTGGTGGCCTGATCGGCCCAGGCGAGTGTGCCGGTCGATCCGCTGTGGCCGAAGCTCTTTTCCGAGCAGTCCTTGCCGAAACCTGCGGGGCCGATCATAAATCCGATACCGCGATGGGCTTCAAGACCTTCGGTGTGATTGCGAATCATCCACCCTGCCATCTTCGCGTGCAGCACTTTGCCGGTTGGGAACATGAAGCTGTCGAGAAATCGAGCGACATCCCCGGCGGAGCCGTGTGCGCCGCCCCACGGTGCAGCTAGATTGCGCCAATACGGGCTGTTCCAGTCCCAGGTTTGTGCCTTCGGATCGCCCGCGCCGGATTCAGGCGCGGCGTGTTCGGTCTGGCAGCGGATGGTGTCTTCGAGTTTGAATGAGCCAAGTCCGAGAGCCGTGCGCGTCATGCCGAGAGGTTGAAACACCTCCTTCGCGAGAAACTCAGGGAGCTTCGTCTTCGTGATGCGCTCCACGATCTCCGCCGCGAGCAGGATGCCCATGCTTTGATAATGATATTTCGTCCCCGGTGCAAAGAGCAGCGGAGTGCGGATGGCGCCGCGCACGAATTCCGTCAGCGGCGCGTGTTTCGACCTCAGCTCCGTGTTGTTTTCGAGCTGATCGGGCAAGCCTGAGGTGTGGGTGAGCAGTTGCTCGATGGTGATGTCCTTTCGAGCGCCTTCGCTGAACTCGGGGATGAATTTCATCGCTTGATCGCCCAATCGCAGTTCGCCGCGATCTGCCAGCACCATCACACCTGCCGCCGTCAGCGTCTTCGTGAATGAGGCGAGCAGGAAAATGGCTTCCGCATCCTTCGCACGGCCAAAAGCTTGTTGAAACGTGTCCTGGCCACGTCGCACATGCAGCACGGCGGATTCGAGCACTCCGGCATCGACTTGCTTCTGGATGATCTGAGCGGCGGCTTTCATGCGATCTGGATTGGCGCTGTGGCTTTTCGTCGCGGCGAGGCTGGCGAGCAAGGTCATGAGGGAGCGGCGGTTCATCATTTTGTGGCTGGTTTCCGCAAAGCTGCCCGACGATGTGGCATCTCTGAGAATCGGGCGATCAAGATCGTCGTTCCACCACGCGCACGTTTCGCCTCAAAATCGCCGAGCTGCTCGAAGTCGAATGCCAACCAGCGCCGCCAACCGCGCCGGATGAGGGGGAGGTGGCACAGCTGGCGCAGAGAAGTAAAAGCTCGAGTCCTGGCTCTACTCCGCCTGGTGTGTTCTGGCGATGGCCTGCAAGTAGAGGGCTTAATCCCCGCCACCCGCGACCTTCGGCGAGTTGCCAAGAGCTTCTTTGACGGCGGCGACTGCGTAGTCGCGGTTGAGCTTGGTGATCCAGCGGACGCTGATCTCTTTCGGGCAGGCGGCTTCGCACTCGTATTGGTTGGTGCAGTTGCCGAAGCCTTCTTTGTCCATCTGGCGGACCATGCCAAGCGTGCGGCGATCTTTTTCAGGCTGTCCCTGAGGCAGAACATTGAGCTGACCTGCCTTGGCGGAGACGAAGAGCATGGCGCTGGCGTTTTTGCACGCAGCCACGCAAGCACCGCAGCCGATGCACGCGGCCGCGTCCATCGCGGCATCAGCCACGACTTTGCCGATGGGCAGGGCATTCGCATCCTGCGGCGCGCCGGTGCGCACGCTGATGAAACCACCGGCCTGCTGGATGCGGTCAAACGCACCACGATTGACGACGAGGTCTTTGATGACGGGGAAGGCCTTCGCGCGGAAGGGCTCGACCCAGATCGTGTCGCCCGTGCGGAACTTGCGCATGTGAAGCTGGCAGGTCGTCGTGGCTTTTTCGGGGCCGTGCGGCACGCCGTTGATCTGCATGGAGCACATGCCGCAGATGCCTTCGCGGCAGTCGTGGTCGAATGCGACCGGCTCCTGGCCATTGGAAATGAGGCGATCGTTCACGATGTCCATCATTTCGAGGAACGAGGCATGATCCGGAATCTCCGGCGCTTCGATGTCCTGGAAGTGACCGGGCTGACCTGCGTTTTGACGCCAGACTTTGAGGTGAAGATTGAGTTGGGACATGGGGACGTTGAAAAAGCGTTATTTGTAACTGCGGACGGCGAGGTGGACTTCTTCGAAGGTCAGCGGCTCCTTGTTGAGTTCTGGCTTAGCGAAGTCGCCGGAATAGCCCCAGGCGGCGGAGTAGCTGAAGTTTTCGTCGTCGCGTTTCGCCTCACCATCAGGGTATTGATGCTCGTTGCGGAAGTGACCACCGCAGCTTTCTTCGCGGTTCAAGGCATCGAGGCAGAGCAATTCAGCGAACTCCATGAAGTCGGCCACGCGCCCGGCTTTTTCGAGCTCGGGATTGCAGGCGTTGCCGCTGCCAGGGACGAGGACGTTGTTGTGGAATTCCTCACGCAGCTCGGGGATGCGTTTGAGAGCCTCGGTGAGGCCGGCGCGGTCGCGGGCCATGCCGCATTTGTCCCAGACCAGGAGGCCGAGTTCGCGGTGGAAGCTGTCCACACTGCGTTTGCCTTTGATGTCGAGGAAGCGCTTGGTTTGCGCGGTGCAGTTTTCGAGCGCCTTCTTGAATTCGGGATGCTCGGTGGTGACGCTGCCGGGCTTTTGATGCACGAGATAGTTCGCGATGGTCGTCGGAATCACGAAATAACCATCGGCGAGGCCCTGCATGAGAGCGGAGGCGCCGAGACGGTTCGCGCCGTGATCGGAGAAGTTGGCCTCGCCAAGCACATGGAGGCCGGGAAGGTTGCTCATGAGGTTGTAGTCCACCCAAAGGCCTCCCATCGTGTAATGCACGGCCGGGTAGATGCGCATGGGCTGCTTGTAGCCGTCTTCGCCGGTGATCTTTTCATACATGGCGAACAGATTGCCATAGCGCTCGGCGATGGTCTTCTGGCCGAACTGGCCGATGGCCTCGGCAAAGTCGAGGAACACACCGCGACCACCGGGGCCGACGCCGCGACCTTCATCGCACACTTCTTTGGCGGTGCGGGAGGAAATGTCACGCGGGGCGAGGTTGCCGAAACTCGGATATTTACGCTCGAGAAAGTAATCGCGATCTGACTCGGGGATTTGTGCCGGCGTTTTGCCGATGTCAGCGGCCTTTTTCGGCACCCAGATGCGCCCGTCATTGCGCAGCGACTCGGACATGAGCGTGAGCTTGCTCTGATAATCGCCGCTCACCGGGATGCAGGTCGGGTGGATCTGTGTGTAGCAGGGATTCGCGAAGTAAGCGCCCTTTTTGTGTGCACGCCACGTCGCGGTGACGTTGCAGCCCATGGCGTTGGTGGAGAGGTAGAAAACGTTGCCGTAGCCGCCGGTGCAGAGCAGCACCGCGTCGCCGGCGTGGGACTCGATTTTGCCGGTGACGAGGTTGCGCGTAATGATGCCTTTTGCATGACCATCGACGGTCACCACATCGAGCATTTCCGTGCGTGGATACATCTGCACACCGCCTGCGGCGATTTCCTTGTTCAAAGCCGAGTAGGCACCGAGCAGGAGCTGCTGACCAGTCTGGCCACGCGCATAAAACGTGCGGCTCACCTGTGCGCCGCCGAAGGAGCGATTGGCCAGCATGCCGCCGTATTCGCGGGCAAACGGAACGCCCTGCGCCACGCATTGGTCGATGATGTTCACACTGACTTCAGCCAGACGGTGCACATTCGACTCGCGAGCGCGGAAGTCGCCGCCTTTGACCGTGTCATAAAAGAGGCGATGCACGCTGTCGCCGTCGTTTTGGTAGTTCTTCGCTGCATTGATGCCACCCTGGGCCGCGATGGAGTGCGCACGGCGGGGACTGTCCTGGAAGCAGAAGCATTTCACCTTGTAGCCCAGCTCGGAGAGCGTCGCCGCAGCCGAGGAACCGGCAAGACCGCTGCCCACGACGAGCACGGTGAATTTGCGCTTGTTCTTCGGATTGATGAGCTTCGAGTCCTGCTTGTGCTTGGACCACTTCATGGCCATCGGGCCGGAGGGAATGCTTGAATTGAGAGACATGGCGGAAAGGAGCAAAAAGGTTCAGAATCAGCGACCGTAGCCGAAGAGCCAGATGGAGAGGACGATGGTGGCGTTTCCGGCAAAGATGAGGCCTGCGAAGGCGTAACCAGCCTTTTTGAAGAGGGGCTCAGTCTTATCGGTGCTGATGCCGAGCGTCTGGAAGAGGCTGCTGAAGCCGTGGCTCAGGTGGCTGCACAGCAGCGCCATGGCGATGAGATAAAATATGGACGCCGGAGCCCAGGAAAAGCCCGCAATGACCATGCGATAGACATCATGCACCGTTTCGCCGTGCAGCGTGGTCTGGTAAGACGCATAATCGTTCCCGACGCGCACCGTGAAGTGCAGAAGGGGGTAAATGATGAAGGCCAGGATGGTCAGGCCGCTCCAGATCATGATGTGGGAGGACTTGCTGCTCACCTGCGCCTTATGCTTGCCATACGCATCCTTGCGAGCTGCCCGATTTGCCTTGGTGAGCTGAATCGTGGCCACAATGTGTAGCACCACCGCCGCCAGCAGCCCGATGCGGGCGATCCAGACGCCGCCGCCATGCAGCGCGGTCTGGAGCAGATGACCGTATTCATTGATGGCGTCTTTTCCGGCAAAGATCAGCAGGTTGCCGATCATGTGGCCAAGCACAAAGCCCAGCATCACGAGGCCCGTCAGGGCTACCAGAATCTTCTTGCCGATGGAGGAGGCGTAAAATCGCGAAAGGGAGTCAAAAACAGAGCTCATGGGGGAAGGAAAACATCATGTGCATACGTCAGAGCGATGCAACCGGGATTCAGGTTTTCGAGCGGCAGATGCTGATAATTGATGCTCCAAAGCCGAGAAGGCCTCCCCGCTTTTTTTCAGTCCCGTCAGACCGTGCGGAGTGTTGGAGCGGGTGATCAGAATCGAACTGACGTATGATGCTTGGGAAGCACCTGCTCTACCATTGAGCTACACCCGCGAATACTCGGCGAGTGTGAACGGTGGAAAATGATTGTCAATCATGGGCTGTGAGCGCGGCACGGGTCACATCAATGTGCTGGAGGCGAACATGAGGAAGTGAGAATCTTCTCTTCGGAGATTTGGCCGGTGGGTCCGATTTTCGCAAGCTTCCGCGTTTTTGATGGTTGAGAGGGCTGGGTGCGAACGTAAACTCCCTTATGTATCGAGCATTTTCCTCCGCATTTTACCTTGGTTGCATTCTTGTGGCGACCTTCATATCGCAGCCTCTCTCTGCCCAAACCCCGCAGGTGGATGAGAACGAACTCCGTGAATGGGCTGATCGTGGCGACGCTGACGCGCAGTTTGAGCTAGGCCTGCGCATGATCACCGGGGAAGGGGTGAAAAAAAATCTCGCGGAGGGCGTGAAGTCCATCGAGAAGGCCGCCAAGCAAAAACACCTTCGCGCCCAGCACATCCTTGGCACACTGCATGAGGACGGCATCGGTGTGAAAAAAGATCTCGCCAAGGCAGCAGAGTGGTACAAGAGCTCTGCAGACCTTGGTTTTGCGCTTTCGCAGAGCAGTCTTGCCGCGCTTTATGAACAGGGCAAAGGAGTGAAGAAAGACCCGGCCAAAGCGGCGGAGTGGTTCAAAAAAGCGGCGGATCAGAATCACCCGCCCTCGCAGACAGCCTATGCTTCCAAGCTTGAGCGCGGAGACGGCGTTGCCAAAAGCACCGCCAAGGCAGCGCTCTGGTATCTCAAGGCCGCCCAGCAGGACTGGGTTCCTGCCATGACCCGCCTTGCTAACCTGTACTACACGGGTCAGGGCGTGCCGGTGGACTATCGCCGCGCCGGTGCTTGGTATCAGCGTGCGGCGCGCTCCGAAGACCCCTGGGCCGCAAACAACCTCGCTTGGTTTCTGGCCACTTGCCCGGAGGAGAACCTGCACAACGGCGAGACGGCGGTGCTGCTCGCCCGCCGTGCCTTAAAGCTCGTGGCCGAGGCCGCGCAGAGTGACGAGCAGCCCTATGAGATGATTGATACCATGGCCGCCGCTCTTGCTCGCAATGGCGAATTTAAAGAGGCCGAGCTTTGGCAGCAGCGCTCCTTGATCATGCTCAAGGAAGACAGCGAACTGCCCCAGGACGACCAGCAGAAGCTCAAGGCCGAGTTTGAGACACGGCTCAATCTCTACAAGAAAGCCACCCCCTTTGCCGAATCCGAACCGAAGGGTGAGGAAGAGACCGAGCCGCTGCCGCAGGACACCATTTTGCAGGATGAGGACATGCCCGAGTCCAAGCCACGCAACAAAACTGCGCCCAAAAGTAGCCGCGGCACCGTGGTGTGAATGAGTCTCCGGTCAGAACTCGAAATCGCTCCTGGGTTCCCTCTCTGATGCGCAAGATTCGCGCAACCGGCCGCAATATCTGCAAGACAACCCGCCTCTCAGACGGTTAAAGCGGCACATCCGTTATTCTGCACTCCGTCATTTCTCTTTCCAGCATGTCCACAGTCGCCGTCCGCTCCGTTGCACTTCCACCGCCCATCCCCGGCCTGAACCGCCGTATCCGGCAGCCGAAGAAGAACATCCCTCAGACCAAAGCGGATCGTGCATCCATGCCATTGACAACATTCACCGCGATTATGTCGGTGTCCTGCTTGCCAATGAGACTTGGCGCGAGTCCTTGGCCACCGTGCCTTTTGAAAAGCGTCTCTTGCTGATGCCGAAGTGCCTTCGCGTGGAAAGCAAATGCCCCGCGCCATTCGATGAATTCGGCCTGCTCTGCAAGCAGTGCGGCCTGTGCTCCATCCAGGACTTCCAAAACGAGGCTGAGAAGCTTGGCTACGCCGTTCTCGTCGCAGAAGGCAGCGCGATCGTCATGTCGCTCATCCAGACCGGCAAGATCGAGGCCATCGTCGGTATTTCCTGCCTGCCCGTGCTGGAGCGTACCTTCCCTTACATCGAAGCCGCCGCCATTCCCGCCGTGGCCGTTCCATTGTTGCAAGACGACTGCATCGACACGCTTGTCGATATCGACTGGGTTTGGGATTACATCCACCTCACCAGCGACGACAAAACCCGCCGCCTAAATCTCAACGCCCTTCACGATGAGGTGAAGACTTGGTTTACCCGTGAGTCGTTGGACGCCCTGATGGGGCCGTCTCGTGGTCACAGCGAGGAGATTTCACGCGACTGGCTCGCCCGTGCTGGCAAACGCTGGCGTCCCTTCCTCACCGTCGCCGCGTATCAGGCGCTGCGTGAAGATCCCGAAGGCCCCATTTCTGACACGGTCAAAAAAGCCGCCATCGCCGTCGAAATCTTCCACAAAGCCTCCCTCGTTCACGATGACATCGAAGACGGCGACGCCGAACGCTATGGCGAAACCACGCTGCATGCTGAACACGGCATCCCAGTGGCCCTGAACATTGGTGACCTGCTCATCGGCGAAGGCTACCGCCTCCTCGCTGACAATGACGCTGCCGCGCACATTCGCAGCGCTGCCATTCTCGTCGCCGCTGAAGGTCAGCGTGAGCTTTGCATCGGCCAGGGAGCCGAACTGCTCTGGACGCGTCATCCCGTCGCCCTCAGCAGCACGCAGGTGCTCGAAATTTTCCGCAGCAAGACCGCGCCCGCCTTTGAAGTGGCTTTGAAAGTCGGCGCCGCGCTCGCAGGTCAGCTTGATGAGTGCGCCGACGTGCTGCATGCCTACAGCGAGAACCTCGGCATCGCCTACCAGATTCGCGATGACTTGGACGATCTCGGGGAAGACTCCGCCGCTGGCAATGAATGGAACATGCGTCCAAGCATCGTGCTCTCCCTTCTGCGTGAGAAAGGCAAAGGCGAGGTCAAAGACCAGATGGAAGCCCTCTGGAACGGCGTCGCTGCCTCCAAGCCCGACAACGCCACCATCCGTCAGTGGGCGCTCGACAGCGGCGCGCACGAAAAGGCGATGACGCTCCTCGAAAGCTACAAGGAAGCCGCCATCCGCTCGCTTCAGGAAGTCGAACTTCCCAATTTGAAAGGCCTTCTGCGCCGCGTCATCGGCAAAATCTTCAACGAGCTCGAAATCAAAGGCTGGTGCCGCGAATTCGAGCAGAAAAACCTCAATCCCGAGCTTCGTGCCGAAGCCGCCAAGGCTGCCGAGCACCTGGTGCCCAACGTTACGGTCGCGTAATGGGCGTGCACACACTCTGAGTGCGTGCAGGCGAGCGCTTCTTGATTTCGAGCACCGCACAGAGGACAGTGCGGACCACTTTCCCGCGTGTCCGCCTCCTCCATCAGACTTCGCCTCACTTTCGGCCTCGGCTTCCTCGCGTTTGTCGTTCTGGGATCGCTTCTCCTCTTGGCATGGCTGCGGCAGCGAGAGCGGGAGGAGTCGAATCGCCTGTTTCACGCACTGGCACAGGCAGACGCCGAATTTGTGCAACGGATGAACCTGCCTCGAAGCGAAAAACTCGCGGGTGATCTTGAGCTGCTTCTCGGCATGCAAATTGGCTTCCGCGAAGCTGGAAAGGGCGTGGTGAAGGACGAGGACACGCTCGTGGTGCGCCTTGATGAAAAGAACGACATGATTTTTACGCGCAAGCCGGACGCATCCAAGCTTTCCTTGCGTGACCCGGCCACTCGAAACGCCTTCATCACCTTTTGGCTCGTTTCCGGCCTTGTCGGCTGGCTGCTGGCGCGGGAACGGCTGAAACGAGCACAATCGGAACGGCTTGCGATGCTTGGCCGCGTGGCGACGAGTCTGGCGCATGATATCAAGAACCCGCTCGCCTCGATCCAACTGCATGCACAGTTGATGACGCCCAACGATGGCGAGGACGCAAAAGCGCTGAAGATGATTGAATGCGAGTCGGAAGTCATCGCCGGGTTGGTGAATCAGTGGCTGCATCTCGCCAACCCGCTGCCGCCGAGGCTGGTGAAGCTCGATGTGGTCGAATGTCTGGCCGCCATCGCTCGAAATCTGGAAGCGCAGGCAAGGCATGCCGGCGTTGAGATCGACAACGGACTCATCAGCCCGATTTGGATCATGGGTGATGGGCAGCGGCTTTCGCAGGCGTTTCGGAACCTCATTGTGAACGCGTTTCAAGCGATGCCGAGAGGTGGAACGCTGCGAATCAGCGCCGAGAGGCATGAAAACGTGATTTCACTCCGCTTCGCCGACACCGGCCCAGGTTTTTCCGAATCGGCTCTCGCGCATGGCACGGAATTGTTCTTCACGGAGAAGGAAGGTGGCATGGGGGTGGGGTTAAACATCGTCGCCAGCATCGTGGTGGCGCATGATGGGCAGTTGAAATTGCAGAATGACCTCAAGGGCGGCGCGGTTATTCTCGTGTCGCTCCGTTCACTCGCCGCATGACCACTAGTATCCTCATCATCGAAGACGAATACGCCCTCGCCGCTGCGCTCTCGACTGTGGTGCGGCGTCTTGATGCCACGCCAGTCGTCGCCGCCAGCGGACAGGGCGGAATCGACAAGCTTGGCTCGCAACCATTCGCGCTCATCATTCTCGATGTCGGATTGCCGGACATGAGCGGGCTGAAGGTGTTGGAAAAGATTCAAGCGCTGCCGAAGCCGCCGCCCGTGCTCGTCATTACCGCGCATGGCACCCTCGACACTGCGTTGGAGGCTCGGCGTCTCGGTGCGCGTGAGTATTTCCTGAAACCGCTCAATCTGGCCGACCTCCAGCGCACCATACGCGAGGTCTTCACGCCCGCGAAGACCGAGGCACCTGCGCAGACGGCCATGATCGGATCTAGCGAGCGGATGCAGCGCGTGTTTGCCCTCATCGCGCAAGCCAGCGGCAATGACGCGCCCGTTTTGCTACTGGGACCGCCAGGTAGCGGCAAAAGCCTCGCCGCCGAAGTGATTCACCGGCACAGCGCACGTGCTAACGAGCCGCTGGTGGTGTTTCGCGCTGATGAATGGCCTGCAGATCGTGCGGAGGCCGCTTTGGAAGTCGCGATCTCTAAAGCGGGAAACGGCGTGCTCTTTCTTGACGAGATCAGCGCGTGGTCAAAACCGCTGGAGGCCGCGCTGATGCACCGCATAGGCGATTTGAAGACACGATTGTTCAGTGCTTCGAGTCACGAGCTGTCTGCCGTGCGTGAAGACCTATTTTACGCGCTGGCGGTGCTGCAAGTGACGCTGCCACCATTGGCAGAGTGCACCGGTGACATTCCCGCCCTAGCCGCGTCATTCCTTGGCGACCGCGTGCTCTCCGCCGAGGCGCTGGCCGCGCTCAAAGCTCATGCCTGGCCTGGAAACGTGCGTGAACTGAAGGCGGCGATGAACCACGCCGCTGCCGTATGCAGCGGTAGCACCATTTTGCCGCATCATCTGCCTGCGAACTTGGTGAAGGTAGTGGACACGAATCATCTCGAAGGCACGATGAAGCGCAGTCTCGCCGCATGGCTCGATCAAAAGACCACCGGCACCGATGAGATGATGCCCGCGTATGATGACCTGCTCGAAACGGTGGAGACGTCGATGCTGGAGGCACTCTTGAAGCGCTTCGACGGCAAGCCGACACGTCTGGCAGCAGCGATGAAGATGAACCGGGCGACGTTGCGGCGGAAGTTGCGGGAGGAATGATCATTGACCATCCGCCTTGCCGGGCACGCGGGGATCATGCGCTGGGAAGAAGAGTTTCTTCTCCTGATCGAAGAAGATGGCCTGGCAGGCACCGAAGGAGGTGGTTTCAGCGAGGGTGTGACCGAGGGCTTTCACGCGGGTGAGCGTGCCTTCGCCGAAGGCTTTTTCGATTTTGAGTTCGGTGGGGTTCCACTGGTGATGGAAGCGGGGTTCAGTAAGCGCTTCAGCGGGCAGCATGCCGTCGTCGATGATGTGAGTGAGCAGCAGCAACGCCTGGGTGATGATCGTGGGACCACCGGCGGCTCCGGTGACGATGACGGGCCTGCCATCTTTGAGCACAATCGTCGGACTCATGCTGGATAGCGGGCGTTTGCCTGGGGCGATGGCGTTGGCCTCGGCTCCGATGAGTTTGAAGGCGTTGGGAATGCCGGGCTGCACGGCGAAGTCGTCCATTTCGTTATTGAGCAGGACGCCAGTGCCGGGGATGACGACTTTGCTGCCGAAAGCGGTGTTGATGGTTTGATTGAGTGCGACCCAGTTGCCCTCGGCATCGGCAGTGCAGAGGAAGGTGGTGTGTTTGCCGAAGATATCGCCTTCCCAATGTGGAGGCATGTTGTGCCCAGGGACTTCGGTGGCGTGGTCGAGATTGATTTTCTTCGCCAGTTCGGCCGCGTAGTCAGTCGAGACGAGGCCACGGGGCACTTTGGCGAAATCGGGATCGCCGAGCCAATGCGCACGGTCGGCGAAGGCGAGTTTCATGGCCGTTTCATGTCCTCGGTCATGACGTGGATGCGGCTGCTGGCGCGAAAATGCCGGATGGGGAAGTGTTCGAGGATGTTGAGGATCTGCGCGAGGTGGACGCCGCCGGAACTGGGCGGCGGCATGGTGATGAGTTCGTAGTCGCGGTACTTGGAGCGGATCGCTTCGCGCTCGGGCGCCTGGTAGTTCGCGTAATCGGCGGCGTTGGTGTTGCCGCCGTTCGTTTTCATCCATGCCTCGGTTTTGGAGGCAAATTCGCCTGCGTAGAACCATGCGATGCCTTTTTCGGCCACGGCGCGATAAGTGGCCGCGAGGTCGGTTTGGACGAGGTTCTGGCCTTTTTCGAGCGGTTTGCCGTCTTTGAGGAAAATGGCTGCCGAGGCGGGGAATTTTGCCAGTTTGGCAGCCGTAGCGGCGAGCTTGCGGGCATAGACCTCGTCGATGGGGAAGCCTTTTTCGGCAATGTCGGCGGCGGGGAGCAGCAGATCGGCGAGCTTGAGCTTGCCGTGCTTCGTTTGGGCTGCGGCACAGGCTTTGAGGTAGCCGGGGACGCCGGAGGCGAGTGCCCCGGTCTTGCTGGCTTCATCGTCGAGCTTGCCGTTGATGACATACATGTCCCGAGAAGCCTTGGCTGGGGCCATTTCGCGACCGTCGATGCAGGTGACGGTGCCGTCGGCGGCGTGGATCACGAAGAAACAGCCGCCGCCGATGCCGGAGTTGTGCCCATCGACGACGCCGAGCGTCAAACCGGCGGCGATGGCCGCGTCGATGGCGTTGCCGCCTTTGGCGAAGGCTTGCATCCCAGCCTGCGTGGCCAGAGGATGCACGCTGGCGATGGCATGCTTCGGGTAGGAGGCGTCTGCAGCATGCAGGAGGCCAGCAGAAAGGAAAAACAGAGCTGGGAGCGCTTTCATGCTTCGAGGCTAACGATGCCCCGACCGGGCGTCGATGGAAAAAGCCTCGCCCACATTAGCGGCCTGGCTTCAGCTTCCGCGTTTCCAACTCAGCCAGGCTTTGCGGTAGGTGAATGCCATGGCCATGATGCCCGCAAACAGCAGCAAGGCGCGGCTGGGTTCTGGCACTGGCTGCACCGAGGCAGCGTGAGCGGAAAAACGGAACACATCGGGCTCAACCAGCCCAGGCTCGGTAGCGCCCACCGCCATGACGGCGAATGCGCTACAAATAAGCCAGTAAAAGAGAGGGCGGAATGACATTGGGATAATTTAAAATCTATTCAATTTGCGGAAGGGATGACAAGAAATAATTTCCGACGTTTTCGACCTAAGTTGCTCATTATCAGTCGTTCGGAGAGTGTCACCTAAGCGTCTGGCTTGTGTGTTCGGGGGTGCCTTCTCGCTTGCGGGAACGCTAGGCCTCGGCCATGACTACGGCCCTCCAAATCTGGAACTTTACCCATCATGTCCAACGTCAGTTCTCCGCGTGTCATCAACATAGGCTTGGCCGGTTTAGGCAATGTGGGGGCAGGTGTGTTCAAGAATCTCGAAAAGAACCGCGCCCTGATCAGTCAGCGTATCGGGGCTGAACTCCGCATCACTCGGGTGGCAGTCCGTGATTTGGCCCGCCCGCGAGATATCGAGGTTCCCAATGAGCTTTTGACCACGGACTGGCGGGAGTTGGTCAATGATCCAGCCATCCCTGTGATCGTCGAACTGATCGGCGGCACGACCACGGCCTACGAGATGGTCGCGGCGGCCCTACGGGCCAAAAAAATCGTCGTCACGGGCAACAAGGCGTTGTTGGCCGAGCGTGGAAAGGAACTGTTCGCACTGGCCGAGGAGTTTGGCGTGCCGATTTACTTCGAGGCGGCGGTGGCGGGTGGCATTCCAATCATTCAGGTGTTGCAAGAGGGCCTGGTGGGGAATCACATCCGCTCCATCCATGGTATCATCAACGGCACCTGCAACTACATCCTTACCCGCATGTCCCAGGCCGGACTGAGCTACACAGACGCTTTGGGCGAGGCGCAGGAAAAAGGCTACGCGGAGGCCGACCCCACGCTGGATGTCAGCGGCTGGGATGCGGCGCACAAGGCGATCATTCTCGCCTCTTTGAGCTACGGTTTCTGGATTCCGCAGGACAAGGTGCATGTCGAGGGAGTGGACCGCGTCAGCATCACGGATTTCAAATTCGCCTCCCGCCTCGGTTACACGATCAAGCTGCTTTCCGTGATCCGCGCGGATGAAAACGGCCTCGTCGAGGTGCGCACGCAGCCCACGCTGGTGCCACTCTCGCATGTGCTGGCGGGACAAGACCCAACCAGCAGCAGCGTGATCAGCGATCTTTGCGAAGCTGCCGCCGTGCTCATGCATGGGGCGCGTCACAGCGGCTTCGTGCCGCATGGCCTTTACGGCAAGTCCAAGCCTGTCGATGATACGGTTTCGCATTACTATCTGCGCTTGACCGTGGATGACGTGCCGGGCGTGTTGGCGCAGGTCGCTACGGTGCTGGGAGAGCGTGGCATCGGCATTTCGTCGATGATCCAGCCTGAAGATCTCGAGGACACCAGTGGCGAGACCTCGCTGGTGCTCATGATCCATGATGCCCGCCTGGGTGACATGAAATCAGCGCTCGCAGCCATCTGTCAGCTCAAATGCGTGCGTGGTGAGCCGAGTTGGATGCGGGTGGAAACGCTTCAAGGCTGAAGGGGGAGACAAATGTCATGCGCCTCCATTTAGGCATGGCAACAGCCTTGAAAGCGTGAGAGCTTGCGATTCATGAAAATCGCTCTCAATGAACTCGCCACCTTCGTCGGAGGCACACTCAAAAACGGTGACCCCACGCTGGAAATCACTGGCTTTGCCTCGCTCAATGAGGCGGTTCCAGGCGATTTGAGTTTCTTCTACGACACCCGCTACAACGACCGCCTGTTGAAAACGAAAGCCAGCGCGGTGCTAGTGCCTGCCGATCACGCGGAACCGTCGCCGCAGGCGGCCTACATCGTGGTGGCGGACCCGTCGAAGTCGTTTGAACTCATCGTGGAGACTTACGGCTTCCAGCCAGCGCCGTTCGAGGCGGGCGTGCATCCTTCGGCCGTGATCGCGGAATCGGTCAAATTTGATGCGGCCAAGGTCTCAGTCGGCCCGAACGCGGTGATCGAGGCCGGCGTCGAGCTGGCGGATGGAGCTGAGATCGGCGCGGGTTGTTTTGTCGGACGCAATGCGCGGATCGGCAGCGGGTCCAAATTGTTTGCCAACTCGACCGTGCATGCGGAATGCATTCTCGGCAGCGGAGTCATCTTGCACTCTAGCGTGGTCATCGGCGGAGATGGATTTGGCTACGAGTTCAGCCAGGGGCGGCACCGTAAAGTGCGCCAAGCCGGCATCGTGCAGATCGACAATGAGGTGGAGATCGGCGCGGGCACCACGGTGGACCGCGCACGTTTTGGCCGCACCTGGATCGGTGAGGGCACGAAGATCGACAATCTTGTGCAAATCGGCCACAACGTGGTCATCGGCAAGCATTGCATCATCGTCGCTGGCACTGCCATCGCGGGCAGTGCGATTGTAGGGGATTATGTGGTGATCGCAGCACAGGTCGGAATCGCCGGGCATGTCACTGTTGGCGCACAGGCCACTTTGGCCGCTCGTTGCGGTGTGACGCGCGATCTGCCTGGCGGGCAGACCTATCTTGGCTTCCCGGCCATTCCGGCGTCCGATGAAAAACGCCGCTTGGCCAGCATCAATCGACTGCCGCAGTTGCAGGCGCGTGTGAAGGAGCTGGAAGCGCAAATCAAGAGCAGCGGCAGCAGTGCCACCTGATCACCAAAAGCCCCACTGCTGCGTCTTCATGACGTAAAGGCCGAGCGCCAGATTGCCGACGGCGTGCATCAACACGCAAGCACCGAGGCTCTTCGTCCGCACGGCCACAAAATACATCAGCGCTCCCCACACGAACGCGCCGAGGTAGTCCTCCGTGTTGTGAATCAGCATCACCGCCGCGGTGACGATCCCAAATACCTTCCAGGCATGCGTGCCGAAGGCGATTTTTTCAAAACGACCGTCTTCGGTGAGCAGAAAGCGCATCAAAAAGCCGCGCCAGAACAATTCCTCGACCAGCGGCACCACCAGCACCATGCGTGCAAAGCGAAAACCCACGACCGTGCTGAACCACAGCGGCGAATCCTGCGCGATCATTGGATCGAAGCCTTCCGTGCGTTCAGCCAGTCCCAGCCAGTCCCACCATTGCGCCGGTTCATGTCCGCCTTGAATCAAAGCCTCGCGCAGCAGCGCCGGAGCGACCCAAAAGGCGATGCCGACGACGCCAAGCACGAAAGCGAGGCCCAAACCGCGCCATGGAGACAGCGTGTAGTGCCTGCGGAACAACACGAGCACCGCGGCGCAGATTACGGTTTGCAGCGGATAGACCCAGTGCTCTGGGGCTCGCACATGCCAGGGCAGTTCGGAGTTTTCGATGCGGAAGAAGCCGGGGACGGCATTTAGCAGCGTGAACAGCACCAGCGGCAGCACATGTGCGGCAGTGGAGGAGGCAAGTAGGCGCGCAAACATCAGAATCAGGGGTTAGGGCAGCGCCAGCTCTCGGGTGCGGTCTTCATTGAGCAGCCATTTGGCGCAATGACGCAGGTAGCCACGCTCCGTTGTGATGGTATCGAGGTCCAGGTCGTGAGCGTGCCGAGGATGGCTTTTCGTCGAGGGCGATTCATGGGTTTCAGTAGCGTATGAGCTTGCCGCTAGGGGTCAGTGGAAGCTCGGAAACAAAGGTGTAGAACAGCGGCACTTTGTAGGCGGAGAGCCGCTCCTGACAAAGTTTTCTCAACTCAATCATGGTTGGCGGCTCTTCGGCATAGCGCGGGATGATTTCCGCCGAAGGCATCGCCCCCAGCGCAGGATGCGCACGACCGGAAACGCGGGCGGCTTTCACTCCGGGATGACTGCACAGAACTGCCTCCACCTCCTCAGGGAAACACTTCAAACCGCCCACATTAACCACACTGCGCACCCGGCCACGCAGGTAAAGACACCCGTCTTCATCCATTTCAGCGATGTCGCCAGTCGCGAACCATCCATCTCGCAGCACAGCCTCACGCGGCTGCCAGGGCGTCAGATAGGCATCAAAAATGCCCGCACCGCGCAGCATCAACTCTCCATCGTCCAGTTTGACTTCAAAAGCGGGCTGAGGCTTGCCAATCGAGGTCGGTTTGTCCTTCGAATGCTCCAGATTCAAGATGGGAAGCCCCGCCTCGATGATGCCCATGCCCTGGGTGAGGTGCAGGCCAGTCTTGCTCACAAAAAGCTCCGCCACTTCGGTGTTGAGTGCAAAAGCGGTGGAAATGGCGAGACGTAGCGAACCGAGCGATACGGCGTCCGACTGGCCGGAAAGCATCGTGTAATGGTAGGGTGAGCCGTACATCACCGTCGCGCCATGCTCACGCATCATCGCGAGCATCACCTTCGGATCACTGGCCGGGGCGAGGATCGTGGAGGCACCGTGGTAGAGGTAGAGAATGATCGAAACCGCGAAGTGATGCGCCATGGGCAGCACCCACAGCACACGATCCTCGGGCCCGATGCGCAAACCCGCGTTCGCCGCCGTGATGCGGCCCAGCAGAGTCTCGTGCGAGATCACAATGCCCTTCGAGGTGCCTGTCGTACCGCTGCTGAAGCGGATGAAGGCCGGATTCAGCGCTTCGAGGGCCACTTCATCAAACGCAGGCGGCGAATCATGCACCACCGCCTTGATGCACCAGTCTTCCGCGCTCTTGGCAAACACGATGGCGTCCAGCGCAGTTGATTTCGCGAGTTGCGTGCGCTCGCTGGCCGTCAGCTCGGCCGGGATCGGCACAAAGCACGCATTTTGCTTCAAGATCGCCAACGCCAGCACGATGTAGTCCGCGCCGCTTGGTGCATCCAGACCGATGCGCGGACGATTTTTCCTCGGCCAAGCCGGATCAGCGCTCATGCGTTGCGCACAGTCGTTCATGTGTGCCTTCAACTCGCCAAACGTGAGCTGGAGTTCCGGGCTGACGACGGCGGGAAGCGCGGCGGTGCTGCGTGCGAAGATGAGATCGACAATGTTCAAGGAAGCCCGGATATGAACGCTCTCGCAGGCGGTGGCAAGGCGAGGCTTTGCGTCAATCCGGCTGGCTCTGCCACGTTGGAAAGCCGTGCATCATCACATTGTCGCCCATGGGGTGAACGGTGAGGTTTTTGAGCTCGATAGACTGCGAAAGCGCAGGTCCGGCCAAGGAAGGAGTGCCTCCGCCGCAGATGCGGGGGGCGATGTACCAATAAACCTCGTCCACGAGCTGTTCGCGGAAGGCTTGGCCGAGGAGGAGGCCGCCGCCTTCGATGAGAACGGATAGGACGCCGCGTTTGGCTAGCTCTTTGAGCACTTCTGGCAGATCCTGGCCGTGCATGATCAGCGTACGGTCCTTGTACTCGTCCGTGAGGATGTGGGCGTGCGGTGGAATCTCGCCGCTGCGCGTGAGGACGACGCGCCAAGGCTGCAATTTGCCACTGCCTGCGCTGCCATCCCGCAAAGTGAGCTGCGGGTTGTCTTGCCGGATGGTTTCCGCGCCGACGATGATGGCGTCCACGCGCATGCGCAGTCGGCGTCCATGAGCGCGGGCGGCGTCATTGGTGATCCACTGGCTTTCACCCGCAGGCCGCGTGATGCGGCCATCAAGGCTTTGTCCGGCCTTGGCGATGACATAGGGCATGCCGGTGGTGATCCATTTGGAGAAAGGGCGGATGAGTTGCTCGCATTCCGCTTCCAGCACGCCTGCGGTCACTTCGATGCCGGCGAGCAGAAAAATCTCGTGGCACTGCCCGGCGTGCTGTGGATTGGGGTCGTTCGCGCCATAGACGACACGTTGGATGCCTGCGGCCTTGATAGCTTCTGTGCAGGGCGGTGTGCGTCCGTGCGTGCAGCAGGGTTCGAGCGTGACATAAATCGTCGCTCCAGGCAGCAGCTCTGGATGGGACTGCCGGGCATCACGTATCGCTTCCACCTCGGCGTGCGCCTCGCCAGCTTTGCGATGATAGCCCTGCCCGATGACCTTTCCCTGCGCCACGATGACAGCACCCACAGGAGGATTCGGACTCGTTAGGCCGACACCACGTTGCGCTTGTTCGAGCGCTTGGAGCATCCAGCGCTGGTCGGGGATGCGGTCTTCTTTTTCAGTGAGTGGAGGCATCGGTGGATAAACGTCGAGGAGGAAGCGCTAAGCAAGAGTTCCGTCATGCGGCGCAAACAGACGGGGATGATTTTGTACTCGCCGTAGATGTCGCGTCAGGGTTACTTTGCCAGAGATGATGAAACTTTCCCAAAAAGCGCTGCTCTACCGCGAACTGGCGAAGCTGGTAGGTGCGAGCTTTCATCTCGACCGCTCGATTCCGCACGCGCGTCAGACTTGGTTACTGGGGCTGCAACGCGGTCTGGCGGAGGGGAAGGGGATCACCGAGTCGCTGCGGACCCACTGCGCGGTATTCACCGGCACGCTGGAGCTGGCTTTGATCGAGGCCGGGGAGCGCAGCGGTCGCCTCAGCGATGCCTTCAGCCATCTGGCACGTTATTTTGAGGCCTGGGACGTGGCAGTGCGTCAGGCGCTGGGCGCGGTCATGTATCCACTGGTGCTCGCCCACCTGGGAATCGTGCTACCGGAACTGCCAGCGCTGGTGATGGCGTCGATGGAGGGTCAAAATCTCTCGTTGTGGGGTGTGCTCATGCCGCTGGCGGTGCTGTGGCTCATCTTGCTCTCGTCGTTTTTACTTTGGCGCTGGCTCTCACGGCGAGGGACGGAGTCAGCGGTGATTGATGAATGGTTGGGGCGTATTCCGCTCATTGGCGGTGTGCGGCGGCATTGGGCGCTGGCGCGGTTTGCCCAGGTGTTTCATGCCTGCCTGGTGGCTTCGATGCGGATGACCGAGTGCATGCAGATGGCTGGGGCGGCCTCCCACAGCGGTCTGTTGCGCCGTGCCTCACAGGATGCGGCGCAGCGCATCGCCGCTGGTGAGACCATCGCCGGGGCGATGGCGGACGTGCATGGGTTTCCACTCGTGTTTGTGCATGGCACTGCCACGGCGGAAGAGGCGGGCACTTTGGACCATGAGATGAACCGCTGGGCTGCCGCCGAGACCATCGAGGCGAATGACGCGGTGCAAAGAGCAGCGCAGTGGCTGCCGAAGGTCGGCTACGGCATCGTGGTGCTCTATGTGTCCTATCGCATCCTCAGCATGATGGGTGGTTATTACGGCGGGATGCTGAAGCAGCTCGAAGCGCTTTGATGGGGTCTGGTATGACCGGTCTGCTGAAATAAAACCGCGTTGGCGGGTGAAAAGGCTTTACGGCATGCTTTGAATGCGCTTTCTGTTCGACCGAACAGCTTTTAAAATCCAAACCACACACCTCCGACACCATGGCCCGCTCCTCCTCCAAAGAATCCGCCGAAGCGACCCCGAAGACCGACAAACTCGCCGAGGCACGCGGCCGCAATCTCGATCTCGCCATCCAACAGATCCAAAAAGACTACGGTGAGGGGGCCATCCTCCGTATGGGTGGGGAAGGCATCAAATCCGACATCAGCGTCATCCCCACCGGCAATCTTTTGATTGATCAGGCGCTCGGCACTGGCGGCTTCCCGCGTGGTCGTGTGGTGGAAATTTACGGCCCGGAATCTTCCGGTAAAACGACGCTCACCCTCACCGTCATTGCCCAGGCGCAAAAGGCCGGCGGTCTGGCCGCTTTCATCGACGTGGAGCATGCCCTTGATCCTGCCTATGCCCGCCGACTTGGTGTTAAAATGGACGAGTTGCTCGTCTCCCAGCCCAGTTCCGGTGAAGAAGCCCTGCGCATCTGCGAAACGCTCGTCCGCTCCAACGCGCTCGATGTCATCGTCATCGACTCCGTGGCCGCTCTCGTGACACGTCAGGAATTGGAAGGAGAGATCGGCGACTCCACCGTCGGTGCTCAGGCACGTCTGATGAGCGCCGCCTTGCGCAAACTCACCGCCATCATCGCCAAGGCCCGCACCTGCTGCATCTTCACCAACCAGATTCGTGAAAAGATCGGCGTCATGTTCGGCAACCCCGAAACCACTCCTGGCGGCAAGGCACTCAAGTTCTACGCCAGCGTGCGCGTGGACATCCGCCGCATTGGAGCCATCAAAACCACCGACGGCACGGTCACCGGCAATCGCACCAAGGTGAAAGTGGTGAAAAATAAGCTCGCCCCACCTTACACCGAGGCCGAGTTCGACATCATGTACAATGAAGGCATCTCCAATGTCGGCTCGTTGCTCGATCTGGCGATGGACTTCGAGATTCTGCAAAAACGCGGCTCATGGATCAGCTACAAATCGCCCAGGGGCGTGACGCCGCCAAGGAAGTCCTCCGCAACGACGCCACGGTCTATGCCGAGATCGAAGCCGCCGTGAAAGCCAAGCAAGCCGAGAAGGGGGCTGCCGCCGAGAAAGGCTCATCAAAAGCCGCGCCTTCTGCGGATGCTGAGGAGTGATTGGGTAAAGAGGTGAGTAGTAAGAAGTGAGAGGTTAGAAGTCAGAAGTAGCGCCGCTACAGCCCTGCACTTCTCTCCTCTCACCGTCCCCCACCACCTAACCGACGTATTCGCAAGCAGCGACCGGTTTGGACAGCCTATGGATCACGCTGCAGGGCTTGGTCGTCGCCTGCCCGGCGCTGCGGCGTGAGGATGGGTCTGCTGGTTTTGAAGTCTCGCGACTGATTGATCACGTACCCAAGATCCGCTCAAGAATGCGCTGGTACAGACTTCGTCTGACTGGACTGCGTCGAAGTGGGCTGAACTGAGCCATCAAACGAGTTTTCCAACTCGTTCTACAGGCACTCGACGCCGAAGAAGTCGAGCATTACCTGCCGATACACCGCGCGCTTGAACTTGGGCACCCAGTCCATCTGAAACTCGGAGGGCTTGATCCAGCGAAAGCTGGCAAACTCCTGGTGGGTTGCTGCGAGATTGAAATCGGCGTCCTGGCCCAAAAAACGGCATAAAAAATAGGTCTGCTCCTGCCCGCCGTAGATGCCGTATTTCAGCCGCCCTTTGGCAAACGCGTAACGGTAGCCGTCGCGGCGTTGCGTGATCTCCAGCAGCTCGCGCTTCACGCCGATTTCTTCTTCGATCTCGCGAAGCATGGCCTGCTCTGCATCCTCGCCTTCGTCAATGCCGCCCTGCGGAAACTGCCACGCACCGGGGATGTTGATGCGCTCGGCGACGAAGATGTCCCCGTTCGAGCGCTGGAGGATGGCAGCGACGTTTGGGCGATAAACAATGGCTTCGGCGGGAATCATGGCGTCAAAAGATCACAGGCCTGTTGGATGACGCATCGTGTACCCCTTCGTGGGACGCGAGTGACTGCTCCAGCGCGGCCCGTCGCTGTCGGCGTCACTGTAGCCTGTGTCCAGCCGCAATCCGGCCACTTCCATGAACACATGACCCCTGCGGGCATAGACCGTGATCCACTTGCCCTTGCCGCTGCGCCCATAGCTGCGGAACGCTCCCGAAACCGACGGTTCGTCGAGTTGTCCTGCCGCATGCAACACATAAGACACCGTGCCGGAGCAGTCGTAGGCGCTGTCCTCAAAATGCGCGTGCCCACCGCCGCGCCGATAGGGTTTCGTGCAGATGCGATTCCCCGCCGAAATGGCCCGCAGCACATCCGCCGGGGCATTGGCCGGCGGTACCGCTCGTCCGCGGATGACGATCGCGGTCTTCCCCGGAGCAAATTTGTACACCCAGCTCTTGCCCGCACTGGCACTGCCGCACTGGCAGAGCAGGGCGCAGAGCGGCAGCAGCAGGAGATTGAGAATATCGCGCGTCATGGGCCGCCATCGTTACGCATGCCTCGTGAAATGACAAGGCGTGCAACACTGCCTTGCCTTGTTTTCAAAAACCCGCCAGAATCGCCCTTCATGCTGAAAAAACTCGTCGCCCCATTGCTACTTGCCGCCGCCGTCTGCGCTGTGGCGTTTGCCGCCGTTCCTGCCAAGCGCAAGATCCTCTTCTTCACGAAATCGAGCGGCTTCGAACACAGCGTCATCTCCTGGAAGAACGGCCAGCCCAGCCATGCGGAAAAAGTGCTGCTCGAACTCGGCGCAAAGAACGGCTGGGACTTCGAGTTTTCCAAAGACGGCTCCAAATTCAGCAAAGATTACCTGAACCAGTTCGATGCCGTCTTTTTCTACACCACCGGGGATCTTTGCAGTGAAGGCACCGACAAGCAGCCGCCGATGTCTGCCGAGGGCAAGCAAGCGCTGTTTGATTATGTCAAAGCGGCCAAAGGTTTCATCGGCACCCATTCCGCCAGCGACACCTTCCACACCAACAACGAGTCGAAAAAAGGCCCCGACCGCTATTTGAACCACGGTGAAAAGGCAGACGCGTATGTGCGCTTCCTCGGTGGCGAGTTCATCAAGCACGGGGCGCAGCAGGTCGCTAAAAACACCGTCACCAATCCCAAATTCCCCGGCTTTGAGAATGTCGGCACCGAATATGGCTTCCAGGAGGAGTGGTACTCGCTCAAGGACTTCACGCCCGACATCCATGTGCTCAGCGTGATCGATTCTCCGGCCATGACTGGCAAAGAATACGAGCGCCCAGCTTTCCCGAGCACCTGGGCACGCAAAGAGGGCAACGGCCGCGTTTGGTACACCGCCATGGGCCATCGTGAGGACGTCTGGACCAACCCCACCTTCCAAAACATCTTGGTCGGTGGCGTGAAATGGGCCCTGGGAGACGTTCAAGCCGAACTCACTCCGAATCTCAAAGAAACCGCTCCCGGAGCGATGACCAATCCACCTTACGTCGAGCCGCCACCGCCGAAGCCTGCCAAAAAGGCCGCGAAGTAACTGAAAACCGCGAACAGCCACGACCATGCCCAAAGCCCTGCAAATTCTCATTTGGATCGCCATCTCCGCGCTTGGAGCCGGTTCCGTCGCATTCTCCGCTTTTCACCAAGGCGAAACGATCAACGCCCTCTGGCTCGTCGTGGCCGGTTTGTGCTCGTTTGCGGTCGCGTACCGCTTTTACAGCAAGTGGCTCATCACCAAGGTGCTCGTGCTGGATGGCCACCGCGCCACGCCAGCACACACGAAGCAGGACGGCAAGGATTTCGTGCCGACGAACCAATGGGTCGTCTTTGGCCATCACTTCGCTGCCATCGCCGGACCTGGACCGCTGGTGGGACCGGTGCTTGCGGCGCAGTTTGGTTATCTGCCAGGCATGCTGTGGATCTTGATCGGCGCCACGCTTGGCGGCGGCGTGCATGACGCCATCGTGATGTTCGCGTCCATTCGTCGTGGCGGCAAATCGGTGGGCCAAATGCTCAAGGAGGAGGTCAATCCTCTCGTCGGCTTCGTGGCGATGGTTTCCGTGCTCGCCATCATGACGATCCTGCTCGCGGTGCTAGGCCTCGTGGTGGTCAAAGCACTCGCCGAAAGCCCCTGGGGCCTGTTCACCATCGCGATGACGATCCCGCTAGCCTTCATCATGGGTTTCGGTCACACGATCTTCAAAGTCAGCGTCCGCGACATCACCATCTTCGGCATCGTCGGCCTCATCGTCAGCGTGTGGGCCGGCAGCAACCTCAAGGAGTGGGGCATCGAGCACCTCTTCGACTACAAAGGCGAGACCATCGCCTGGTCGATCATGATTTACGGCTTCGCGGCCTCCGTATTGCCGGTGTGGATGCTGCTCGCGCCGCGTGACTACCTCAGCACCTTCATGAAGATCGGCACCGTGGCCGTGCTGGCCGTGGTGGTCATCTGGGTGGCTCCTGATTTGCAGATGCCGAAGCTCACGAAGTTCGTCGATGGCACTGGCCTGGTCTTCCTCGGCTCGGTGTTCCCGTTTGTCTTCATCACCATCGCCTGCGGAGCTATTTCGGGCTTCCACGCGCTCATTTCATCGGGAACGACGCCTAAACTGCTCGATCGCGAAGATTCCATCCGCAGCGTGGCCTACGGCGCGATGGTCACAGAGATGCTCGTCGCCCTGATGGCTCTTGTTGCGGCTTGTGCGCTGCAACCCGGCGAATACTTCGCCATCAATGCCGGCATCAACAAGACCCTGGCCCCGCAGGAAGTCGTCGGCGTCATCACCACCGCCGGATTCCCCGTCACCGTCGCTGGCATGGACAAACTGGCCGCCGACATCGGCGAGAAAACCATGTTCGGCCGCGTCGGCGGTGCGCCGACCTTTGCTGTCGGCATGGCGCAGATGTTCGCGCGTGCTTTTGGTCCGGCGTGGATGTCGTTCTGGTATCACTTCGCCATCATGTTCGAGGCGCTGTTCATTTTGACCACCATCGACGCGGGCACGCGAGTGGGGCGTTTCATTCTCCAAGACTTCCTCGGCGGCATCTGGAAGCCGCTGGGCAACACCCGCAGCCTTCCGGCGAACATTTTCGCCAGCGCCCTGCTTGTCGCTGCGTGGGGTTACTTCCTCTATCAAGGCGTGGTCGATCCCCTCGGTGGCATCAACACGCTGTGGCCGCTGTTTGGCATCGCCAACCAGCTCCTCGCCGTGATCGCCTTCTGCCTCGGCACCACGATTCTCATCAAGATGGGCAAGGCTCGCTACCTGCTCGTCACCGTGATCCCGCTGCTCTTCCTCATGAGCGCCACCTTCACCGCGGGCTACATCAAGCTCTTCGACAAAGATCCGCGCATGGGCTTCATCTCCGGTGCGAAATTCTACGGCGACAAAATGGCTGCCGGAGGCACCCCGGCAGAAATGAAGACCTGGGCCGCGCAGCAGTTCAACTTCACCGTCGATACCGTCGTCACCGCCTTCTTCCTCCTCGCCGTCGCCGTCATCTTCCTCGGCTGCCTGCGCGAGTGGATCAAGCTCCTCAGCGGCTCGAAGAAAGTCGTCCTCAACGAGGATCCGTATGTGGCGCTGCCGGAAGGCGCGTGATTTTTGATCGTCCGGCGCTCCATCTGTCGTATGAAGCGCCGCATGATTTCCAAAAACGCCCTTCTCTCCGCCGCTGGTCTCGCCCTGGCTCTTTCTAACAACGTCGCTGCCGCTGACTGGCCTGAATTTCGTGGCTCCAATGCCCAAGGCTACTCGGAGGCCACGAATCTGCCGCTGACTTGGAGTGCGACGGCGGGCCTTGCGTGGAAAGCAGCCGTGGCCGGTGTGGGCTGGTCTTCGCCAGTGGTGATCGGGGAGCGCATCTATTTGACCTCCGCGCTGCCTGTCGGCGGTGTGGAAGATCCCAAAGCGGACCGCTCGCTGCATGCGCTGGCGCTCGACGCGGCCACGGGGAAGCCGGTTTGGGATGTGGAGGTCTTCACCGCCACCTCGCCGCGCATGCACCGCAAAAACAGTCATGCCAGCCCGACGCCGGTCTTTGAAAATGGCAGGCTCTACGTCCACTTCGGCCACCTCGGCACCGCCTGCCTCGATGCGGCGACGGGCAAGTCGATCTGGAGCACGCAGGAGTTCGCGTATTCGCCAGTGCATGGCGCTGGCAGCAGCCCGGTGCTGTTTGAAGACCTGCTCATCTTCTCCGCCGATGCCGAAACGGACCCCAAGGTCATCGCGCTCGACAAAACCACCGGCAAGCAGCGTTGGGCCTTCGCGCGGCAGTCGGACGCGAAAAAGAAGTTTTCCTTCTGCACGCCGCTCCTCATCGACGTGAACGGCCAGAAGCAACTCATCAGCCCCGGCAGCGGCGTGGTGAACGCGCTCAATCCGAAGGACGGCACTGAAATCTGGCGCTGCTATTATGATCAGGGCTACAGCGTTGTCCCGCGCCCAGTGTATGCGCATGGCATGGTCTATGTCTCCAGCAGCTACGACAAGCCGGTGCTCCTGGCCATCAAGGTGGACGGCAAAGGCGATGTCACAGGCACGCATGTCGCCTGGACCATCGACAAAGCCGTGCCGCACAATCCCAGCATGGCGGTGATCGGCGATGAACTGTATTTCGTGGCCGACAATGGCATCCTGACCTGCGCCGACGCCAAAACCGGTCAGATCCACTACTCTGAGCGTTGCACGGGTCCCATCTCCGCCTCACTGCTCGTTGCCGACGGCAAACTCTACCTTCAAGACGAAAAAGGTCTCGGCGTCGTCGTGAAACCCGGCAAGACCTTCCAAATCCTTGCTCAAAACAATCTCGATGAGCGCTCCCTCGCCTCGTACGCCGTCATCGGCTCCGATTTGTTGATCCGCACCGAAGGCAACCTGTACCGCATCAAAAAATAGACCGGCTTGGAAGTCTGCTGGATTCCTTGGGCGATCTTTTGGCGGCTGCAAGTTGGGGGCTGCGTGCGCGTTTCACCGCGCATGAAGTTTCTTCTTCTCGCGCTCGCCATTTTCACGTTCTTTCCGGCCACTCAGGCTGCAGACGCACCACGTCCGAATATCCTGTTCATCATCTTTGACGACTGGGGCTGGCAGCATGCGGGAGCTTATGGCTGTGACTGGGTCAAGACGCCCAACTTCGACCGCGTGGCGAGGGAGGGCGTGTTGTTCAAGAATGCCTTCACCTCCAATCCGAAGTGCAGCCCATGTCGAGCCACCATTCTGACTGGCCGCAACTCCTGGCAGCTTGAGGAGGCCGTCAGCCACGGCGGTATCTTCCCGCCGAAATTCGCGGTGTATCCTGATTTGATCGAAAAAAGCGGCTACGACATCGGTTTGACCGGCAAAGGCTGGGGCCCGGGCGATTTCAAGCTCAATGGCCGCACGCGCAATCCTGCCGGACCGAGCTTTGATGAGGTGAAAGCCAAGCCGCCCGCCACTGGCATCGGCAAGAACGATTACACGGCCAACTTCGCTAAATTCCTCGACCAGCGCGATGCGAAGAAGCCTTTCTGCTTCTGGATGGGCTTCCAAGAGCCGCACCGCAGCTACGAACTCCACTCCGGCGTTCGCCTCGGCAAGCAATTGAGTGACGTGAAGGTGCCGGGTTATTTCCCCGATAACGAGACTGTGCGCGGCGACCTCGCCGACTATGCCATCGAGGTCGAATATGCCGACGCCTACATCGGCCGAGCGATGGACAGGCTGGAGAAGCAGGGACTGCTTGAAGACACGCTGATCATCGTCACCTCCGACCACGGCATGCCGTTTCCACGCGTGAAAGGCCAGATTTATGAAGACGGTTATCATCTGCCACTGGCGATGCGTTGGGGGAAGGGGATCAAGCCGGGCCGTGTCGTAGAGGATTTCATCAACGTCCGCGATCTTGCGCCGACTTATCTCGAACTGGCCGGATTGCCCGTTCACGAGCAGATGACCGGTAAAAGCCTCGCGAACATCCTGCGCAGTGAAAAAAGCGGCTTCATTGAAGATCGCAAAATCATGCTCGCTGGCAAAGAGCGGCACGACATTGGCCGTCCGAACGACTGGGGCTATCCCGTGCGCGCCATCCGCACGCCGGAGTTTTTCTACAGCCACAACTACCACCCCGAGCGCTGGCCTGCCTGCAATCCCGAGACCGGCTTCGGCAACTGCGATGATAGCCCCACCAAAACGTGGATCGTCGAGAACAAGGGACCGTTCTACGAACTCGCATTCGCCTACCGGGCTGAGGAGGAGTTGTTCGACATCGCCAACGACCCCGAATGTTTGAAAAACCTCGCCAACGATCCCAAGTTCGCCACCACCAAGAAGGAACTGCGGGAGAAGATGGAGTCCATGCTCAAGGACGAGCAAGACCCGCGTGTGCTCGGCAACGCCGCGATCTTCGACACCTACAAATACCTCGGCAACCGCAAGAACAAAGGCTACGCCGAATGGGAAGCCGCGCAAAAGGGCCAGCCCTTGCCGGAGGAGCCAAAAAAGAAGAAGCGTGGCCAATGACAGCAGCTTCATGAATTTCGATCAGAAGATCCGCTTCACCTTCATGCTCGCGCCGCAGGGCAACGCTCGGAAGATCAGTGACATCCCATACACCGAAGGGCACACGCTTTTGAAACTGTTCCAAGCGGCTGCCGGGAATTGAGGTTGGACATTGCGTTTCGTCCCTCTACTCTGGCGGTGGGTCGGTCGGAGTGATCGCTGGTGTTTTGCTGCAAGGCAGGATGCTAGAGGAAAGTCCGGACACCACAGGGCAGCATGCCACGTGAAAGCGTGGGGGCTGCGGTGCAAGCCGCGGTCACAGACAGTGTCACAG
>JAJTDU010000284.1 GCA_021298725.1 Verrucomicrobiaceae bacterium | reverse complement strand
GGCATGAGGCTCATGTGGGTCGTGGCTGAATGATGCGGCTGAGTTGGATCAAACACAAGGCGCCAAGCGCGATCACACCACCGGCTTCGAGCAGGGCTGAAGGATCGGCCAAGGTGCGTGCCGCGTCCTGCGATGCACCGATAGCAAGCGGGCGGAACCATCGGGCCAGAGGTGCGCCCAACTCCTGCCACAATGCAGGCTGCAAAGCACAGGCAACGGCGATCCAGAGCAGGATCTGCGCAGAGACGGCGCTGATCCAGGCCACGAGCATGCGGCATTGCAACAAGGCGACATGCCGGAGCCAGATCGAAGTCTCTGAAACGCCGAATGAACGTGCTGGATCAAGCGGGAGCTGCTTTTTGACGCCCGCCCATGCCTCATGCCAGGCAGAGCTTCCTGAAAAAAGCACCGCGAACCACAGCACAAGCCAGGGAGAGGAGGAAAGCGGCGTAATCGTCATCAATCCCAAGCCCCAGAGCTGCCACGGCTGCCAGGCAAAGGCGGTCAGACGATTCGCGGAGGGCCGCAGCCGCGCACGCAGCAGATGCGGGCCGCCGCAAAGCAGCGCCATCACCATACCGCCCGTGGCAAAGCCAAACGCGATCCCCTTCACATCCACCGCTCGGATGGACTGCGCCATCCAGCCGCCCCAGCCCATGAAACGCAGCACATCCTCGATGACGATGAGATAAACCGGTGCCACGAGGCAAAGCGCCTGCATCCGCGTGCGAAGCAAAGGCAGCAACTGAGTCAGATGATGCCACCAGAGCCGCTCACTGGCCGGCACACCCCGCGCCCGCAATGCGAAGTCGAGATCGACGGTCGCCTTGGCATCGGAGATGACGCATTGGATGAACTCGCCAGTCAAAGGCACCGCAAGCAGCAGCGCCGGAGCCAGAAACTCCCACAGCCACCGCGCCAACGTGATCTGCCAGACGTTTTGCGCCACCGGCAGCTCGGTAGGCATCAGCGTTTCGACAGGGCCGCCATAATGGCCGATCCATAGACTGACGAAGCCCCACGCCAGCGCCACAACCGGCAGACAAGCAAGCGCACG
This sequence comes from Verrucomicrobiaceae bacterium, assembly GCA_021298725.1. Classification (GTDB taxonomy): domain Bacteria; phylum Verrucomicrobiota; class Verrucomicrobiia; order Verrucomicrobiales; family Verrucomicrobiaceae; genus Prosthecobacter. The sequence continues at coordinate 7,187 of JAJTDU010000284.1, read as the reverse complement.
ACCGAGAAGAGCGACAAAAGCCTCCGCACCTCGTCCTAAACGGCGTGTGAGCAGCCCGACGGCCAGCCCCAGGCTTAAGGCCAGCAGCAGCGCGAGGATCAGCACCCCAAGACTGAAGCCGCAGCGCATCCCCATTTCAGTCGCGGCCGAAGGCAGCACGAGCCAGGTCTCCACCGGCTGTTTGGAGAGCGCCAGCATGCCCACAGCGGCGAGCAAGCCACCGCACAGCACATGCAGCGGCAGCCAGCGGGGCGGTTGGGAGAGGTTGGGCGCGTTCGTCATTCCGGGAGGCGTAGTTTGAGATCGATGAGAGGTGGGGTGGGCAGGTGCTTCGTCGGCACAGCGAGTTGGCGCAGCGTCCATGTGCCTGACAAGGCCTCCGTCGCCGTTTCACCTGCCGCTCCAGGCAAGGTCGCAGCTTCTTCGTGGCTGGTGAAAAGGGTGAGGAGCGGATGCAGTGGCAGCAGTTGGGACTCCAGTGACCGCAAGCGTTCCGGCACCCTAGCAGGATCAAACTCAGCGGCCAGCGCCTCTAGTTGAAGATCAATCTGTGGATCAGCGATGCCGCAGAAATTGGTGCCACCTGAGTCTGCCTGCGAGGAATGCCACCAGGGCAACTGATCCCAGGAGACCTCGAAACGCTGGTCTAGCAGCACAGCGTCAAAACGATGCTCACGCAGCCGCTGCGCTAAAGCAGGCGCGTCCGGCGCGAATTCGAGCGTTACGAACGCGCCGAGTCTGCGCCACTGCTCCACCAGGCGTTCCGCAGTGCGCCGGTGGAGCGTGTCTCCATCCGGGACCAGCAGGGTGAAACGAAACGCGCGTTCCGCCCCGCGAGCTAGGCCTTCCACATCACGCGGCCAGCCTTCATCGGCGAGGGTCTGGCGGGCTTGATCGAGATCAAAGGGCACGCGTGGGGCACGTGTGCTAAACCACAGGCCAGGCGCGAAGAAGCTGGCGTCCGCATGACCGAGGCGGCCCGGCACCGCACGGATGAGATCGCCGATGTCCGTGGCCTGCGCCGGCGGCAGATCACACGCAACTGACCCAACGACGCTTCAAGCGTCGTTGGGTCAGTTGCGTGTGATCTGCCGCCGGCGCAGGCCAGACGAGGTCCACCGTGCGTGTGCGCATGCCGATTTGAGTCATCAACGGCGAAACCGCGAAGCTGAACAAGAAACGCGGTGCTTCTTTCTCTTGCTGCACCGGCGTCAGGATGAGCGAGCGCATTTCACGCGAGGCGATGCGGTGACTTCCAGCTCCTGGCGGTGGTTGTTTGAGAAAATCCATCTCACGGGCCTGTGGATGGGCACTCAACCAAGCTGTGGGCAGGATAGGCATATCGGCGAACGCGCCCAATGCAGGGCCGTAGCGCTTGCGGAAAGTCACATGCAGCCGCGTGCCGTCGTTGTGTGCTTCGAGAGACTGGATGTGCCGCAGTGCCTCGCGATTTGGCACCGGCCAGTCGTTTCGACGCAAAAACTCAAACGTGACGCGTGCATCTTCCGCCGTGACCGGCTTACCGTCATGCCAAAAGCGGCCAGGACGGATCTCGAGGTCCAGCACCGGCTCCACCAGTGCCCCCACCTCTCCGCGAAGCGTGAGTGACGTCCGCTTGGCCGTGCCAGCGTCGAGCGATGTGCGCAGCTCATCGATCAATCGCTGTGCTGAGCCAGCTACGACGATCTCGCAGGCGTTTGTGCCATCGAACCACACGCGGCGAATGGGTTTGGCCTGAGGGGACGCGGCCATGAATTGATCCCAGGCCTCGCGCAGGGGTGTTTCATGCTCAATTCGCCAGATGGCGGCAGGCTGCGGGCGCAGGTCCGCGATGACTTCCAGAGCCTGCTGGGCACCCGTGCCGGCGATTTCCGTGAAACGCAGTCGCAGCTCGTTTTCCACGGTCTGGGCCGAGTCGAGATGCCACTCGCTCCAGCGGTTGCGTTCGCCGATTTGAGCCTGAAGCCGCTCCAGCGCTTGTTGGGCCGTGGCCGCGTCGCCAAACCAGCAGGTGACCTCCTGTGACCAGCGCCACAGATCCGCCAGCGCGGGTTGCAAAGCACCGTGCTCATCAATCCGCAGCAGTGGCTCATGCACGAGGTCGGTGATCTGGCGCTCGGCCTCGGTGGTGGGTAGAAAGGGGTTCAGCGCGGGCACGTTTTGCTCCAGCATGACGACCAGCCCGTCCTTGGGCCGCTCATGGCTGCGTTTTGACACCACCGCCGCCCAACACGCCAGCGCCGCGATTAGCAGCGGGAAGCCGAGGATGAGCGTGCGGATCAGGATCATGCGCTTGAGAAACTAGAGCCTACGCATGAAGTGGGCAAGACGGGAGGTGGTCTTGTGACATCTCAGGCATCAACGATGGTGGCGAGGTGTCATCGAACGCTTCTTGCATCCCACCGGGATGCGCCATTGAGAGAAACGGTCTACTTGCGTTTTGTCTGGTGGTGTTCAGCCGCTACGCGGCTTCGACCACCGGCTACTTTCTCTGATCCCTCCGGGATCATTTTAAATGCCGCTGATCTCGCCGGCCTCGCTCACCTGGATGCGCTCGGCGGAGGGCACCTTGGGCAGGGCGGGCATACGCATCATGGTGCCGGTCAGGGCCACGAGGAATCCGGCTCCATTCGCGATTTCAAAGTCGCGCACGGTGATGGTGAAGCCACTTGGGCGGCCGCGCTTCTTCGCGTCATCGGAGAGCGAGTCCTGCGTCTTCGCCATGCACAGCGGCAGCTTGTCAAAGCCGCTGCGGGCAAAGAGAACGAGCTTGGCCTTCGCCTCGTCGGTGAGTTGCACGCCATCCGCGCCGTAGATCTTCGTAGCGATGGCGTTGAGCTTGGCTTCGACGCTGTCATCGGGCTGGTAAAGGAACTGCAGCGGCTTGGATTCTTTGGGCAGCGCGGCAAGTACAGTTTCAGCGAGTTTCACGGCTCCTGCGCCGCCTTCGCCGAAGACATTGGCCGTGGCGCTGGGGACGCCGCGGGCGGCGCAGAACTCATGCACCAGCGCGAGTTCGTCCTCATGGTCGTTGGTGAAGCGGTTGATCGCCACGATGACTGGGCGCTCGAATTTCGCGGCGCTGTCGAGGTGCGCGGCCAGATTGGCGAGGCCACGGCTCAGCGCGGCGGTGTCCGTCTGCGTGAGCTGGTCCAAAGCGGCTCCGCCATGCATTTTGAGTGCACGAACCGTCGCCACGATGACGATGGCCTCAGGTGCCAGACCGCTTTGGCGGCACTTGATGTGCATGAATTTCTCCCCGCCGAGATCGAAGGCGAATCCAGCCTCCGTGACGGCGAAATCAGCGTGCGTGAGGGCCATGCGCGTGGCCAGAACCGAGTTGCAGCCGTGAGCGATGTTTGCAAACGGGCCGCCATGCAGGAAGGCGGGCACGCCTTCGACGCTTTGCACTCCGCGAGCGATTCGCTCAGACAGAGGATCGCCATGACCTCGGAGGCAGCGGTGATGTCGAAGCCGGTCGCGCGTTCGGTCGGTTTGCCAGCGCTGGTGCGCATCTGGCGCAGAGCGCGGTCGTTCATGTCCATCACGCGCTTCCAAAGCACGTTTTCAGGCTTTAGACGCGCCTCGCCATTGAAGAGCTGGTTGTCGATGACGGCGGAGAGCAGATTGTTCGCGCTGGTGATGGCGTGGAAGTCGCCGGTGAAGTGCAGATTGATCGACTGCGCGGGCTGCACGGTGCTCTGACCACCGCCGGTGGCCCCGCCTTTGCGACCGAAGACCGGCCCCATGGAGGGCTGGCGCAGTGCCAGAGCCACGCTCTGGCCGATTTTTTTCAAACCTTGTGACAGGCCGATGGAGACGGTCGTTTTGCCCTCTCCTGCCGGAGTCGGCGTGATGGCGGAGACGAGAATCAGTTTTCCGCGCTGAGGCTTCGTCTTGAGCGCCTCCAGGCTGACTTTCGCCTTGTCCCGACCGTAAAAGCTGAGGTGATTGGGAGAGATGCCGAGAGAGGCGGCGAGAGACGAGATGTCTGAGGTCATGAGGAGAGGAAGCAAACACGATGGCAAGAAGCTGGCCAAATCAAAGAGTTTTCCAGTCACGGATTCTCTGCATAAATCGCGCATGCCGCCCGGGACCCTGGAAGAACTCGAAGAACGCCTCAGCCGTCCCACGCCCGCCGTGGTGGACCTCATGCAGGCATTGCCTGGAGACATCATCATCCTCGGAGCCGCAGGCAAGATGGGGCCATCCCTCGCCCGCATGGCCAAACGGGCCAGCGATGAGGCAGGCACGAAGCGGCGCATTATCGCGGTCTCGCGCTTCAGCACTCCGGGTTCGGCGGAGGAGTTTCAGCAGCATGGCATCGAAACCATCGCCGTCGATCTGCTGGCAGCGAACGCTGTGGCCTACCTGCCGCATGTGGCCAATGTGGTCTTCATGGCAGGCATGAAATTCGGCTCCACGGGCCAGGAACCGATGACCTGGGCCATGAACGCCTGGCTGCCCGGCCTCGAGTGCGAGCGCTACCACCGTAGCCGCATCGCCGCCTTTTCCACGGGCAACGTGTATGGCCTCGTGCCCGTCGAACGAGGCGGCAGCCACGAGGAGGACACGCCCAATCCTGCTGGCGAATACGCCATGAGCTGCCTGGGCCGCGAGCGCATCTTCCAACACTTCAGCCAGACCCGCGGCACCCCCGTTTCGCTCATCCGTTTGAACTACGCCTGCGATCTGCGTTACGGCGTGCTGGTGGATGTCGCGCAGAAAGTCTGGAAAGGCCAGCCAGAAACCCGTGCAGATCGAAGGCCAAGAAGCCCCCGACGCCCTCCTGAGCAATCCTTACCGCAGTTTCGTCGAGCTCGGCATCCCGTTCATCCGCGACGAGGAATTGATGGAATGGGTCGCGAGCTGGATCTCACGTGGCGGCGAATCGCTCGGCAAGCCGACGCACTTTGAGTCGCGGGATGGGAAGTTTTGACTGTCTCCGGCTAGTCGGGAATGTCGCGATGGCGTGGATTTTCGAACGCAAGTTCGATGGCGAGCTCTTCAAGGATGGTCGAAGGATTGATCATCGCTCATCCGCAAGCTAGGATTCCACCGCACCCGGCCTGAGCCAGTAGAGCACGCTCATTCTAACGGCGATGCCATTTTCGACCTGCTGGTTGATCAGGCACTTCTCGTAGTTCATGCCGGTGTCGGTGATTTCGACGCCACGATTGACTGGGCCTGGATGCATGAGGTGGAGGCCACGCTCGCGCAGGATTTCGACGCGCTCGTTGGTGAGGCCGTAGTTTTTGTGATACTCGGCGGCGGTGGGGAAGAAAGGCTCGTCGAGTCGCTCGCTCTGCACGCGGAGGAGGTAGATGACATCGGGTTTCCATTCCAAAGCATCGCTCCAATTGCCGAACTGCGGGATTTCCGGCGGAACTTCACGCGGCATCATGGAACCGGGGGCCAGGTAGGCCACTTGCATGCCGAGGCGGCGGAAGATGAGACTGGTGCTACGGGCGACGCGTGAGTGCTGGATGTCGCCAACGATCAAAGCGCGGCAGCCGCGCAGGTCTGGGTGAATCTCGCGCAGCGTGAAGGCATCCAGCAGCGCCTGGGTGGGATGCGCGTGCCAGCCGTCGCCGGCATTGATGACGCTGGCCCGGGTGTTTTTGGCGATGAGGTTCGGAATGCCGGCCTGCTTGTGCCGGACGACGATGTAATCGACGCGCATGGCCTCCAGAGTCTCAACCGTGTCCAAAACGGACTCGCCTTTAACGACGCTGCTTGATTCGATGTCGAAGTGCGTCACGTCGGCGCTGAGACGGCTGGCGGCGACTTCAAAGCTGGAACGTGTGCGCGTCGAAGGCTCGTAGAACAGCGTGAGCATCGTCTGGCCCTTGAGCGTGGGCACTTTCTTCACGCTGCGTTTGAAGAGGTCTTTGAAGGGAACGGCGTTGTCGAGCACGAACGCGATTTCCTCATCCGTGAGCGAGGCGATGTCGAGGAGGTCTTTGCGTGGGGTCATCTCGGTGAGGCTTTGGTTTGCACGGTGCAGGCGTCCTGGCCGTCCACTTCTTCAAAACGCACTGCCACGCGCTCGCCAGGAGCCAGAGTGACCTTGAGCGCGGAAAAATCTGGCTGCACGGGGAACTCACGCCCGCAGCGGTCCACCAGCACGGCCAATTGCACACGTTTGGGGCGGCCAAAATTGAGAAGCTCATCCAGCGCGGCGCGCACGCTGCGTCCGGTGTAGATGACCTCGTCACAAAGCACCACGTTGATGCCATCAAGATCGAAGGGTATGTCGGAGCCTTCGAGCTTGGGCACCATTTGGAAGGTGCTCAGGTCATCGCGATACTGCGTGATGTCGATGGTACCAAAATGGACCTTCACGCTGCCGAGTTTCGTGATCTCCGCCGCGATGCGCTGCGCCAGAGGCACACCACGCGTGAAAACGCCCACCAGAGCGATGCTTTCCGCCCCTGCATTCGCTTCGCAGATGCTTTTTGCCAAAACAGCCACTCCTGCGGCCATCTCGGCCTGAGTGAGGAGGGATCGTACAAATTCTGGCATGGCGGCGTGGTGGGCGGACAGTCCGGTGATTCGTGTTCTTGTCAAATCAGGGGATGGGTGCGCCCGGCGGGAAGTTTCGGGCCTCTTTCTGCCTCCAGGGTTGCAAAGCGGGCGTGGCTTTGGTTTGATGAGCAAATGAAAAATCTTCTGCGCGTTTTTTCGATGACGATTGTCTGTGGTCTGCTGGCCAGTTGCGAGCTGCTTCGTGAGAACAAGGTGCTCATCACCTGCCATGTGCAGACCAACGAGATCGAGCATCCCAGCGAGATCATGCGGCTGCCCATCGACGGGCAGGAGATGATTTTCAAGAAGGTGCCGGAGTTCAGCCAGCGCAGCATCGCCGCGTTTGAGCCGTTTCCCGCCGATGAAGGCCAGGGCAACGGCCTGCTGCTGCAACTCGATGCCAAGGGCAAAAACTACCTAGAGGCCGCCTCCCGCCTGCAACAGGGCATGATCATGCTGACGATGATTAACGCGATACCGGTGGACATGGTGCAGCTCGACCAACCTGTCACCGACGGTCGCTTCACCATCTGGCGTGGCGTTTCCGACGCGACCATCAAGGAGATGGACAAGTTCTACCCCCGCCTGAACCGCATGAAATCCTCCTCCCGCTGGATGGACATGCTGCCCTCCACCGACAAGGAAAAGCTCGATGCCCG
>JAJTDU010000103.1 GCA_021298725.1 Verrucomicrobiaceae bacterium | reverse complement strand
AGGGGAGTTGAAAAATCTGCCGATTGTTCACATAGGCATCATCAATGGTCAAAAAGGTGCCGGTCTTGGTCAGCGGATGGTCCACATACGCACGGTGATGCGGGACGAAGTGATTCCAATCTCGTCGGCCCATTTGCTCGGCGTGAACAGCGTCTGTGAAACCGAAGTTGGCAGGCGATGGCGCCGACTTGAGGCGCGCCCACTGGCTGTGCAGCGCATTGGCGTCGTTGGGCTTCTCGCTGCGGATTTTGGCGACAAAAGCCGCGTTTTCCGGCCTAGCAGCCGCCGCTTCGACAGCCGCCGTCCATTTTAGATAACGCTCACGCGCATCGGTCCGCTCACGTAGCCCTTTGATGATGCGTGCCTTGTTGTTCTCGGCCTCGAGGTGAACCTTGAGCTCACGCGCAGGCGGTGGTGCCACGAACCGCGCAAAATGCTCATCCAGCGCCTGCCGCCCCAGCGCGAGGTATTGCTCAAACTGGTCGCTCGACATGAAAAGCGACGAACCCACCGTATCAAAGGTCCCCGCGCCGCCATCAGCAGGCAGTTCGTTCACACGCAGATCCACGCCGAGCAGATCGCGGATGGTGTTTTTGTATTCGCGCCGGTTCAGCCTCCGCATCGTGATCTTGCCGCCGCTATCGCTCAGCACTGACCGCGCCGTCACCAGCATGCGCGAGAGATCATCGAGGAAATCCGTCTTCGCCGCCGGAACCGGCTGCTTTTCATCCTCCGGCGGCATCTCGCCCGAATTGATCGTGTTCAGCACCTTTTGCCACAGATCGGCTTTCTCGACGCTATCCACGCTGAACGCGATGTCATCCAGCCGCACCCTGCCCTTCTGCTTTTCGGCGTTGTGGCAGCCCAGGCAGTTGTCTTTGAAAAAGACGCGGTGCTTCTCGTCGAGACGTGCCTGCGGTGCATCGGCGGCGTGGAGCGCTGCCAGCGGAGCGAGAAAGAGAGTGAAGAGAAGGGAGCGTTTCAGCATGAACAAGGGGCCATCGACGTGACGGACGATCCTTAACGGCCTCAGTGCTGAAAAACTACCTCCGCCCATTGAGAATCATCTCATTCACCTTCTGCCGCAGGGCCTCCATGTCAGGATCGGCAAAGTCCGTGTCCAGCGTGCTCAGGCCGTTGGCGCTGTTGAGCTGGGCTAGGCTGCTCTCGCCCGGCGGGCCTTAGGCACCGATGCTGCCGTTGCTACCGTGGCGGCCATCATTCCCACGTGGGAGGCCGAAGGTGAAGTGCAGGGTGTTGCCCGCCACGGCCACACTCGCATTCGCCGGTGTGCTCGGTGGCAGTGTATTTGTGTTATTCACCTAAGCAGCATTGATACCAATGCCGTTGCCGATGAGCCCAATGATTTCGCCGTCAACTGGGAGACTTTCAGACTTGGAGACGGGAAGTCTGACAGTCTGAAAGTCTCGGCAGCTCTCCCAAGGTCAAATCGCCGAAAAGGCAGCCTCAAACGGGACGCGTTTACCCCAGCCGACGCCTTGGCTATCACAGATGAGAGCCGTTAAGCACTGCCGAGGGCTCGGCTGCCCCAAACGGAACGCGTTTAGCCCTGCCGACGCTCCGGCTATCACAGATGAGAGCCGTTTAGCCCCGCCGACACGGCGGCAGGACCAAACGAGACGCGTTTAGCGGTTCCAAATGCCCGCAATGAACAGCCAGCGCTCGGCTGCCACTCAAAACCCCATGAGGACAGTGACTATGCTGAAATTCGCCGAAGAAAGCGCGTCATGATGTTTATTGAACGGCCACGAAGGTCACATCATCACACTGCGCTTTCAGGAGTGGGGCGCTTTGGATGGGGCGCACGGTGAGTTGGTGGTCACCAGCGGGAATGGTGGTGCTGCATTGACCGTCTTTGATGTCGAGCGGTTTGCCATCGAGCCAGGCGGCTTCGATGCCGGTGAAGATCAGCGGCTTCGTGGTGGGTTTGGAGGCCGTGAAGCTGGCGATGGCGTAGGGCTTGTCGGGACGGTCTTCGGCGCGCAGGTCGCCGCTGACGAGGGTCATGACATAGGCGGCAGAGTCCTGCGCTGAGGGTGCACCAGGAGCTAGGCTGGTGAACTTCCACATGCGGGCGACGTTGAGCTTGCTGGCGTCAAACGGACCTGGGCGACCGATCTGACTGAGGAAGGCAAAGAGGTTGCGCTTGTCCCGAGCATCGAGCGCATCAATGAGACCCGCAGGCATGAGGCTGCCGATGTTTTCCTTTTTGACGAGGTTCGCTTTGGAAAGCGGCAGCTCAGCGCCGGGGCCGATCTTGATGATGACATCGGTCGCGGTCTCGCGTGCGGGGATGCCGCTCATGACGGTGCCGTCCTTCATGGTGAAGGCGAAGCCGTGATAGCCTTCCTTGACCTTCGCCGCAGGATTGAGCGTGCTTTCGATGAGGTAATCGAGCGGGGCGCTGGCTCCAATGCTGGAGAAATCGGGACCGTAGTTTCCGCCGACGCCGCCAATGGCGTGGCAGGCGACGCAGCCGATGCGACGATAGACGAGCTCGCCATCGGCGCTGTTGCCGCCTTCCGGCACGGACTTCATGAGATCGGCGATTTCAGCGGGGTAATCACGCGGCGCGGACTGCACTCCGACGCGGGGCTGCAGGGCTGCGACGAGCGCATTCCCACCACGGCCCATGCCTTTGGCAATTTGCAGGGCATCTGCATACGCGGAGGCTGGCAGGTCTTTTGGCACGGCGCTGGCGAACTGATTGGCAAAGGGTGCGTGTTGCAAAAGCTGACGCCACAGGGCCTGCGCGGCGTTTTGATCCGTCGTTTGCTTCAAGATGGATGGCAAGGCGGCGAGCGCATCACCACGTCCGTGCATGGCGAGTGGGATGAGTGCCCCACGCCGCACCTCGGCTGGCTGATCTTCAGCGACGAGCTTCTTGAGCGCCTTCACCGTTTCACCGCCGCCGATGAGGCGCAGCGCAGCCAGGGCTTCACCCCGCAAGGCACCGTCTTTTTCAGAGGCGGCAAACTCAGCGAGCGTGGCGATGACTTTTCCCTGCTGCCACTCACCCGCGAGACGGATGGCAGCGAACTGCATGTCACGCGCGGTCGATTTCAACAGCGGGGCGATGACGCTGAGGTCGCCTTGAGGACGGAGGCGGCGTTGTTTCGCTGCCTCGGCAAGGGCACGCGCAGCGCGAAGACGTGCGGCTGGCTGGAGCTTGGCTTCATCAATGAAGGCAGTGAAAAGCGTGTCCACCTCGGCCTGACCACCGGATTTGCCAATGAGTTCGATCCACGGACCGCTGCCAGCGGCGTCGATGTCGCGTCCGGCAAAGAGTCGCTGCATGTAAGGCGCGGCGATGACGGGATCGGCGATGTCTGCGAGTGTGGTGAGCTGTTTTTCACGTCCCGTGATCTTCTCCGGGTGTTCGGCGAGTTCGGCAAGCCAAGGGCGAGCGAGTTCGTTCACGGTGGTCCAGGCAGCGAAGTCGAGGAAGCTGTCGCTGGCATCGTTGGGCATGTGTTTGAGGACCAGATCGGCACTTTCAAAGGTGCTGATGCGACCCAGCGCACGGAAAGCCTCGAGGCGTGTGCGCGGATTCTTCCCGGCCGCCACCCAGGGGGCGATGGCGCTGATGTCAGTGATGCCACGGTTGCCGTAGGCTTTCCCGATCTCACGCAGGGCGACCTGCACGCTGGTGTCATCTTGACCGGACTTCAGCATGGCGAGGAGATGCGCGACATCGTCCGTGCGACCACTGAGCAACCACGCGGCGTGACGGCGGGTGACTTCATCTTTGACCCAAACGGCGAGCGCTTTTTGCAAGTCGGCGAGCGGAGCCTTGGCGAGTTCGCGGCGAGCCTGCTCGAACTCCCAGCGATTCGGCGAAAGGAGCTTCGTGAGCAGTGCCTCCACCGGCAGACCCGCGACTGATTCCCAAGCGATGGATTTACTGCCCTGTGGAGCGATGCGCCAGATGCGGCCATGTTGCTTGTCACGGCGCGGATCACGGAAATCGACCTCACCGTGATTGATGATCGGATTGGTCCAATCCGCGACATACAAGCCGCCATCGGGGCCCATGGCGAGCGCGATGGGGCGGAAGGCCGCATCGCTCGTGCGCGCGACATCGGCCTGTGTTTGCGTGATGTAGCCAGATTTAGCAGCGGCCTTGTCCGCCGTGAAGTCGGTGAAATTAAAGCGCACGATGCGGTGAGCGCGGAAGTCATTGGTGATGGCGCTGCCTTGCCATTCTGGGCCAAAAAGCGGGCTATTGATGAGTTCGAGGCCGCAGAACTTCGGATACGAGCCTGGGCTGATGCTGCTGATGAAACGGCGGGCACCTTCGCTCGGTGGCAGCACCGCGCCGGGGAAACTCCAGCTGATGCCATTGCCATCTGCCCCGGAAGTGAGGAAGGTTTGTCCATTCAGGTCTTCCTGCTGGCCCCAGCAGTTCACGAGGCCCTTGGAGTGCACTTCGAGCCGCTCGGTGTTCGGATCATAAGCAAAGGCGACGCCGCTATTGGCTCGCACGAGACCCCAGGGCGTCTCGATGTGCGAGTGGATGTAGATCGTTTGCTGAAAATAGAGTCGGCCATCAATGCCCCAATGCAGGCCGTGGATGATGTGATGCGTGTCCTCTGTGCCGAAACCACTGAGCACGATGCGGCGCTCGCCGAGCAGACCATCCGCACCTGGTTGGCTGAGCTGGAGCAGCTCCGTGCTCGCTCCGACAAAGCAGCCACCGTGATTGTCTGGCGCGACTCCGCAGGGGATGAGCAGCTTGTCCGCGATGATGCGCGAGACATCCGCCACGCCATCGCGATTCGTGTCTTCGAGCAGGATGATGCGGTCATTGCCGGTCGAGGGGCCAAACTTGGCGCTGTTGCCTTCCATCTGCGCACCGAGATCATCGGGGTTCACCTGCGGATAAGTGTTCGACGTGGCGACCCACAAGCGCCCGGAGGTATCCCAGTTCATGCCGACCGGCTTTTCAAGCAGTGGATTTTCGGCGAAGAGGGTCATCGCGAGACCATTGTCGAGGGTGAAGTCTGGCTTGGGCAGAGAAGCAAGCACTGGCAGCTTCGTGGCGCTCGGCGGCTCCGGTGGCAGCGTGCTCGGCTTGCCTGCGGCGATGCCGATGACGTTGGCCTCAGCCTTGTCCACGAGCGGATCGAATTTCGGAATCTCCACCGCATTGCGACCTTGCTCACGTTTGCGGAAGCCGAAGATGTAAGTGTAGTTCGCCGGGCGACTGCGGTGGAAAAAGAGCGAGTTCTTGCGCAGGATCGCCTCACGCAGCGTGCGCTGTTCGGGCGTTTCCTTGTCCCACTGGGCACCATCCGTTTGCCAGCCGAGCTGCGCCGCGAAGCTCTCACTCAGCGCCTGAAGACCCCGGGCGTTCAGGTGAATGCCGTTGTCTGTGCCTTGCGCCAGCTCAATGCCCGCCGCCTTCTGCCACTCACCGCGCACAAAGGGCGATTTCTTCTCCGCTGCGAGCTGTTCCATCACCTTTTCATACTCCATGAGCAACGCATTGTGCTCCGCCGGATCCGGCAAGCCGGGCCGTGATGCGCGCAGGTCTTCATGCTTGATCGGCCCCACGAACACGAAGCGCACCTTGCCCTCGGGACTCGCCGCCGTGATCAGATCCATCAGCGCGAGCAGCTCCGTGCGGAATTTTGCTGGACTGTGGTCCACGCCATAGCGCACCGGGTCGGGATTGAGCACAGGATCATTCTTCCGATAGGTCAGATCATCCAGACTCGCCGCCATGCCATAGCCCAGGATCGCCACCGTCGGCTTCACCACGGTGAGTTGCTCCTTCAGTGCATCGACGCCCTTTTCCACCGGATCAAAACTCGCCCGTGAAGCCCCCAGCGGACTGTCACCGCTATAACCCAGATTGCGCACGGCAAAACTCTTGCCCGCAAACTCCCGCCGCATCTTTGATTCGATGTAGCCATAGTTGTTCTCGCGCTCGACGAGCACATCGCCAATGAGCAACACCCGGTCGCCATCGTTGATTTCGAGTTTGCGTTCAGCAGCGCCCGCGATGGAGGCGAGGATGAGAAGAGGGAAGAAGTGACGGATCATTGGGGTTGGGGGTAATAGCATGAAGATAAACGCATGTCGTCGTGACATCACTCGGCGATAGTTGTGTCGCATTCAGCAATCGAGGATGCCAACGGCGCGAGCCGCAGCGCGGTGAGGAGTTTGAGGGTGAGCTTCATTGAATAGGGCGCCTTATCTCCACCGCGGTTCGATTTGTTCAGCGTTCCACTTGTCCCAGAGCGCTGACATTTGCTGTAGGCGGGCGGGTTCTTGGGTGGCGAGATTTTGGGTCTCGTTGATGTCATGCGTGAGATCGTAGAGTTGCCACTCCTTGCCATCGCGAATGAGTTTCCAGTCGCCATGACGCAGGGCGTTCTTTTTGCCAACGCGCCAGAACAAGGGACGTTCGGGCAGTTGCGTGGTCTTGCTCGTGAGCAAGGGCATGAGGTTGATGCCGTCCAAGGTGGCTTCGGCTTTAGTCGAATGCTCTGGAGCTAAAGCACCAGACACTTTCAGTGCTGTCGCGGTGGCGTCGATTGATGCGACGGGTGCATCGATCACCTGACCTGCGTTGATGTGATTCTTCCACGACGCAATGAAGGGCACGCGAATGCCGCCATCCCAGAGCTCGCCTTTGCCACCGCGCAACGGAGCATTGCTGGAGGTGAGTTCTTGGGTGGGGCCGCCGTTGTCGCTGAGAAACACGACGAGCGTGTTCTCTTCGATGCTGCTGCCACGGAGTTGAGCGAGCACCTTGCCCACACTGTCATCGAGATGCGCGAGCATGGCGGCGAAGAGGCGGCGCTGGATGTCTTCGATGTGCGCGAACTTCTTCAGGTAATCATCCGTGGCCTGCATGGGGCTGTGGACGGTGTTGTAAGCGAGATAAAGGAAGAACGGCTGTGCGGAATGCCGGTCGATGAAGTCGCAGGCTTCACGCGTGAAGGCATCCGTGAGGTTCGCCTGTTCATCCACGGGCTGACTGCTCCGCAGCAAGGGATTGTCGGTGTCGTATTCGGGTTCGTTCGAGCCGAGATGCGTGCTCCACACGATGCGGCCATCGGGTGAGGTCCACCGGCCCTGACCGCCATCCGGCAGGGTCTTGCGGCGCAGCCAAGTCGTCACGCCCTGCCACGGTGGCTGCACATAAAAATGCCCTTCGTGCAGAAAACCGAAGAACTCATCAAAGCCACGCCGCTGCGGATGAAACTCCGCCGTGCCTCCGAGATGCCACTTGCCCACCAATCCCGTCGCATAGCCCGAGTCACGCAGTCGATCCGCCACAGTCTTCTCCGCGACTGGCAAGCCAATGCCCGGCGCAGCGTTCTTCGCACCGATGGGATTGAACTCAAAACCGAACCGCGTCTGAAAACGCCCCGTCATCAGCGCCGCACGCGAGGCCGCGCAAAACGGCGCGGTGACATACCCGCTCGTGAATCGTGCCCCGCCCGCCGCCAGCGCATCGAGGTGCGGCGTCGGAATCCCCTTCCCACCGTAACAGCCGAGTTCGCCATAGCCAAGGTCGTCAACGACGATGAAGATGACGTTGGGACGCTGCTCGGCCGGCGCGGAAACTCCTGCGAGTGTCAGGGCAGCGATGACTGCTGTGAGTAAGTGGCGTATGGGTCTCATCGGTTCGTTCTTGGTTAGGTTGTCGAGAGGCAGCATCACTGCCCCGAAGCAGGCACGCGGCCCACGGGGCGGCGGTTCTTGCCCTTCTGGTTGGTGGCGGAGTCACCCATGTCCTCGCGCATCCTCTCCGCTAACGCACGCAGACGTTGCGCGACTTCAGGGTGTTGTCTGATCAAGTCTTTCGTCTCGCCCACGTCCGCCGCGAGATCGTAGAGCGCCTCGGGCAGAAGTGCCTCCTTCGCGGCTCCCGGCTTCCGCTCATACGGGGTGTCGTCCATTGCCGTGCGCGGGAAGACGAGCTTCCAGTTCGCGCTGCGGACCGCCTCTAGTTTCTCCCCGTTGTAGTAGAAGAACGCGTCGTGAGGACTCGGCGCACCGGGCTTGGTCATCAGCGGGAGAATGTCCTTTCCATCGATGATCCGGTCCTGCGGAGGCTGCGCTCCGGCGATACTGGCCACGGTGGGCAGGACGTCCATCGCGGAGGCGATCTCGCGGCAGACGAGGCCGGCGGCCCGGCCAACGCATGATGCAAGGAACGCGCACGCCGCCTTCACGCGTGGTCGCCTTGGCCGCCCGCAGGGGGAAGGCCTGGCCGCGCTTGTCGTAGGGGCCGCGCGTGTCCGGTCCATTGTCCGAGGTGAACACGATGAGCGTCTGGTCCGCCAATCCCGTTTCATCGAGTGCCTTCAAAACCTCGCCGACGCCCGAGTCCAAGTGCTCCACGACGTCGCCATATAAGCCCCGCGCTGATTTGCCACGCAAGCGGTCGGGGACATGCAACGGGATATGCGGCGCGCTGTAGGAGAGATAGAGGAAGAATGGTTCCTCGCGCTTCGCCCTTACGAACTTCACCGCCTCCTCGGTGAACCGTTCGTTGAGCGTCTTCTGGTCGGGCTTCGGCTCGACGACCGTCTCGTCGCGTTGGAGGACAAAGGGTTGCATGTCGTTGGGGAACATCATCCCGTAAAACGAATCGAAGCCATGCTGGCGCGGGGTGAATGGGGCCAGGTGTCCGAGGTGCCACTTCCCAACGCAGGCGGTGGCGTAGCCACGTTTCTTCAAGATCTCAGCCAGGGTGACCTCGTCGGGGTTCAGCCCAGTCGGGGACGATGGGAAGAGGATGCCGGGGAATCCCACGCGCACCGGGTAGCAGCCGGTCATGAGTGCCGCGCGGGACGGGCTGCAGACTGAGGACGGTGCGTAGTAGTCGGTGAACCGGGCGCCCTCGGCGGCGAGCCGGTCGATATTCGGTGTCAGGATCTTCTCGAAACCCGGGCGCTTGTCTGGCGTCCAGTAGCAACCGACGTCGTCGTAGCCGAGGTCATCGGTGAGGATGACGATGACGTTAGGCTTCTTCGCGGTCGCGTCTGCAGCGTTGAGCACAGCCAGCGGAGCTAGCAGCAGGAGGGCGAGGAGGGCGCGCATGGGTGACTTTAGTCGGATGAGGAAGTGTCTATGCCTCAAATCCCAAAATTAGCAGGATTACGACCCGTGTCGTTTCACTCACATTAAGAGGATGTAGGATGAAATGATGACGGATGGCAGATGGAGGATGAGCGTTGAATGGTCGTGCAAAGGTGCAAAAGTGCAAAGGTGAGACTCGGGCAGAAGTGGCAGGTGAATTCGTGCAGAGGCTCTGGCCAACCGGCCAACTGATCAACGGATCAACTTTGTATCTCCGACTTACTTCGCCTTCTTCTTCGCTCCGCCTTTGCCGGCCTTGCCTTTGGGCTGATCGGCAAGCGTGAGCTTGGCGAGGGCGACATAATCGTCGGTCTGCTTCTGCCAGAGGTCGGCGAGTTCCTTGGCTTTCTCAGGCATCTTGGCAGAGAGGTCGAACTGCTCGGCGCGATCGGTGCTCAGGTCGTAGAGGGCCCAGGCGTCGCCCTTGGCGGCGACGAGTTTGAAGTCGCCGACGCGGATGGCCTTGTTCTCTTCGTGCAGCCACCAGAGGCTCGGGCGATCGATGGTGACGTCAGCTTTGAGCGCGGCGACGAGGCTCTTGCCAGGCGCGGCAGGGATGGCCTGGCCTTTCCAGTCGGTGGGCTTGGTCACGCCGGCGAGTTCGAGCACGGTCGGGACGACGTCGACGACGTGGGCCGGGGTGCGACGGAGCTCGCCCTTGGCGGCGAGGCCGGCCGGCCAGAGGGCGATGAGGGGCGTGCTGATGCCGCCTTCGTGCACCCAGGTCTTATGACGGCGGTGCGGGGTGTTGGCGGCGTTGGAGAAGCCGGGCCCGAGGCAGAGGTACGTCGCGGCGCTGCCCATCTCGGCCTGCGGGTCGTGGCCGCCGTCGCGCACCATGATCTCGGCGCTGGCGCCGTTGTCGGAGGCGAAGAGGATGAGGGTGTTCTCGTAGGCGCCCATGGCCTTGAGCTGGGCGATGATGCGGCCGATCTCCGCATCCATGCGGTCGACCATCGCGGCGTGGATGGCCATCTTCGTGGCCTGGAAGCGACGCTGTTCGGCGGTGAGCGAGTCCCAAGGCAGCGGACGGTTCACTTCGCCGGAGCCCAGGGCCGCCATCGCGACCGGGAAGGCATAGGGCGGACCGACTTCGGGTTCGACCGCGGAGAGCGTCGTGTTC
>JAJTDU010000006.1:23793-26982 GCA_021298725.1 Verrucomicrobiaceae bacterium | reverse complement strand
GCAGACCTGCATGAGGCCGTAGTGGCGCTCCAACTCGGGCGGGAGCTGGATGCGGTCTTTAATTTCCTCCAGGTTCTGCTGCATGGTCTTCAGCACGGTGGGCGGCTCATGCTCCTCCGGCGTGAGGAAGAAACCAAGTCGCCTGCCACTGCGGCTGCCGGAAACCAGGGCGGCGACGAGGATCGAAACGACCAGCGAGAACAAAATCGGGCTGATCCAGACGAGAAACTCCCAGGAGACAAACCAACCGAGCACCGCCCAAGCCACCCCCAGCAGTGAGACGCTGGCGAAGGTAATGATGATCTCGCTCCAATTGATCCCGCCGTCGATTTTCCGGCGCTGCGTGACCCAACTGACGCTTTTCCCGATGAGCGTGTAGATGACAAACCGCGAGTGGAAGATCATGAGCACGGGGGCCATGAGCGTGAACACCACGGTATCGAGCAAACTGCTGACAAAGGTGAGCAGCCGCAGCTTCAGCGGCTTGAACAGACGGCCGGTGATGACCTCGTCGAGCAGGATGACCGTCTTCGGCAGGAAGATGAGCATGGCGGTGAGGCCAAGGAGAATCTGCTCGGCCAAGATGGCCTGCGGCTGCTGATGCGCCGTGGGCGTGGCGGCGAGATACGTCGCCAGCACGAGAAAGAAGAACCACAGCAGCGAGCTGACATAGCTCAGGATGCCGTGGAGGAAATTCACGCGGCTCATCGGGTGCCAGCCCTTCGCAAACACGAGCCAGAGATGCTGGATGTTGCCCTGGCACCAGCGGCGGTCGCGTTTGAGCATGTCCACCAGTGTGGGCGGCCCTTCCTCGTAGCTGCCACGCGTGGTGGGCAGCAACCGCACGGCGTAACCAGCCTTCCGCATCAAAGCGGCCTCCACGAAGTCATGGCTCAAGATGTGACCGCCGAAAGGTGCGTTGGCAGGCAGCGGCGGCAGTGCGCAGTGCTCAATGAACGGTGCGAGGCGCAGAATGGCGTTGTGGCCCCAGAAATTGGCCTCGCCGCACTGCCAGTAGTCGAGTCCGGCCATAAAAGGCGGCCCGTAAAGCGCTTGCGCGAACTGCATCACGCGGCCCAGCAGCGTATCGGCTGCGATCTGCTTTGGAAATGTCTGCACGATGCCGATGCCGGGATTTTTCTCCATGATGCGCACCATGCTGGTGAGCAAGGCACCGGACATGAGGCTATCGGCATCCAGCACGACCATGTAGCGGTAGCGGCGGCCCCAGCGGCGGCAGAAGTCGCTGACGTTGCCGCTCTTGCGGTTGATCTGCTTGCGGCGCTTGCGGTAAAAGATTCTGCCGAAGGCGTTGAGCTGGCGGCAGAGCTCCAGCCAAGCGGTTTCCTCCTCGATCCACTGGCTGGCCTTGTCCGAGTCGCTGAGAATGAAAAAGTCGAAGTTTTTCGACTGCCCGGTGGCTTCCAAGGAGAGGTAAATCGAGCGCAGCCCCTCAAACACGCGTGTCACGTCTTCATTGAAGACTGGCATGACGATGGCGGTGCTGGCGGTGATCGGCTGCTCGTAATCTTCCGCATTGAGCGTGAGCCAGAGATTGAGCGGATCAGGCTTCGGCCGATTCATCAGCCACACGCCGAAGAGCGCGGTCCAGAAGCCGACATTGAGCTGGTAATAGAGCGGGATGAAAACCAGCAGCAGCGCCCACTCCGCGATGCGCATGCCGTTTTCTGAGAGGAAAATGAACGAGAGCCAAGCACCGACGATCGTGCCTAGGCCGACGAGCGAGAAAAACGTGGCCCGCCGCGTGCGCGAGATGCGCTTCGGCGGCATGCCGGCGGTCATCGCGATGTTCGCAGTCTGGCTGCCGATGGGTGCGCTCATGCGAAGAGGGAGTAAAGGTAGCCCAGCACGCTGAACACGATCACAAACAGCACTGAGTAGCGCAGGATGGGATGGCGGCCGAGGCGGTCGAAGGTGTCCTCCGCCACATCCGGGATGAGGCCGAGGTCAATGTCACGCGGCGTCATTTTACTCACCTGCATGCCCGGGCCGGAGGTGCGCAGGGCGGAGCGCATGGCTTCGGCCATGTCATTGGGCATGTTTTTCTCATCCAGGAAGAATTGCGGCCAGCGGGCAGGGCCGCCCGCGAGGTGGAAACCCAGCCGGCCCGTGGCCTCAAGCTGCGCCTCGCTCAAGTTCAGGTCGCTGTAGATCGCACCCAGCCACTCCCGCAGCATGAGCCGCGCTTGCTCGATGGCATGCGCCGTGGGCGTGCGTGTGGGGTCTTTCGCATGTGCCTCGGCGGCCTTGCGCAGCGTTTCCAGGATGAGTTGGGTGCGGCGGATGCGGTTGTGCAGCTGGTAAGAGCGGAAATAGTCGGCGAGGCGCGCATACGCCTCGTTCCATGCTTCCTCAGTGCCCGTCGCCGGCGCGAATTGGATGTTGACTGCTTCCATGATGGCTCAAATCACGAGCCGCCGCGAGGATGCGCAGATTTGACGCCATGAAAAGAGATTCCTGTGATGCTGCAGGGGTGTAGAATTAATCCATGAACGACTTAATTCAGCCCAGCAGAGGGATTGGCATGCGCTGGTTGTTTGGGCTGATGCTTTGGGGCAGCGTCTCCGCCAAGGAGGTCTGCATCCCTTGCACCACCTGGTATGAAGGTCACCTCAGCTCCAGCGAGACCGCTTTGGTGGGCGAGGTGGTCAAAGTGGACTCGCAGGTGGAGCAGTCGCCCTCCCAGGTGCTGCCGCAAGAGTCCTGCCTCATCCGTGTGGACGAAATCATCGGCTCCAGTCCGGAACTCCAAGGTGCCACGACGGCGAAGCTGGTGGCGAATCACATGCACGACACCTACCAGCAGCTTGAGCTGGACTGGGGCGTGTATCGCCATCTTCAGCCGGGGCAGAAGGTGCTGGTGCTGATTCATCGCAATGAAAAAGAGGTGGCCGTCGGCAGCGATGCGCTGCTGGTGCTGACCGGGGCAATCCGAACACTGCCGGAGAGCCTGCGGCGCACGCAACTCGACCCCGCCAAGTTTACGGAGGCCGATCTCGCGTTGTGGAAAATGGCATGGCCGCGCCTGCACCAAGATTTGGCGGATCGCGTGGCTTACGCTCGGGAACAACAAGCTCTCGGCGACGTGACGACGCCCGTATGGGCGGCGCTGGCAGGCATGGCCCTCGCGTTGGGGTTGGGGATCGTTTGGATCGTCAGAAAAGCACG
>JAJTDU010000006.1:0-23760 GCA_021298725.1 Verrucomicrobiaceae bacterium | reverse complement strand
CGACGATGCGCTTGGAGGCGTTGATGCCGAGCAGGCGATACATCGTGCGGGCGAGATCTTCGGGGCCAACAGGGTTCTCATCCGGCTCACCCCCGAGGGCGTCGGACTTGCCGTAAACAAACCCTTTTTTCACCCCGCCGCCAGCCATCGCCACGGAGAAGACGCGCGGGTAGTGGTCGCGGCCATTGGTGGAGTTGATCTTCGGCGTGCGGCCAAATTCACTGCTGACGAGCACTAGCGTGGTGTCCAGCATGCCGCGCTCGTCGAGATCGCGAATGAGGCGGGCGAAGGCCATGTCGAACTGCACGGCCTGACCTTCGAATCCGCTCTTGATGTTCGAGTGGTGGTCCCAACTGCCGAAATTGACCGAAACCATGCGGGTGCCAGCCTCGACGAGACGGCGGGCCAGCAGGAAGCGCTGGCCAGCGGCGTTGCGGCCGTATTCATCGCGCAGCTTGGCGGGTTCGGCGGCCAAGTTGAAGGCTTCACGCGCCTGCTGGGAGCTGATCAGTTTGTAGGCGGCGTTGTAGAAGTTGTCCATGGCGCTGAGGCCATCGGATTTCTCCGTGCTGCGGAAATGCTCGTCCACCGCACTGAGCAGGCTGCGGCGGCGCTCGAAGCGCTTCGCGTCGATGTCCTTCGGCGTGGCGAGATCACGCACGGTGAAGCCAGCGTCGGCAGGATCACTGCCGAGCGCAAAGGGGCCAAACGCGCTGCTCATGTAGCCGCTGCCTTGATCGGGAGCGATGACACCTGGGATGGCAATGTAGGGAGGCAGGTTGTTCCGCGATCCCTGCTCGTGCGAGATGATGGAGCCGAAGCTGGGGAACTTGATCGCCGGGCTGGGGCGATAACCGGTGAACATGTTGTGCGTGCCGCGTTCATGCGCGGCCTCGCCGTGCGTCACGGAGCGGATGATGCTGATCTTGTCGAGGATATTGGCTGTGTTGGCGAACTTCTCGCCCACATACTCACCGGTCACGCCTTTGATCGGGCTGAACGGGCCGCGATAGTCCGGCGAGGCAAAGGGCTTCGGATCCCACGACTCATGCTGGGCCATCCCGCCGGGCAGGTAGATGTGGATGATCGACGTGGCGATGGGCTTGTAGCTCTCCACCGCCGGCATGGCCAGTTCTGCGGCCTGAAGCTTCAGCAAGTTCGGCAGCGTGATGCCCAGGCCCGCCATCGCGCCCACCTGAAGGAAATCACGACGGCCCTGGGCGGTCGTGAAGAGGTTGCTGTGATTGCCGGAGCACAAGGGATGCATTTTCATGGTCGTGTCAGTGGGTTCAGACCCGAACTTACCCTGCATTGGCACGACTTGTTGCGTCCGCGGGCCACTCTGACAATCCAGGTGCAACGATGCACAAAAAGTGAGTGCCGCCTAGTGCCTGACGCGCCTGCTGGTCCAGCCGCTTCACGCTCTGGCGGCGGCCAGCCACAGTTTCAGGCAGGTTTCAGTCCTTCAACCCAGACTCCCCATCCCGCCACTCCTCGAACCTCTGCGCCAGCGTCTCGGCGGTGATGGATTCGGTGATGCCGTCGATGAGCGTCTTGGTTTTGCCGAAGGTCGTCTCGGCGCGCACGCGGTAGTAGAACTGGTTGCCGGACTGCATGTTCGAGTCGTGCGTGAAGCCGACGATGTGGCGCGGCGCATAATTCTCACGCCATGAGTAGAACGGGCCGATGCTGTTCACGATGCGCAGCTCGTCCGCCGTGATCTCGACGCGGCGATGGTGCAGCAGCGTCCACAGGCCAATGCCGAGGATCAGCGGCGAGGTGATGCCCCAGACGATGCGGAAGATCCACGGCGCGCCCTGGGACACCAAAACCAAGAAAACGAGGCACCAGATGGAGCCGAAAATGAGCAGAAAGAGGCCCAGGAAACGAAACCGGCCCGGCGGGCAGACGAATAGCGTGGGAAGGCCGTCCGCATCGAACTCCACCTGCATGCGGGCGTTTTTCAGCCGCTCCACCAACTGTTCCGTGCTCGGTATGATGGCCTCGACCTCGTGGTTCGTGTCGGATTTGGCGAGTTTCGCCTGCTCGCCGGTGACAAACACCGGCAGCAGCAGCACGGCGGCCTTGCCACCGTTGGCGGGACTGACTTCCAGGCACCATTCATGCAGCTCTCCGCTCCCGGTGATGAACGCGGCATCCTCCACCACGGCGCACGGCAGCCCCGGCGGAATCTCAACGCGCAGTGGCAGCGCCGTGCCGGTCATCTCACGCCGCGCCTCACTGGCGGAAAGCGTCTGCGTGTGCTCCCAGAGATTCTCCGTCGAGGTGGAGGTGCTTTTGCCGGTGCGCCGCGTGATTTTGCGCTGGCAGAGCAGCCGCGCCTGAATGACCTCACGAGGCGAGAGCACGCGCTCAAAGCGCAACTCGCCCTCCAACACGCCACCTGGACGCACCGGTGTTTGTTTGAGCCAGAGCGACGTGCTGCCGAGCGCCGAGTGCGTTTTAAAGCGCTGCCAGGCAAAGAACAGCGGAATCAGGGCGAGCACGGACGGCAGCAAGCCGAGCGCGGCCAGGAGCGACTTCGACAGTTCACCGCTGA
This sequence comes from Verrucomicrobiaceae bacterium, assembly GCA_021298725.1. Taxonomy (GTDB): domain Bacteria; phylum Verrucomicrobiota; class Verrucomicrobiia; order Verrucomicrobiales; family Verrucomicrobiaceae; genus Prosthecobacter. Next base: position 21,200 of record JAJTDU010000006.1, on the reverse strand, counting down.
CGAGGATCGCCAGCGCCAGTGGCCCCTGAATCAGCAGAATCCAACCCGCGACGCCGAGCAGCAAAGGGAGGCCGTTTTTCGAAGCCTGGATCGTCTCACCACTCCACTCCGAGCGCCAGCGCCATGGCTCGCCAGGATGCCGCAATTCCAGCTTCCGGCCCAGCGCGGCTTTCCGCGCCTCCCAAGCACCGCCGCCTGAGACGAGAAAGCCTACCAGAGGGAAAATCATCGGGAAGATGGACATCAGCAGCAGTAGCCCCCAACGCAGTTCACGAAACAGGACCGCCTGTGCAGGCTTCGCGGGATTCACATAGCAGCGGAATGGCTTGTCACGCCCCACGAAGGCCCGAATCTGCGCATGCGCCTTCTGCTGGAAGTCGCCGATATTGTCCGAGCCGCCGGTGAGGCTGACTTCCTCGCTGTGGAAGGTGCGGCCGTGGTAGCGGTAGCGATAACGCGCTTCCGTCTTGTGCGTGGTGCCGCCTTTGCTGCCGCGTGAGGCTTTCATCTCCGCCTTTTCAATCCAGCATGGCACCTCCTCCCAGCCGCGTGCCGACCACCAGCTGCTGATCCCTGGAAAATACAGGAACCAGCCGATGGCCAGTCCCGCGATGATGAAGGGGAGGCCAAAAAGGGTGACACAGCCGCCGCCGAGCTGTTTGACGAGACGAACGGTGCTTGAGGGCATTCGATTGAGCTTCAGCATAGGCACAGCATCGCACAAACCGGCTGACTTCTGCAACTGGCGGGTATGATGCGCGGCCATGCCTCCCGCCTTTCATCCCTACGGCCCCTCACACAATGCGGCGCTCCTTGCCACACTGGTGCTTTTGATGGCGCTGCTCGTGCTGGCACGCACGCGTTACGCGGTTATCGCGCAGCGGGTGCTCGGCAGCATGCTGCTGGCCTTGTATCCATTCGGGCTGGCGGTGCATGCCTATTACGGATCACTGACGGCCCAGACGGCCCTGCCGCTGCAATTCTGCGACATCGCCACCCTCGCGGGCGGCATCGCCCTGTGGACGCGGCGGCAGTTCTGGTGCGAGGTGGTGTACTTTTTCGGCCTTGCTGGCACTTTGCAGGGACTGCTCACACCGGCGTTGATTGATGAGTGCCCGGACCTGCGCTACTTCCTGTTCTTCCTCATGCACGGCGGCGTGCCGGTCACGTCGATCTACGTCGTCACCGCCATGCGGCACCGCCCGCAGCCTGGCGCGGTGATGCGCATGATGGGCTTTTCCCTGGCGTGGTACGCCCTCATCGCGGTGATCAATTTCGCTTTTGGGGTGAACTACGCCTTTCAATGCGCTAAGCCGCCACAGGCCAGCCTGTTTGACCATCTCGGTCCCTGGCCGTGGTACAACTTCAGCGCCATTGGCCTCGGTCTCGTCTTTTACTCCGTGCTGTACCTGCCCTTTGCCTTTCGCAAACGCGCCGCTTGATTGAGTCCTGGCCTCCGGCGGCTATTTCACGCCCCCAGATGTCACTTTGCATTTCCCGAATCGCCCCCATAATCGCCACCCCTGAACTCCCACCCCACCCAGCCCCCTGAAATGAAAGCACCCGCATGGTCCCCTGACGACAGCGCAGATCTCTACGGCATCCGTGAGTGGGGGCATGAGTATTTCGATGTTTCCAAGTCCGGCGAGGTCGTGGTGAACCTCAAGGATGGTACCAAGACGAAGCCCGTCTCGCTGGCATCCATCGTCAAAGGTCTGCGCGAGCGCGGCACCCAGCTTCCAGTGCTCATGCGCTTCGGTGATCTGCTGCGTGGTCGCATCGACGAGCTGAACGATGGCTTTGCCTCAGCGATCAAGGAAGGCAAATACCAGGGTGTCTATCGCGGCGTGTATCCCATCAAGGTAAACCAGCAGCAGGAAGTCATTGAGGAGATCACGCGCTACGGTCGCAAGTACCACTACGGCCTGGAAGCTGGTAGCAAGCCGGAGCTCATCGCCGCGCTCGCCTACATGCACGACCCGGAGGCCTACATCGTCTGCAACGGCTACAAGGACGAAGAGTTCATCGACTTGGCGCTGTACGCGCAGAAGATGGGCCTGCAGGTCATCCTCGTGCTCGAAATGCCGACAGAGCTCGACCTCATCCTCCAGCGCTGCAAAAAAATGGGGCTGCGGCCCACGCTCGGTGTGCGCTTCCGTCTTGGCACCGAGAGCGCCGGGCATTGGAGCGGCAGCGGTGGCGACGCCAGCGTCTTCGGCCTGAATATTTCCCAGCTCATGCGGGTCGTGGATCACTTGCGTGAGGAGGGCATGCTCGACTGCCTGCGCATGCTGCATTACCACCAGGGTTCGCAGATTCCGAACATCCGTGCCATCCGCCAGGCGGTGAACGAAGCCACGCGTGTGTATGTCGGCCTCGTGCAGGAAGGTGCCCGCATGGGCATCCTCGACCTCGGCGGCGGCCTCGCCATCAGTTACGACGGTCAAAAAGGTGCCTCCGCTGCCAGCAGCAACTACGGCACCAAGGAATACTGCGCCGACATCATTGAAGCGATCACGGAGGTCACCGCCGAAGCTGGCGTGCCGCACCCGGACATCATCACCGAGTCTGGTCGCGCCATTGTGGCCTACTACAGCGTGCTGGTCATCAACATCCTCGACATCAACCGCTTCGAGCCGCGCAAAACCATCAGCGACATCGAGATCGACAAAGAATCTCCTGCGCTGTTGCGCAACCTGCACGAGTTGCGGGTCGAATCCACGCGCAACGCCGCCAAGACCAGCCGCGACCGCTTGCAGGAGATCTACAACGACGCCGTCTATTACCGCGACAAGCTGCGCACCGAATTCAACTACGGTAAAGTCAACCTGCGCCAACGTGCGCACGGCGAGGAGCTCTACTGGGACATCCTCACCTGGATCGCTGGCATGCGTGAGAAATGCGACCACGACGGCTCCCAGATGGAGCGCCTGGAGGCCATCCTCACGGACTACTACTACGGCAACTTCAGCGTCTTCCAGAGCCTGCCAGACTTGTGGGCCATCGACCAGATCTTCCCCGTGATGCCGATCCACCGCCTCAAAGAGAAGCCCACGCGCAACGCCGTGCTCTCCGACATCACCTGCGACAGCGACGGCAAAATCGACAAATTTGCCCTCTCAGACGGCATCCGCCGCAGCTTGCCGCTGCATGATCCCGAGATCGAAAAGGGCGAGGAATACATGCTCGGCATCTTTCTCGTCGGTGCGTATCAGGAAACGCTGGGAGACCTGCACAACCTCCTCGGCGACACCAACGTCATCTCTGTCCACATTGAGGGCGGCAAAATCAAATACAGCGAGATGGAGGGCGACAGCGTCTCCGAAGTGCTCACCTACGTTGAGTACGATCCCAAGGACATGGTCACACGCTTCCGCAACCTCGCCGAAAGCGCCGTCGCTTCCAAACGAATCACCGCCACCGAGCGCCGCGAGATCATGGAGAGCTTTGAGGCCGGTCTGCGCGGCTACACTTATTTTGAGAGCTGAGCAGGCAAGCTGAAGGAGCGCTGCGCCAAGCGGCAGCGCTCCACGTGCGAAGCTCCCATCGCAGCACTGCCCGTCTGTTTGGCAGTGATCGGTGCCGATGGCATCTTGGACCTCCATGACGTGCTTTCTATTGCTGCGGGGACGTGATCGCAAGACATCGGGAGATTGGGCGTTATGCGGTGCCTGCACCTCATCTCATGAAACGCCTTCTGTTCCTGGCTTCCCTCCTTTTCGCTCTGATGGCAGGCGCTCATGCTGCCGCGCCAAAACCCGACATGGTTTTCATCATCGCCGACGACCTCGGTTGGGCGGACGTGGGCTTTCATGGCGGCAATGCGCCGACGCCGCATCTTGATCGGCTGAAAGGCGAGGGCATCGAACTTACGCAGCACTACGTCGCGCCTGTGTGCAGTCCCACGCGCACAGGCTTGATGACAGGACGCTGCTGGAGCAGGTTTGGCGTGACCACGCCGACGAATAACCGTGCGCTGCCGTGGGACACGGTCACGCTGCCGCGTGCCTTAAAAAGCGCGGGCTACGACACCTGCCTCACGGGTAAGTGGCACCTCGGCTCCAAGCCCGAGGAAGGGCCGAATCACTTCGGCTTCGATCACTCTTATGGTTCGCTCGCCGGTGGCGTCAGCCCGTGGAACCATCGCTACAAGCAGGGGCCGTTTTCCATCACCTGGCATCGGGATGAAAAGCTCATCGACGAAGCAGGACACGTCACCGATCTCATCGCATCGGAGGCGGTGAAATGGATCGAGTCGCGAGACCAGGCCCCCTTTTTTCTCTACGCACCCTTCACCGCCGTGCATTTGCCAGTGAAGGAGCCTGCGGAGTGGCTCGCTCGTGTGCCTGCTGGAATCACCGGAGATGTGGCACGTCATTACGCAGCCTCGGTGATGCATCTCGACGCCGCCGTGGGGCGCATCATCACTGCTTTGGAGAAGAAAGGCCGCCGCGAGAATACAATCATCGTTTTCACCAGCGACAATGGCGGCAGCACCACGGAGAACAACGACCTCAAGTATCCCGACGACCATTGCCCAAGCGGCAAGCTCCCCGGCAACAATTTGCCGCTGCGTGGCCAGAAGGCCAGCGTCTATGAAGGTGGCACTCGCGTGCCCACACTGCTGTCATGGCCCACGAAACTAAAGCCCGGCACCTTCCCAGGCGTCGCGCAAATCACCGACTGGATGCCCACGCTCTGTGCTCTCGCCGACGCACAGCCAAACCAGGATCTGCAATGGGACGGCATCAATCTCTGGCCGCAACTCAGCGGCACCGAACCGGTCAAACCGCGCGCGATTTACACGGTCGGACCAGGCTTCAACTCACGCGCCGTGCGGGATGGCGACTGGAAACTCATCGTCTCCGTCAAAGAGGCCAAGAGCGAAGCCACCGAACTCTACGACCTCGCCACCGATCCCAACGAAACCACTGACCTCGCCGCAAAGCTGCCGGACAAGGTCGCCACGCTGCGCGCACGCATGGATGAGCTTTCCAAGACTGATCGTGACGCCGTGGCGAAAGATTGACGATTCACCGAACCATGAAATCCCTGCTTAGCCTCGCCGTGGCATGGTTCTTGCCGTGCCATTCACTCCTCGCCGCTGAGAACCCCATCGTTCTGTGGTCCGGTGGTGCCCCCGGAGCACTCGGCACCACCGCAAAGGACATCCCGACGCTCACGCCTTACCTTCCCGCCAATCCAAACGGAGCGGCGATGCTGCTCATCCCCGGCGGCAGTTACAGCGGCATTTATGAGGGACAAGCGGAGCCGTTTGCGCTGTGGCTCAATGAACAGGGTTTGACCGTCTTCGTACTGCGCTACCGACTCGGCAGCGCGGGCTATCGTTATCCCGCGCAGCTTCAAGATGCGGTGGAGGCGATGTTTCAGATCCGTGGAAGTGCCGCGAAGTGGAAGATCGACCCGCAGCGCATCGGCGTGATGGGATTCTCCGCTGGCGGGCATCTCGTCTCCACCCTCATCAACCGGCCCGAGGATGGCATGATTCTCGGCAGCGATCGCAGCGGCAGTCCGCGACCCGATCTCGCCATCCTCTGCTATCCGGTCATCAGCATGATCACCAAACCGCACGGCACCTCGCGGAAGATGCTCATTGGCGACTCATCGGCTGAAAAACTCGTCCGCCAGACCTCCAGCGAGCTGCAAGTGAAGCCCGGCCTGCCCCCCGTCTTTCTCTGGCACACGATGGAGGACAAACTGGTCCCCGTGGAGCACGCGCAGCTCTACGCCGCCGCTTTGCATCAAAACAACATCCCCCACGAACTCCACCTCTACCAGCACGGCGACCACGGCACCGGCCTCATCGGCACCGAGCACCCGTGGTTCGCGGATTTGCTGTTCTGGCTGAAGGCGCAGGGATTCACTTCTCCGAAGTAGAGGCTGACATAAACATCTCGCTGCCACGTTTTAGCCAACCATGCGCTTTTTCAGCCTCATCCTTTCGTCATTCGTCATTCTGACTTCGTCATTCGCCGCCGAGCGGCGTCCGAACCTTCTCTTCATCCTCGTCGATGATCAGTCGCCGATGGATTTGAAGATGTACAATCCGCAATCGACGCTCCAAACGCCGCATTTGGACAAGTTGGCGGCGCAGGGCATGGTCTTCGACGGCGCGTATCACATGGGCTCCTTCAGCGGCGCGGTGTGCATGCCTTCGCGGCACATGATCATGAGCGGACGCACGGTGTGGCATCTGCCGCCCGCGCCTTGGGGAGCCAAGACGAGCCCGCCTGCGCTGGAGCAGCAGACGATCCCGGCGGTCTTCAATCGCGCAGGCTATGCCACGATGCGCACCTGCAAGATGGGCAACAGTTACGAGGCAGCGAACAAGCTCTTCACCGTGCGCAAGGATGCCTCGAAACGCGGCGGAACCGATGAAAGCGGCAGCACTTGGCATGGTGATCAAGTCATGAACTACCTCGGCGAACGCGAGACCCGCAAGGACGCGAAACCTTTCCTCATCTACTACGGCTTCTCGCATCCGCACGACGAGCGCGACGGCAAACCGGAGCTGCTGGCGAAATACGGCGCCACGAATCACATCGATGAAGCGAATCCGCCTTCGCTGCACTCCTTGCAGCCACCTTTGCCGCCGAATCACCTGCTGAAGCACCCCTTTGACACCACCGACTCCGGCGTGCGCGATGAAGTGGCCGTTAGCGGTGTGTGGCAGCGGCGCGATGAGGCGAGCATCCGCAATGAAATCGGCCGCCAGTATGCGTGCAGCGAGAACATCGACATCCAGATCGGTCGTGTGCTGAAGAAGCTCGAAGACATGGGTGAGCTCGACAACACCTACATCATCTACACCGCCGACCATGGCATCGCCATCGGTCGCCACGGCCTCATGGGGAAACAAAACCTCTACCAGCACACTTGGCGCGTGCCCTTCATCGTGAAAGGCCCTGGCATCGCCGCTGGGCAACGCGTGGAAGGAAACATCTACCTTCTCGATGTGCTCGCCACGCTGTGTGATCTCGCCGGAGTCCAGCCGCCGCAGACCAATGAAGGCCAAAGCTTCAAACCTGTGCTCGAAGGCAAAACCAAAGCCATCCGCGAGGTGCTTTACGGAGCCTACAGCGGCGGTGGAAAGCCCGGCATGCGGGCGGTGAAGCAAGGAGACTGGAAACTCATCCGCTACGAGTCCCCTGACCGCAGCGTGAATGAAACGCAACTCTTCAATCTCGCCGAAAATCCGCACGAACTGCTCCCAGAACATGGCAAACCGAATCTCGCCGCTGATCCCAAACACGCGGATAAGCTCAAGGAGATGGAAGCGCTGCTGCTGGCCGAGATGCGCCGTCTCGACGACCCCTTCCGCTTTTCGGATCAGCCTGGTGATGATCTGCCCACGCCACCGGCTCCCGCGAAGAAGAACAAAAAGAAGAAGTGACCCTCATGATTCTGAGACTGCTGCTCACTGCTATGCTCGTGTTGCCACTACAGGCAGCCATTCAGCCGAACTTCGTCTGGATCATCGCGGATGACATGTCGCCAGACATCGGGGCCTATGGCTTGAAGCAAGTCAGCACGCCGAATCTAGACCGACTCGCTACTGAAGGTCGGCGCTACACGCGGGCCTATGCCACCGCGCCCGTGTGCAGTGCCTCGCGTTCAGCCTTCATTCTCGGCTGCTATCAAACCACGACCGGCTTGCATCCGCATGATGTGGAAAATCCCCAGCCGCTGCCAGCGCCTTACAAACATCTGCCGGGGCTGCTGCGTGAGGCGGGCTGGTTTGTCACGAATACGGCAGCGCCGGGAACGATGCGCAGCGGAAAGGCGATCAAAAAGGGCAAGACGCACTACAATTTCGCCCACGATCCAGCGGAGATGTTTGATGGCGACGACTGGCGAAAGCGGAAGCCGGGGCAGCCATTCTTCGCGCAGTTTCAGATCACGGAGCCGCATCGTCCTTTCCCGATTCCTGAGAGCTATGATGAATCCAAGCTTCGCGCCATCAAACTGCCGCCAAACTACCCCGATCATCCGCTCGTGCGGCGGGATTGGTATGCCTACCAGCGCAGTGTCGAGATCGTGGATCAGCGTGTCGGCGTGATTCTGGATCAATTGAAGGCCGAAGGCGTGCTCGATGACACCATTGTCATGTTTTTCGCCGATCATGGCCGCCCGATGCCGTGGGGGAAACAATGGCTGAGCGTCGAAGGGCTTCAGGTGCCACTGATCATGCGCGGTCCGCAGATCGAGGCCAAAGGTGTCGAGGAACACCTCGTGAGCTTGATCGACCTCGCTCCATCCATGCTGAAACTCGCAGACCTGCCTGTTCCTGCTTGGATGGAGGGCAAACCGATCCTCAGCGGTGATTTTCCCGAGCGCGACGTGCTCTTCGCCGCGCGTGATCGCTGTGGTGATGCGATGGATCGTGTCCGCGCCGTCATCAGCCGCGAGGCGTGGCTCGTGCGGAACTTCAAGACCGACCTCTCACGCCTGAACTGGTCCGGCTACAAGGAGGCCAGCTATCCCGGCATGGCCCTGCTGCGTGTGCTGAATGAAACCGGCGGCCTCGACACCTTCCAGACACGGTGGTTGCAGCCGACTCGGCCCGAGATCGAGTTTTATGACCTCAAGACTGACACGCTCGGCCTGCATGACGTTTCACAGCATCCAGATCAAGTCGCGTCGGTCGCCCATTTGCGCGTTGCACTCGATGCGTGGATCCAATCGAGCGGAGATCGCGGTGCGGATGGAGATCCACCATCTGAGCCTTCAATGGCGACAATCCTCCAAGACAAACGCCTCGACTACCAGCGCACCTGGAAGGCACGTCTCAAAAAAGCCGAGCCAACCGATGCGGAGCGCCTCGTTTGGTGGATGAAGAGTTACGGGCTGGATTGAATTGGAAGATGGAGGCTCTGGCGCTCGTTCGCAGCCACCCCATGAAGCTGCTTCTCGCTCTCCTCTTTTTATCTGTCGCGCACTCCTCATTCTCGGCCCCGCCAAACATCATCTGGATCATGGCGGATGATCTCGGCTGGGGCGATCTCGGCTGCTACGGACAGAAGGTCATCACCACGCCAAACCTTGACCGCATGGCGAAGGAAGGAATGCGCTTCACGCACTTTTACTCGGGTGCCACGGTCTGCGCCCCATCGCGCAGCGTGCTTATGACGGGATTGCATCACGGCCACACACGCATCCGTGGCAATGCAGGCCAGACAAACCCAGCCGCACAGGCTTTGAAAGAAGGAGATGTCACCGTGGCCTCCGTTTTAAAGAAGGCGGGCTACAAAACGGCGCTCATCGGCAAATGGGGCCTCGGCAATGTCGGCGAAGCGGAGAGCGGCCTGCCGCGCAAGCAGGGCTTCGACTACTTTTACGGCTACCTGAGCCAGCACCACGCGCACAATCACTTCCCCGACTACCTCTGGCGCAATGAGAGCAAGGAAGCGCTCTCCAACATCATCGTGCCCGTCGGTGAAGACGGCGCAGGTTATGCCACGGAGGCGATTCATTACGCGGACGATCTCTTCACCGATGACGCGCTGAAGTTCGTCAGTGAAAACAAAGCGGCACCTTTTTTCCTCTACTGGGCCATGGTCATTCCGCACGCGAACAACGAGCGCGGCAAGATCCTCGGGGATGGTGCCCATGTGCCCGACTACGGTCCCTACGCGGACAAAGACTGGCCGCAGCAGGACAAAGGCCAAGCGGCGATGATCACACGACTCGACAGCTATGTGGGCCGCATGATGGAGCAACTCAAAGCACTTGGCCTCGCGGAGAACACGCTCGTCATCTTCAGCAGCGACAACGGACCGCACAACGAGAGCCAGCACGACCTCGAGCGCTTCGATCCCAACGGCCCCTACACTGGCATCAAGCGCAGCCTCACGGACGGCGGCATCCGCGTGCCTTTCATCGCCTGGTGGCCGGGTAAGGTGAAGCCGGGCGAGTCCGCGCATGTCGGTTACTTCCCCGATTTCATGCCCACCGCCGCCGAAGTCGCTGGAACACCCGCGCCAGAGCAAACCGACGGCATCAGCCTGGTGCCCGTGCTCACCGGCAAAGAGCAGCCCAAGCACGACTTCCTTTACTGGGAGTTCCATGAAGGCGGCTTCAAGCAGGCTGCTCTCTATCAGGGCCGCTGGAAAGGCATTCGCAGTGGTGGTCCCGATGCCCCCGTGCAGCTTTTTGATCAGCAAAACGATGTCGCCGAGCTGACCAATGTGGCCGACAAGCATCCCGACATCGCCACGCAGATCAGCGACTACTTGAAAATCGCCCGCACACCGCTGGCTGAGTGGGAACCGCAATGGAAAGCCGGGAAAAAATCCAAGAGGTAATCCCTTGTCTGCGCCATTTGAAAATCGAACGGCCAGCGGTCATCGCGTTCTTCCTCACCGTTCTTCTGCGTTTGTCATTTGCCGTCGAAGCTGGATTCGATGGCTTCAGAAACATCGGCTCACGTAAGCCACAATGCTTCCAACCGCTTCACGCTCACGGGCTGGGCGGTGCCGAGTTCCTGAGCGAAAATTTGGACGCGATACTCTTCCATCATCCAGCGGAAGGTTTCGTGCTGGGATTTGGGGACGTGGGATGGCCAGCCGTCGAAGTCGGTGATGAATAGGTTCTTTTCGGCGTCTTTGGCGGGGTTGGCGAGGTAGCGTTCGTTGCGGACCTGGATGGCTTTCAAATAGCGCGGTAGATGCTGGAGCTGGTCGTGAGGCGTGGTGGCAAGGAGGTCGGCGGGGATGAGGCGGGCGAGGTCTTGTTCGAGGCCGGGGTAGCGCTTGGTCGCGGCGAGGAGTTTGGCGCGCTGGTCGTGGATCTGAGTGAAGAGCGTCTTCACACGATGGGTGACGGCAGGGAGATCCCGGCGGACGGTTTCGCAGAGGGTGAAGAAGCGTTTCTCGGTGAGTGGGAACACGGGCTGCAAGCGCAGCATGTGCGCGAGGATGTGCTCGTGGGCCTGGGTGCCGAGATTGGACGCTGGGGCGGCTGTGGGCTGGATTTGAGTGAGTGCGCCGAAGTGATTGGCCACAGGTGCTTTGGAAGCGGGTGCGCTGATGCTGCGGAGTTCTTTGGGAAGCCAAGCGAGGTCTTTGGCAAGCGTGTTTTCGGCGAGCTTGCGAATGGCGGCGGGTGTGGTGCGTGCGGCTTCGGCTTGGGTGCGGAAGAGGCGGACGTCGATCTCGCCTTCGCGCAGCACGAGGCCGAGATAACCGAGGATGGGTGTGCCGTTGAGTTCTTCGACGAGGAGGGTCTCGGGAAGGTCGCCGAAGGACCAGGATTTGAGCGCGAAGCGTTCGACGCGAGGCAAAAGCTTCTCCCAGGCATCGGAGCGCACGTCCTGCTTTTGCACGCTGCTGCGGATGGTGTCGAGATCGCGGCTGGCAGCGATGACGCTGTTGTTTTTCGGGTCGAGCACTTCGACGCGAGGTTGCAGGTGTGCGGGCAGGCTTTGCGCCGGCCAGTCTTCGGCACGGACGTGGATGCGGTAGCGTCGCGTGATGAAATCGGCGAGCGCGGTGAGGAAGTCATCGCGTCCAGGATCGAAGGCAGCGGCGATTTCGCGTCCTTTGGGGTCGATGGGCATCAACTGGCGGCGAATGACTTTGGGAAGCGCACGCAGCATGACGTTGGCGAGTTCTTCGCGGTTACCAGGCACCATCCACTGCACCTGGCCGCTGGTGAGATGACCGGCGAGCTGTGCGGGGACTTGCACGGTGACGCCGTCGCTTTCCTCGCCGGGTTTGTAGTTGTAGGTGACGGGCAGTGCGGTGTTGCCGAGCGAGACTTTGTCCGGGAACTGCTGGAGATCGCACTCAAAGTCCTCGCCCGCGGTGAGATCGGCCTCGGTGGCGCAGAGGAAGTTCGGCTGCTCGTCGAGGTGCTCTTTGACGAGGCGGTTGAGGTCGTGAATGGACGAGACGTTTATGATGCGCTGGTCGTAGAAGCGGAACAGGCGCTCCTCGATGGCATAGACGCGGTTGTTGCGCACACGGGTGAGCATCGTCTCGATGCGCTGACGCAGGAGGTTGTTGTGCGCGTAAAAGCGCAGCGTGATGGGCACCTCCTGGCTGTCGATGAGCGCGGCGCGGATGAACATCTGCGTGGCGGCGACGGCATCGACCTTGAGAAAGTCGATGTGCTGGCGCTTCACCTCCAGCCCGTGAATGAGCGTGCGCTGCGTGACGAGGACACGGCCGGATTTGAGGTTCCAATGCGGCTCACTGTATTTGTGCGAGCAAAGATGGGCGCCGAGTTCGGCGATCCAGTTCGGATCAATCTTCGCCAGCGTGCGCGCAAAGAGCTGCGTGGTCTGCACGATCTCGCCCGCGACGATCCACAGCGGCTGGCGGCCTTTGTCCTGGCCGGGTTTGCCCTTGCTGTTCTTCTCGCGGCGCTCGTAGAGATTCGAGCCAGGGAAGACGGTCACTTCGCGATTGCCAGCGGCCTTGTAGAGGTTCCGCTCTTCTTTCATCGCGATGTGACCAAGCTGCGCGGTGAGGATGCAGCGGTGGATGGCGTCGTCGAGAGTGAGGCGCGGCGAAGAACGCTCTGAATCAGGCAAGGGAATGGGTGGCAAAGGAATAGTCTCATTCCGTTGCCTTTCGTCTGTCTTTAAATCATCTCTGAAACAGTCGCAGAGCTGGTTCCACACATCGCGCCACTCCTGCATGCGGGTGAAGGAGAGGAAGTGAGAGCGGCAGAACTTGCGCAGTGCATTGGTGGTTCCGGGGGTGGCTTGCCAGATCTTGAGCAGCGTGAGGAAGTCAGATTCGGGGGCGGCGAAGGCTTTGTGCGCGGCGTTGGCGAGTTCGCGCTTTTCTTCGGGGCGCTCGCGTGGATCGGGAATGCTGAGGCCGGCGGCGATGACGAGCATCTCGGGCAACGCTTTCTCCGTGCGTGCGTGCAACAACATGCGGCCGAGCGTGGGATCGAGCGGCAGGCGGGCGAGTTCGCGACCGAGGGGCGTGAGTTCGTGGGTTTCGTTCAGCGAGCCGAGCTCGTGCAGCAGATCGTAACCGGCGCGAATCGAGGCACTGACGGGTGGATTGATGAAGGGGAAGTCCTCGATCTCGCCTAGCTTGAAGGCCTTCATGCGTAGAATGACCTCGGCGAGGTTTGCACGCTGAATTTCCGGCATGGTGAAGCGGTCGCGCTTCTCAAAATCTTCCTGCGAGTAAAGCCGGATGCAGATGCCGTCCTGCACACGACCAGCGCGGCCAGCGCGTTGGTTTGCGCTGCTTTGTGAAACAGCCTCGACGGGTAAACGCTTGGTGCGCGTGCGCGGATTGTAGCGGCTGATGCGTGCGAGGCCGGTATCGACGACGTAGCGGATGCGCGGGATGGTGATGGAGGTTTCTGCGACGTTCGTGGCGATGACGACGCGGCGTTTGCGCCCCGGTGAGAAGATGCGCTGCTGCTCCGCCGACGCCATGCGACCGTAAAGCGCGAGAACTTCGAAGCTGGCACCGAGTCGGCCATCGAGGAGATCGCGGGTATCTCGGATGTCGCGCTCGGTGGGCATGAAGACGAGCACATCGCCGTCATCGGTCTCGATGAGTGCATTTTCGACGGCGGAGACAGCGCCGTCGATGAAACCGAAGTCGTCTTCCTCGGTGACGAGCGGCGCATAGCGAATCTCGACCGGATAAAGTCGCCCCGAGACCTCGATGATCGGCGCACCGCCGAATGCGGCCGAAAAGGCTTCGGTGTCGATGGTCGCTGAGGTGACGAGCAGTTTCAGGTCCGGGCGCTTTTTGAGCAAACCGACGAGATAACCGAGCAGGAAGTCGATATTCAGCGAGCGCTCGTGGGCTTCATCGAGAATGAGCACGGAATAGGCCCGCAGCATCGGATCGCTCTGGATCTCGGCCAGCAGAATGCCGTCCGTCATGAACTTGATGCGCGTGTCGCGGCTGGTGTCGTCGCTGAAACGCATCTTGCAGCCGACTTCGCGGCCCCAGGGCACGTTCAGCTCCTCGGCGACGCGTTTGGACACGCTCATCGCCGCCACACGCCGCGGCTGCGTGCAGCCGATCTGGCCGCGCACATCATGCAGTGCTTCGAGGCACATCTTCGGCAGCTGCGTGGTCTTTCCAGAGCCTGTCTCGCCCGCGAGGATGACGACCTGATTCTGCCGAATGGCCGCGATGATCTCCTCACGACGCGGCGTGATGGGAAGATCGGGCGGGTAGTTGATCTGAGGCATGGGACGGAGCGGGCGCGGATGCTACACGCATGCGCTCGTCTTGCAGCCACTTTGAACGGTCGTCAGATCGAACGAGGCATTTCGCCGCGTGGGGTGAATGGGAGGTTCTGCGGAGGCATTTTCGCCCCGGCTTTGATCCAGCTGCGCAGCGTTTCGACCTCCTGCTTCGAGATTGCATGCCCGCTCGGCGGCATGGCACCAGGGAGGGTGTCTGGAAAGGTGACGACTTGGAAGAAGCGGCTCACTTCGGGTTTGCCGGGGACGATCCAACTTGTGCCGATCAACTTCGTCAGCGCCTGCGTGTCGTTGATCGGCGGCATGGTGGAGAGGCGGTTGTCACCGTGGCAATGCACGCAGTTGGTTTCGAGAACGACACGCACAGGGGCGAAGGCCTGCTCATCCGCTGGATTCGTGGGGGTGGACAAGCAACTGGTGAGCAGTGCGACCAAGCAATAAGCAGGGAGAACGGAGGACTTCATGACGCAGCATGGCTGCATTTCCTGATCTTGAAACCGCAATGCTTGCGCACGGATTGGCTTCACTCCTCGCCCTTGAAGTAGTCCGCCTCCGCCATCTCAAAGACCTTCCGCTGGGGTTTGGTCATCCATTTGCCGGAATCGGGGTAGTGAATCACATCCGCCTGCGGCTGGTCGGCGATCACGAGGTAGGTAAGGTCTTCGGAACCGGTGTTGATCAGCTGATGAGCCGCACCTGGAGGAAAAACGAGGTAGTCACCGGCCCTGATCGCTTCCTTGCCTTTGGGCGTGCGCATCTTGCCGCTCCCACTGAGAATGTAGTAGCCCTCCCATTGCGCGGAATGCTCGTGGAGCGGGAAATTGATCTTCCCAGGCGGGATGCGGTGGATTTCGAGGTCAAAGGGGTGACCACCGCCCCAGGTGCCGATGTCTTTCTGGCCGCCTGCGGCCATCGAAAGCGATCGGCGGGCGAGGCAAAAGGTGCCTTGGGGGGAGTTTTGCGTGGTCCAGGGGAGCTCGTCGGCTTGGGCGCGGTTCATCAGGAAAGTTGTAGCACGGTGGAGGATGTATTTCTGGGCGAGAAGGAAATTTTTGTGTCCCAGGGCATCCAGACTTGCAGCAGGGGTGTTTTCGTTCCATTTAGAATCATTCCAATTCTAATTCTAAATCGCCATGCCACCTTCAACTCCACGCGCTCCCGCCAAAGCCTCTGGTTTGGACTGCCGCCTCGCCGTTCTCGGGGCCGATGTGCGCCTGACACCCCACCGCCGTGAGGTTTTCGATGTCCTGGCCGCTTCCACGGACCACCCGACGGCCTACGACATCCTCGACCGGGTGAAAAGCCGCGCCCCCCACATCTCCTTGGCAACGGTTTATAACTGCCTTGAGCACCTCACCACCCACGGCCTCATCAAGCAGGTCCACCTCGAGCGCGGTCAGTCCCGTTACTGCGCCAATCTCCACGAACACGTCCACTTCCACTGCGAGACCTGCGGCAAGGTCATCGACGCCCACCCCGCCACCGATTTCGACCCCGCCAAGTTCTGGAACCTCCCCAAAGGCACCCGCGTTACCCGCACCGACCTCGCCATCCACGGCACCTGCGATGCCTGCGCGGCCAAATCATAAGTCATAAATTTTCCTCTTCGTCCCATCATGTCACTACAAATCAAAGACCTCCACGCCCAGATCCCCGGCCGCGAAATCCTCAAAGGCCTGAACCTCACCATCAACCCCGGTGAAGTCCACGCCATCATGGGCCCGAACGGCAGCGGCAAAAGCACCCTCAGCAAAGTCCTCTGCGGCCACGATGACTACGAAGTCACCAGCGGCGAGGTCCTCCTCGATGGCGAAAACATCCTCGACATGGCCGTCGATGCCCGCAGCCGTGCCGGTCTCTTTTTGGCCTTCCAATACCCGCACGAAATCCCCGGCGTCAGCAACGCCAACTTCCTCCGCGCCTCCTTGAAAGCCCGCCTGCCGAAGGGCGAGGACATCGACGCCGTGAAGTTCTACAAAACGCTCTACGCCCGCATGGACCAGCTTGAGATGGACCGCAGCTTCACCAGCCGCAGCGTCAATGAAGGCTTCTCCGGCGGTGAAAAGAAGCGCAACGAGATCCTCCAACTCATGATGCTGGAGCCGAAATACGCCATCCTCGACGAAACCGACTCCGGTCTCGACATCGACGCCCTCAAAATCGTCTCCCGTGGCGTGAATGCCATGCGCAGCGAGAACCGCGGCTTCCTCGTCATCACCCACTACCAGCGCCTCTTAAATTACATCCAGCCCGACATCGTCCACGTCCTCAAAGACGGCCGCATCGTCAAAACCGGCGGCAAAGAGCTCTCCCTCGAACTCGAAGAACGCGGCTACGACTGGGTCCATGAGGAACCTTTGGCCGCTGCTGCTTAATTCAAAGAATTCATCGCCATGCCCGTCGTCTCCAGATTCTACGGTATCGTCATCAAGATGTTCTTCTCAGAGCATGGCGTGCCGCATTTTCATGCAGTCTATGGTGAGCATGTCGGCGTCTATGCCATCGACTCGCTGGAAATGCTCGAAGGCGATCTGCCACCACGCGCTCATCGCCTCGTGCGCGAATGGGCGGAGATCAACAAGACGCAGCTTCGCGCCATGTGGGACTCCAAGGACTTCAATCCTCTTCCAGGACTCAACTGAACCATGAGTAACTGGCCTGATTATCCTCGAATTGCCTCTGTTGAAGCCCTCAGTGGCTTTCAACTCCGCGTGGCTTTCGTGAACGGCCAGACTCGTCTCTACGATTTCACCACGAAGTCTGGCCTGCCCGCCACCGAACTGCTCCGCGACGAAGCACTCTTTAAAACCGCGCGCGTCGATGTAGGCGGCTACGGCATCGTCTGGAATGACGATCTCGACATCGCCGAATCCGAACTCTGGCTCCATGGCGTGCCCGCCGAAGCATCTTCCACAGTCCACAAATCACTTCTGACTACTCACATCTAACTTTCACTTTTATGGTCTCCGCCCCTGACTCCACTCTTGAACCCGTCGCGAACGACATCTCCGACATCCGCGCCGACAACACTGGCAACTTCACCTTCCCCGAGCGCAACAAGTTCGACTCCGGCTTCGGCATCACGTCGAAGACCGTCGATTACATCAGCGATGTGAAGGACGACCCTGATTGGGTGCGCGAGTTCCGTCACAAGGCGCTCAAAGTCTTCCAGGACAAGCCCATGCCGACGCATTGGGCCACAAAGGACCTCGAAAACATCCACTTCGACGAATTCCGCTACTACCTCAGCGACGGCCAAAAGCCGAAGCGCTCCTGGGACGACGTGCCCGAGGACGTGAAGAAGACCTTCGACCGCCTCGGCATTCCCGAGCAAGAAAGAAAGTTCCTCGCCGGCGTCGAGGCGCAGTATGACAGCGAGGCCGCCTACTCGAACATCAAAGCCGCCGTCGCCGAGCAGGGCGTCATCTTTGTGAACAGCAGCGAAGGTCTCAAAGAACACCCCGAGATCTTCAAAAAGTGGTTCGGCAAAGTCATCCCCACGGGCGACAACAAATTCTCCGCGCTCAACAGCGCCGTGTTCAGTGGCGGCTCGTTCATCTACGTCCCGCCCGGCGTGAAGGTGAAGCATCCGCTCCAGGCCTACTTCCGCATCAACAGCGAGCAGTTTGGCCAGTTCGAGCGCACGCTCATCATTTGCGATGAAGGCAGCGAGGTCATGTACATGGAAGGCTGCACCGCGCCGAAGTTTGAGACCGCCACGCTGCACAGCGCCGTCGTCGAACTCGTCGCCCTCAAAGGGGCCAAGATCCAATACGTCACCGTGCAGAACTGGAGCAGCAACGTCTTCAACCTCGTCACCAAGCGCGGCATCGCCATGGAAGACGCCGAAGTGCGCTGGATCGACTGCAACATCGGCAGCCGCCTCACCATGAAATACCCCGGCGTCATCATGAAGGGCAAACGTGCCCGTGGTGAAGTCATCAGCATCGCTTTGGCGAACAGCGGCCAGCATCAGGACACCGGCGCGAAGATGGTCCACGCCGCCGATGACACCACCAGCAACGTCATCAGCAAATCCATCTCCATTGGCCAGGGTCGCTCGACGTATCGCGGCCTCGTCCACATCCCGAAGCACCTCAAAGGCTGCAAAAACAACACCGAGTGCGACGCCCTGCTCATCAACAGCAACAGCCACACCGACACCTACCCCGCCATCAGCGTCCGCGGTAATCAACACAGCACCCAGCACGAAGCCAGCGTCAGCCAAGTCAGCGCTGATCAAATCTTCTACCTCATGCAGCGCGGCCTCACCGAAGCCGAAGCCATGAGCTTGTCCGTCAACGGCTTCATCAATGACCTCGTGAAGGAATTCCCGATGGAATACAGCGTGGAGCTCAAACGCCTCATTGATCTTGAGATGGAAGGCAGCGTCGGCTAGCCGCAGGTGCGGAATGACGAAACCAGAATGATGAAGGCCGAACAGATGCATTTCGCCAGTGGGCATTCTAGTCACGTGCCAGCGTCGTGGAGTGCGTGCGGCAAGCCTTGGCGCGACGCCGCTGTCGAACGTCTCCTGACACTCGTTCGCCTTTTTCGCCCCCGACAGCGGTGCCGCCGATGCGAGGCTTCGCCCTCGCATCTCTGTCACCGCACTCCACGACGCTCTCGCGCCTTCGCTCGCTGGATCAGCCTATTTCCACCTTCGGACTACGTCATTCATTCCTCATTCTGAATTCGCCATTCGTCATTTTTCGTCCTCCCATGCCCTCTGAAGCCTCTTCTCCCTCCACCGGCCTCCTCGCCATCGCCCCGACTGCTACTTCCGTCGCTCCCAACTGGTTCACCGCTCGTTCCAACGCCGCGTGGACCGAATTCCAGTCCCTGCCTCTTCCGGGCCTCAACGACGAAGACTGGCGCTACTCGAACGCGAAGAAGATCGAACTCGCCGATCACGCTCCGGCCAAAGCACCGACGGCTGAGCAGTCCAAAGCCGCTCTCGCCGCCACCGAAGGCCTCAAAGAACGCGCCGCACGCTTTGTCTTCGTGAACGACACCCTCGTCGAGTCCGACACGAGCGGCCTTCCCGCTGGCGTGGTCTGCGTCAGCTTTGAAGAAGCCCTCAAATCGCACGAAGCAGCCGTCCAGCAGCATTTCATGAAGGGTGAACAAGCGCTGGGCTCGAATAAATTCGCCGCGCTGCATCTGGCGCATGTCAAAGCAGGCACCGTCATCATCGTGCCGAAGAACATCGTCATCGAAAAGCCGGTCGAAATCTTCCATTGGGTCGTTGGCGACCACGCGGCCATCTTTCCGCACACACTCATCGTCACGGGCGATCACGCCGAGGTCAGCGTGGTCGATCATTACCGCAGTCTCGAAGGGGAAGGCGGCCTCAGCATCGCCATCGCCGATCTCGTCGGCGGCAGCGGCAGCAAGATCACCTACGCCGCGTGCCAGGAGCTGGCCGATGACGCCCAGGCGCTGCATCTTTCCAGCATCACCGCCGGACGCGATGCCAGCGTGAAAAGCTTCCAGGTGCAGCTCGGTGCCGCCTTCAGCCGCAGCGAGAGCGTCAGCGACCTCGTCGGCCAAGGTGCCCGCAGCGACATGCTCAGCGTCAGTTTGCCCATTGGCGAGCAGATCGTCGATCAGCGCACTTTGCAGCGTCACAAAGCCCCGCACGCCACCAGCGACCTGCTCTACAAAAACGCTCTCTACGGCCAGTCCCGCAGCATTTTCAGCGGCCTCATCATCGTCGATGAAGGCGCGCACTACACCGACGCCTACCAGACCTGCCGCAACCTGCTCAACAGCAACGAAGCCGAAGCCACCAGCCTCCCCGGCCTCGAAATCAACGCCGACCAGGTCAAATGCAGCCACGGGGCCACCAGCGGCCCGATCAGCGACGAAGAACTCTTCTACCTCAAAGCCCGCGGCATCAGCGACACCGAAAGCCGCAAGCTCATCATCGAAGGCTTCCTCGCCGGTGTGGTGGAGCGCTTTGGCAACAGCGAACTCCTCGACACCCTCGTCGCCCGCATCGACGAGAAGCTTGAGCGGGCGGTTTGATCACCGCACACAGCTCTGACCGTCCATTGGCCTGTTGTTAACATATCACGTCGAAAAGTGCCGTTGCTTCAGGATTGGGACCGATTGCCGCGTTTCTCCTGGGCCATGAAATCTGTTTCCGCCTTGCTGCTCTTGCTGGTTCCGCTCATTACTGCCCAGGCAGAGAGATGGAAACTGGATGACGCGAAAGAGTCCATTCAAGCTCACGGCAGCTTCAAGACAGCTGCAGGCGCTGTCGGCCAAAGCCTGGTGCTGGATGGCAGCTCCGTCATCGAACTGAAGGACACCGCACCGCTCAACGGCCGCTTCACCGTCTCCGTGTGGTTCAATCCGTATGTGCTCGAAGGCTCGCAGCAGATGATCGTCGGCAAAAACCGTTATTCGCTCGGCGAACGTCAGTGGGGCATCACCATCGAGCCGGATGGCAAAATGAAGGCGCACTTGAAGCAGGACGGCTGGAGTGAGATCTCCTGCGAGGAGCCGCTCAAAGCCGGTCATTGGCATCTGGCGACCCTGACGGTCGATTCTGGCAAAGCAGCGCTTTTTTTGAATGGCAAGCCCGTGGGCGAGGTGAAGCTCAAGAAGCCCATTCCTGCCACTCAAGCATCCATCACACTCGGTGGCATCATGGACGATGGAAAAAAGCAGCAGCAGTTTCACGGGGCACTCGATGAGGCACAGTTCGAGTCTCGTGTCATGAGCGCTGAGGAGAACGCAGCGAGTTATCGGCCCATCACGGCCACCCACGAGTTGCCGAAGCCCAAGCTGGCGGATTTCCTGCTCTGGGATGAATCGCAGAAACTCGCAGCGGCCAAGGACTTGCCCGTGCTCGACGGCGTCGAGTTTCACATCATTAAGAAGTGGGATAAAGAAGCCGACGGCTACACTTTCCTGCATGGAGTCGGTCTTTGCTGGCACAAGGGCAAGCTCTACGCCTCCATCGGCCACAACAAGG
>JAJTDU010000102.1:5024-20190 GCA_021298725.1 Verrucomicrobiaceae bacterium | reverse complement strand
ACGAAGTCGTTCTGACCGCTCACGGATTTGATCCGGTAACGGCGGTAGTTCGAGTTGTCCGGCACGCCATTCTTAAAACGCACCATACTGGCCACGCAATGCGCGGTGCCGATGTTGGCGATGTCGAAACACTCCATGACGAGCGGTGCGCGCTCCAGATGCAGCAGTTCCTTCAATTCCTGCACATCAGCCATCGGGTCGATGCTGCGGATGACCCGCGCCCGTGCCCCGCGCTCAAACGTGCGCGAGGGAATGAGCGTTTTTTTGAAGTCCTCAACCATATCCCGCAATTCGGCGGCTTTTTCAAAGTCGAGCCGTGCGGCGGCATGCTGCATCTCCTCCTCCAAGGCGGTGACCAGGTCTTTGGAGCGCCCATCAAGGAACTCACAGGCCTGTTCGACACGCTTTTTATAGTCCTCCAGCGAAATGCGGGCGATGCACGGTGCGGAGCAGTTTTTGATGATGTCGTTGGAGCAGTGCTTGTAGTCAGCCTCAGTTGGATTCAGCGGGCGGCAGACGCGCAGGCCAAATTTTTTGTTCAGCCAGTTCAAGGTGGTGCGGAGGGCACCGCCATGCGGAAACGGGCCGAAGTAGCGGGCACCGTCATCCTTTTTGAGCCGTGTGAGCGAGATCCTTGGCATCGCATCGCCAAAATGAACGCGCACCTGAAAGAAGCGTTTGTCATCGCGGAAGCTGACGTTGTAACGCGGTCGGAACTCCTTGATCAGCTTGCCTTCGAGCACCAGCGCCTCGGTGTCGTTGCGTAGCTCATGCAGGTCAAAGTCCCAGATGCTGTGGATAAGGGCCCGAGTTTTACGATCCACAAGCTGGGAGCGGGCGGGTGTGAAGTAGTTCGCAAGGCGTTTGCGCAGATCACGCGCTTTACCGACGTAGATCACGTTGTTCAGCCGGTCGCGCATGATGTACACGCCCGGCACATGCGGCACATCGCGTAGTTTGGCTTGGAGGTTGGGCTTGGCTCTTGAATCGGGCATGCAGGGAGTTACGCGGCCACCACCCGCCACGGATGAATCGGTTCGGAGATGCCCTTGAGTTGCATCGGTGGCATCGGTTCCGCCTGAATCAACTCCTGAGCTTCCGCATAGGTCTCCGCGTCCATCACGATCTGGCCTGCCTGAGCGATGCTGCACAGCCGCGAGGCCAGATTCACGCGATGCCCGAGCACCGTGTAACTCAACCGCTGATCCGACCCCATGCAGCCCGCCACCACCGAACCGGTGGCAAGGCCAATGCCGACCTCCAGCGAGTGTTTGGAGCTCTGATTCAGCGCTCTGCGCACTTGCAGCATGCTCAGCGCACACTGCACCGCGCTGAGCGCATCAGCACCAGTGCTGACGGGAGCGCCAAACAGCACCATGATCAGATCTCCCACAAATTTATCGACGATGCCGCCGTGTTTGTAGGCCACGTCGGTGAGCGCGGTCATGTGCTCGTTCAGCAGTTCGATCACCTCGGCAGGCTCCATGTTCTCCGTGATGGTGGTGAAGCCGCGGATGTCGCAAAACAGCATCGACACATGCCGGATTTCGCCGCCCAGGCCGCTGCTCTGCTCGATCAACTGCGCCGCTACCGTGCGATCCGCCACCGCATTGAGCACGCTGCGGTATTTCTCCTGAAGCGCGAGACCAGCGGCCATTTCGTTGAAGGACGCGGCCAGTTTGCCCAGCTCATCCTGCCTGCGCACTGGCACGCGCACGTCGAAATTGCCCTGTTCGATTTGATGCGTGCCGCTGACGATGTCGCGGATCGGCCCGGAAAGTCCGCGTGAGATGTACAGCACCACCAGCAGGGCGATGAACAGCGCCACCAAGCCCAAGCCGCCGACGTCACGCCGCAACTCGTTCAATTCGCCCTCCATGGCGGTGAGCGGATATAAATTTACCTGCGCAGCCAGCGGGAAGGGCGAGCCGGGATTCAGCACGCGATAAAAAATCTGATGCCGCACGCCATTGACCGGCACGGTCAGCTCACGCTGTGATTTGCCGGAGCGGTGGATGGATTCAGCAATATGTTTCTCAATGACTGTGGCAATGTCTTTCGGAATCGTGGTGCTGACCAACGCATCCTCCACCCACACGCCGCTCATGATCTCGCCCATGTCGGACTTTTTCGTCTGTTCATACAGCAGGCGCTCTGCCAGCACTTGCAACGGCAGGCCGAACAGAAAGGCTCCCAGAAACCCACCCTTCTGTTCGTCCCTCAGCGGCGTGATGAACACCTCGCGCACTTGCTCGTTGCGATTGTTCTCGCCGTATTCGACACGGAGATAACCGACCTCCTGCTCCTTGAGGATGTCTTCGAGC
This sequence comes from Verrucomicrobiaceae bacterium, assembly GCA_021298725.1. Taxonomy (GTDB): domain Bacteria; phylum Verrucomicrobiota; class Verrucomicrobiia; order Verrucomicrobiales; family Verrucomicrobiaceae; genus Prosthecobacter. The sequence continues at coordinate 17,866 of JAJTDU010000102.1, read as the reverse complement.
TGGCGACCGCTGAGCCACTGCATCTTGCCCCCTCGCCGCCGCATTTCCCCGTTGTCATCGCTCTCCATCAGCCCTGGAGCCAGTTTGAATCCGTTGGGCGCTTTGTCTCCTGGGCCAACTTTCTTGGGCGATGCGAGAAAATTCCCTTCAACATCGATCAGTCCGATGAAGGGCAACTGCCCCGGAGAAAGCTTGGAGGCATTGGGACGATCCTTGTCGTCATTGCCGCGCGGGCCAAACGCCAGCAGCAAACGCTGGTCACCGCCCAAAGTGGGGCGTGCTGGGCCGCTACCGTTGGGTAACTCGGTCTGCAAGCGCTCCACCGCCAATGCCTCAAGCTGCGGGCGCATGATCTGCGCGGCGGCTGCATAGTCTTTTTTGGCAATCGCCTGCAGCACCTCGGGCTCCTTCGCGATTTTGCCGAGCACGCTGGAAAGCGCCTCTGTGCGCTTCTTTTTCGCTGCCGTGAAGGTGTTGATCTGTGATTCAAACTGCTCCTCGAACAGCCTGCGATACGCCGCCATGAATTTCCACTCCGCCAGCACGAGCGTGGCGATGGTGATCCCCGCCACGACGGGAAACACGGTGAGTATGAGCTTGGCGCGAAAACTGGAGAACCACTGCATGGGGGATGTCACGGTGGCATGAACCCCGCTTCTAGCCGGATGGTTGCTCAGCGAACGCGTTTCATCGTGAATGTGCCACGATCCATCGTGCTTTCGTAGCAGGCGTTGAAATCGTCGCCCTTGATCGTGCCCTCGTAATGATACACGCCGCCGACCCAATTCGGCATCTGATGATCGCCCCTAAAGGTGTAGGTGCCGTTTTTTTGCTTCTCTACCTGCTGCGTCGTTTTGAAGGCCGCACTCAAAAGGCCGCGCCAGGTGCAGTGGTAGAAGAACTGAAACGCCTGGCCCTCCGGCGCCCGAGACGCCATCGGGTACTTGTTGAGCATCGGGTGGATCACCGCCCGCAGTTGTCCCGTGTGCCCGCTCGCTGTGCTCAGCCAGGCCCCTTCCCATTTGCCACACACGCCCGCATTGGATGCTGGCGTCTTCCACGCCGAGCGGAACGAGAGTCCGCACGACGGTAGCAGCATCAAAACGAGCGTGAGACAGGTGAATCGGAGTGGCAGGGGAAGGTTCATGGGGTTCTATGTCACGAACGCATCCAGAGCGCCCGGTTTTTCGTTCGTCATGGGGCATTCTGCCACTTGCCCCCGTTCATATTCGCGATACTTACCCGAGAACCTTCAACCCCACCCTACCATGGCCCACACCCTCGCTCCCCTGCCCTATCCGTCCAACGCGCTGGAACCCCACATCGACCAGCAGACGATGGAGATCCATCACGGCAAGCACCACAACGCTTACGTCACCAATTTGAACAACGCCCTCGCAGGCCACGCGGAATTCGAAGGCAAGTCCATCGAAGACCTCTGCAAGGACATCGCCAGCGTGCCTGAGGCCATCCGCGGCGCTGTGCGCAACAACGGCGGCGGTCACTTCAACCACACGCTGTTCTGGAGCATCATGGGGCCTGACGCAGGCGGCGCTCCTACGGGCGCTCTGGGTGACGCGATCACCGCCACCTTCGGCAGCTTCGATGCCTTCAAAGAAGCCTTCGCCAAGGCTGGTGTGACTCGTTTCGGCTCCGGCTGGGCTTGGCTCGTCGTCAAAGACGGTAAACTCGCCATCACCTCCACGCCGAACCAGGACAACCCGCTCATGGACGCCTCCGGCACGCCGATCCTCGGCTGCGATGTCTGGGAGCATGCCTACTACCTCAAGTATCAGAACAAGCGTCCTGACTACATCGCTGCTTGGTGGAATGCCGTAAATTGGACCGCCATCGCCGCGAACTACGCCAAGGCGCTCGGCTGATTCCCGCTTCACGACGATCTTCGCCATTTCACAAAGCGCGGAACGGCCACCCCGTCCCGCGCTTTGTCACTTTGAGACACTCTCCATGGCACTCGTCCTCCACAAACTCCGCTGCGGCCTGATCTATTCGCAGGCCTTCGTGGAATATCTGGAGTCGAAGCACAACATCGAGCGCTTCGGCCATCCGGCTGACGTTCTGCACCTCGAATACGTGCGCTGCAGCCAGGGGGATCTCGCAGGCCAGGAATGGTGGCAAATCACCTGGATCAGCGGCATGCAGGCTCCCACGGAGCACCGCCATCGGATCGGCGACGTTGAAGTCTGCATCCACCGCCAGGCCATGCGCGGCCTCAAAAATCGCATGCTGCATTACGATGGACAAAATGTCGTGGTGAAGAGCTAAGGAATGCTCTGCTCGGGTAAAATGATGAGGGGTAGAATGGTGTTCTGAATCTGAGCTTTTCCGACATCATTTGACCCTCCATCAATTCACCATTCAAATTCATGCCAACCCTAGCCGACATCGGAGAAGACAACCTCATTCGCAGACTCATGCGCGGTGTGAAGCTCGACAGCGATGTCATCGCCGGAGCCGGAGACGACTGCGCAGTCGTCCGCAGCACAAAAAACGAGCACACGCTGCTCAAAACCGATGCGCTAGTGCAGGATGTGCATTTCACGCTCGAAACGCCGCCCAAACTCATCGGACGCAAGGCCATCGCCCGGGTGGTGAGTGATTTCGCGGCCATGGGCGGCACGCCACGGCATGCCATGATCACCTTGGTGGCCCCGCCGAGCATGCAGGTCGAGTTCCTCACCGAGATCTATCGCGGCATGCGGGCCATCGCGAAGCAGTACGGCATCAACATCGTCGGCGGCGAGACCTCACGCGGCCTGGTGCTTATGCTATCGGTTTCCATGAGCGGAACGGTTCCCTCAAAGCGCTGGCTCTCTCGCAGCGAAGGCAAAGCTGGAGATGTACTGCTCGTCACCGGCCGTCTCGGTGGCTCGATCAAAGGCAAGCACCTCAAATTCGAGCCCCGCCTCGAAGAAGGCCGCTGGCTTTCCGAAAACGCGCATCCTCACGCGATCATGGACATCAGTGATGGCCTTGCCAAAGACCTGCCACGCCTCGCTCTCGCCAGCGGCACGCATTATCAAGTCAACGTGGCCTCCCTGCCCTGCAATCCCGGCTGCACCTTCGATCAAGCCTGGGGCGACGGCGAAGACTATGAACTCCTCCTCGCCGTGAATCCGCGCACGCTGCGTTCCTTGATGAAAAAGTGGCAAGAAGCCTTCCCAAAGCTCCCTCTTACCATCATCGGCAAACTCGTCCCTCCCGGCGAAGGAAGGCCGCCCGACTTTGAGAGCACGGGATGGGATCACTTTGCGCTCAGCAGCGACGCATGATCACACTCACGACTGCCGATGACGCCCACATCTGGGGCACACGACTCGCGCCGACACTCGCCGCAGGCGATGTGATCGCTCTTTGTGGCAATCTCGGCGCAGGAAAGACGCAGATCACGCGTGGCATCGTCGTTGGCATGGGATCGAAGGCCGCAGTGACGAGTCCGACGTTCACGCTGGTTCACGAATATCTCGACGGGCGGTTGCCAGTCTTCCATTTCGACTTTTACCGCATGGAATCCGCTGCTGAAGTCATCGGCATCGGTTGGGACGAATTTCTGACCGAACCCGGCGTCATCATCGTCGAGTGGGCGGACATGTTTCCCGATTTGATGCCGCCAAACGCTCGCTGGTTTCACATCGAAGCCTTGCCGGATGGCTCGCGGCGTGTCACGGAAGGGCCGCTTGCGCAATGAACCGAACCCTCCTCGCCCTCGACCTATCCACCGCCCACGGCAGCATCGCCGTCGTGCGGGGCGCGGACGTGCTGTTTCAGTCCTCGTTTCAATCCGAGCGCTCGCACAACGCGCAGGTCTTTGCACCTTTGCGCGATGCTCTCGCCGCAGCGGGTGATGGACTGACCGGAATCGTCATTGGCAATGGCCCCGGCTCTTACACCGGCGTGCGCATCGCGATTGCCGCAGCTCAAGGTGTGGCGCTTTCGCGAAACGTGTGGTGCGTCGGCTGGTCGTCGCTCACGGCACCGGACATCGAGGCACCAGACAGTTATCCGATCATCGGCGATGCCCGCCGTCAGAGCTTTTACCTCGCGCGAGTCGCAAACGGCCGACTGTTGCCCGATCTCGAAACCGTTTCTGCCGAGATTGCCCGGGAGCGGACGGCGGACGGCCAAACGTGGCTCACGTTCGATGCGAAGCCGCCTTTGGAGTTGTCTCACCTTCGATCCGCCAAGCCAAGCGCTTTGCATCTGGCCCAAATCATTCAGAGCTTAAACGCGTCGGAGGTCGACGCACTCATGCAGCAGCCGCTGATTCCGCATTATCTCGCCGAGGCCTTCATCACGATGCCCAAAAAGCGAGTGAACTGAGCCGAAGAGGACTCTCACAGCGAATGCGAGACAATGTGATCCCCTTTGCAAGAAGGCTGGGCAGCGCCCGTAATTTCGCCGCTATTTCCTCAAACAAAATGTCACGAATCACCCATAACTGCGCTGGCCACATGCGGCGTGATTTCTTGAAGCTCGGTCTGACCGCCGCAGGCGGCGGTCTGGGCTTCACCGATCTGTTGCGTGCCAAGGCCATGGCCGCCACCGCTCCGCAGCCTTCACTTTCGCGTCCGGTGAACTGCATTCTGGTGTGGCTCGATGGTGGCCCGTCGCATTACGAGATGTTTGATCCGAAGCCGGACGCTCCAAGCGACATCCGCGGCCAGTTCAACCCGATCCGCACCAGCGTGCCCGGGGTTCATTTCTCAGAATGCGTCCCTAACCTCGCCAAGGCGGCCGACAAGTTCACGGTGCTGCGCAGCGTCACGCACAAGGATCCCAATCACGGCGGCGGGAACCATTACATGATGACCGGTGCGCCCACGCCGGTGCCAGTCGGCTGCGGAGCTTTTGTGACCTTCCATCCGTCCTTTGGCAGTGTGGTGAGCTACAAGCGCGGCGTGCAGAATGGACTGCCCGCTTACATGACGCTGCCCAGCATCACTCGCAGCGGTGGGCCAAATTTCCTGGGGGCAGAACACGCGCCTTTCGTTGCCGGTGGCGATCCTAACTCAAAGGGTTTCAAGGTGCGCGACGTGGTGCTGCCTTCGGACATCTCTGAAGCACGCGGCTTGTCCCGCCGCGAGTTGCGGATGTCGCTGGATCGCATGAAGCGACTGAACAATGCCGTGGCAGAAGACCCAGCGGTGAGCTTTGACACCTTCTACGGGCAAGCGGTCGATTTGATCGCCTCAAAACCCGCCCAGGAGGCCTTCGATATCAATCTGGAGGACGAAAAGACCCGTGATCTTTATGGCCGCAACGACCTGGGTCAGCGCATGCTGCTGGCACGTCGTCTCGTCGAGGTGGGCGTGCCGTTTGTCACCGTGAACTATGGCGGCTGGGACCATCACCGCGATGTGTTCAAGACCTGCAAAGGCGAGTTCATGCAGAAGTTTGACCAAGGCATGTCCGCACTGATCACCGACCTCGACCGACGCGGTCTGCTGGAAAGCACGCTGATCGTCGCGCTTGGAGAATTCGGCCGCACGCCGAAGATCAACAAGGACAACGGTCGTGACCACTGGCCTGGCGCGATGAATATTCTCTTCGCAGGCGCAGGAGTCCCACGCGGCGGCGTCATCGGTGCCACCGACCCCAAGGGCTACTACGCCAGCGAAAACATCTACTCACCCGAGGATTTTGCGGTCACGCTTTACACGAAGCTGGGCATCGACCCGCATCAACTCCTTCACACAAACTCCGGGAGACCCGTGCAGCTCATCAACGGCGGCAGGCCCATCCGTGAGCTGTTTGCGTGATGAGAGGTGGAATAACGAATGACGAATGCAGAATGACGAATGGACGGCGCGTGCTGAGTTCCGTCATTCTGCATGCTGCATTCGTCATTTCCGTCTCTGCCGCCCCTCCAGCGTTTGAGAATATCTTTCCCGCCGGGGGGCAGGCCGGGACGCAGGTCGAATGCACGGTCGCTGGCAAGGGTTTGGAAGCGGGATCCCCCATCGCAAGATCGAACCATCCTGGATTGGTGCTGCTAGCTGGTGACAAGCCCAAGAAATTCATCGCCACGATCGCCAAGGTCTCGTGCGCTTTTACACCCCCGAAGGCAGCACACCAACGCGCATCTTTGTGGAGGGAAAATTCACGGAACCGCTGGAAAAGGAGCCCAATGACGTGCTGGCCGACACCAAAACGTCCGAGGCCAAGATGAACGTGATGATCAACGGCGTGCTGGAAAAGGCGGGGGATGTCGATACCCACGCGATTCGGGTGCAAAAGGGCAAAACGATCGCGCTTGAGCTTCACGGTTATGCGCTGGGTTCGCCGATGGACCCGGCGATGCGGCTTCTAAACGACCGCGGCGTCGAAATCGCCGCAGGACATGACACGCATAACTTGGACCCACACATCGAGCACACCCCGAAGGCGGATGGGACGCTGTTTGTTCAGGTTTTCTCCTTCGCGCATCCACCTGCGGCGGATGTAGCACTCAAAGGCAGCGCCAATCATGTTTACCGTCTCACGATGACGGATGAGCCGAAAAAGCCCGTTTCTGCCAGCGAACCGAAAACACTCACGGTGCCAGCCAACGTGGCCGGCAACATCAGCAAGCCGACCGAGGAAGACACCTTCACCTTCACGACCAAAAAGGGCGATGATCTAGCCATCACAGTCCATGCGCAGTCGATTCGCAGCCCGCTAGACGCCACCCTTCGCGTCGAAGACGCGGAGGGAAAAGTGCTCACGCAAACCGACGACGGCGACAATCTCGACCCCGCACTACGCTGGAAGGCTCCAAAGGATGGCGACTTCAAGCTCGTCGTCTCCGACCGCTTTCACGCAGGCAGCGCGGATCATCGCTATGAGATCACGTTGAAGCCTTTCGTGCCCACTCTCACCGCCACACTCGACACTCATGGTTACCTTGTGGAGTCAGGCAAAACAGCGGAGGTCAAGCTGACGGTCAAACCCAACGGGACTTTCGCAGGCAAGATTCAGGCGCGTGCCGTTCAACTGCCTGCCGGAGTGACGGCGGACCCCGTGGATGTGCCAGCGAAGGGCGGCGAGATCAAACTAACGCTCAAAGCGGGCACCGAAGCAGTGGCGAGCCAGTCTCCTTTTGCCGTCGAAGTGGTCACCAGCGCACCTGATGTATTGCAGACATACACAGCCAGTTATCTCATCCCATTCACCGAACCACGCGGTGATTTGCTCATCGTGAATGACAACAGTCCTTGGCTGACACTCACGGCCAAGCCACACGCCATAAAAACGCCCCCACCCGCGAAGGTGGAGGCGAAGAAAGCACCGTAGGCTTCGAATCGGATCAACCGAACAGATTTGCCAGCGGCTTGCCTTTGTCGGCCACGGTGAAGGGCCGCTTGCTGGGGCTGTAGAGCACTTGGTCGAGCGGAATGCCAAGCGCATAAGCGATGGTGGCATTGAAGTCGGGGATGGTGATCGGGTTTTCGATGGCCTTGCCGCCATTTTCATCGGTGGCTCCATACACCTGGCCGCCACGGATGCCTCCACCGGCCATGAGGCAGGTGAAGCCGGGCGCATGGTGATCACGACCATCATTGGCGTTGATCTCAGGCGTGCGGCCGAACTCGGTGGCGAGCACGACGAGCGTCTCCTGCAACATGCCGCGTGATTCAAGATCCTGCAGCAAAGTGCTCAGAGCGGAGTCGAGTTCATCGCAGAGTTCCGGCACACGGGTGAAGTTGGCATTGTGGGTGTCCCAACTGCCGAAGGACACTTCCACGAAGCGAACGCCATGATCAACGAGGCGGCGGGCGAGTAGGCAGCCCTGGCCGAAACGATCGTTGCCGATCGAAAGCTTTCAATTCCTCGCTCTTCATCATCTTGAGCGCGTCGTCATACATGTCGGCGTAAGCGCGGACATTTTTGACGTTGTAGGTTTCGGCAAACTGGCGGTCGAGCTGCTTGGCCGTGTTAAGGCGGCTGTGGAAGCGTTCCTCGGTGAACCACTGGTTGGTTTTGACGTTGTTGATGCCGCTTTCGGGATCATTGATCAACAGCGGGGCGAAACGGCTCTCGAAGAAACCCGCACCGGGATGACGGCTGTCATTGCCGATCATGACGCTGCCGGGCAGCGTGGGATTGCCACGATCCTGGAACTTTTGCAGCCACGCGCCCATGCTGGGGTGGCGGATGCTGCTACGCTGGGTGTAGCTGGTGTGCTGGTAATAAGCGCCCTGCTCGTGAGCGCCCTGTGTGGATGTCATGCTTCGGATGACCGCCAGCTTATCCATCTGACGGGCGAGCAGCGGGATGTTATTGGAGACGCGGATGCCATCGACGTTGGTGTTGATGACCTTCGTGAGGCCCATGATGTCCGTTTTGTCCGGCTTCGGGTCAAAGGTATCGAGATGGCTCATGCCGCCATTCATGTACAAGTAGATGACATTGCGCGCAGTGGCAGCCTGCTTCAGCGGCGAAGTGCCCAAGCCGGGCGCGGCAATGACGCGGGTGTTCAGATGCGAGGCAGCGCTGACACCGAGAAAGGTCTTGGCAGCACCGGAAACGAAGGAACGGCGGCTGAGGTCGTTGCGGAGGGCATTCATAGAAAAAACAGGTTTGGGGGGATGAGCGCCATTAACGCAGCCTCCGGCCCGAGTTATCACAAGATTTCAGATGGCCCAGACCATCGCCTATCCCGGCGCACGGCGGCCGAATTTGCGTTCCAGCTCGGCGGTGGAGATTTGCACGAGCGTGGGACGGCCATGCGGGCAGCAGTAGGGCATTTCACAGGAAAAGAGGTCTTTCAGCAGCGCCTGCAGCTCGGGAATCGAGAGCACGTCGTTGCTTTTGACCGAGGCACGGCAAGCGGTGGTGGCGATGGCGTCTTCGCTGAGACGAAGCGAGGAGGCTTTGGCGGTGAGACTGCTGAGTTCCTCAATGACTTGGTCGAGCCAGGCGGCGGGATCGTCCGTCTTCAAAAAGGATGGCAGCGCCTCGACCTTGAAGATGTTCGGGCCGAAGGGTTCGATCTCGATGCCCAGGCGGATCAGCGAGGCTTGATTCTGCTTCAGCACATCGGCATCACGCGGCGTGGTTTGCAGGGTGATGGGCATGAGCAGCCGCTGGCAAGGCACACCACCCGATTCGAGCGCCCGACGGAATTTTTCAAAGTTCACGCGCTCGTGCGCCGCATGCTGATCCATGAGCACGAGACCTTCCTTGCTCTCCATCAGAACGTAGAGCTTCTGTAACACGCCGATGATGCGGAAGTCATTCGGCGATGGCACATCGGAAGAAGCTGTTTTGGCATTTTCCACCGGCTTGGGTAGCATGGCCTCCGGCGTAGAAACCGGCTCGCTGGGACGCGGTGGACTCGGCTCTAGCACGGGTCTTGGGGCAGAAGCAACAGGCATCTGCCGTAGCGGCGCGGATGAAGGCGTGACCGGCATTTCCAGCTCCTCCTGACGGCTGACGGGAATCACCGGCGCAGACGTGCTTGCCGCTGGAAGAGGACGAGCCGCAGGCGCATGCCCCGTGTGTAGCTTGGAGGCATTTTCAAGCGTCCGACTCACACTTCGCGCGATGGTGTCACGGACACTGTTACCATCGTGAAAACGCACCTCTTTTTTTGCCGGATGCACGTTCACATCGAAGGCCGTGGGGTCCATCTGGATGAAGAGAAAAGTGACCGGATACTGGCCCTTCATCAGCGCCGTGTGATAGCCCTCGCGCAAGCCATACGAAATGCTGGCGCTTTCGATGGGGCGTCCGTTCAAATAAGTGGTCTGCATCTGGCGGTTGGACCGACGGTGAGCTTGCCGCCATTCACCTCAATCTCCGTGCCCACGAGCGCATCTTTCTCGCGCGTGGCGAGGCGGAAGCGCGATACGCTGGCAATGCTGGGCAGCGCCTCACCACGAAATCCAAAGGTGCAGATCGCACCCAAGTCTTCCTTGGTCCTTATCTTGCTTGTAGCGTGTCTCTCAAGACACAACATGGCATCCTCCCGATCCATCCCACTTCCATCGTCAACGATCCGAATCAAGGCCGTGCCGCCGCGCTGGGCATGCACCTCAATGTGCCGCGCTCCGGCATCAAGGCTGTTTTCGACCAATTCACGCACCAGCGCGGCAGGCCGCTCCACGACCTCCCCTGCCGCCACCTGGCTGGCGAGCGCGTCTGGAAGAATGCGTATTTTGGCCATGAATTTCGATAAAGTGCGCAGCCGAAGACGTAGCCCTCTTGCTGCAAGAAAACGTCACATTGGATGCAGGGTGAGGAATTGCAATCCCCGTGCTTCTGTGGCACGCAACCTCGACAACAGCTCTCTCAATTTCATGATTTCCCTGACCGACAGCGCCATCACCCACCTCAAATCCCTCATTGCGGAAAAAAACGCCTCTACCGGCACCGGTCTGCGCCTGCGCGTCGAGAAAGGTGGCTGCGCAGGCATGCAATATGTGATGGGGCTGGATCAATCCGCTCCTGAAGACAACGTCATCACTCAGGATGACGTACAGATCATCATTGACCACGAGAGCCTCGGCTTTCTCCGCGGAAGCCAGATCGACTATGTGGATTCCTTGGCTGACTCAGGCTTCAAGCTGACCAACCCAAACGCCACCCGAAGCTGCGGCTGCGGCACCTCATTTGAACCCCTGACGGACTGATCCAGGAGCAAACTTGTTGCCAACTTCTTCACAAAAAACTCTTTTCAAATTCAGCAATTCTTGTAGAATTTGCATTACAATTCACAGTATTTACTAAAATTTTCGCAATTTTGCCATGCAAATCCGATTTTTAAGCGACGGAAACGAGTTCCGCTCCTATGGAGGCGGTAGTTTTTCAAAGAAAAAAGATTCTGGTGGAATCTTTTGGTGGTCCATCCTCATCACGCTGCTGATGGGTTTTGCTACTTTTTGCTGGTTTTTCAGCATCATGGTGTTTGCGCACCCTGAGAAGCCCTTCAACTACCGCGTTCTCGCGCGTTTCGACAAGCTCGACCCCCTGCGCAAGTTCACCACTTACACCGTACCGCAAGGCAAGTTCCTTCCACCACGCGATCTCCTGACTGAATTCTACGCCTTCACCAGCGATCAACTCGCAGTGAAGAACGACATGCTCAAGCGCTCCTACATCCGCAACTACAAGCAGGAGCAGCCGATGTATGTCAAAGGGAGCTATGAAGTGATCAACGCCCGCCCTCTTTCCAGCAGCGATGTGATCACCGAAGGCTGGGTCGTCCGCGCTCGCTCCACTGACATTGAGGACGTGGACATCGAGATCGTGCTTCCAGGCAACAAAGCAAACGTGGATCCATATCAGGTGGGAGACACCATTGTGCTCGATCAGAAGAACACCTTCACCGCCGCGTTGCATGTGCAGAAGTTTGATCAGGAACGTGTTTGCGTCACCCTGATGCCTCTCGCCTACCAGGGTTTTGGGGCCAAGGATGGCAAGCCGCTGGAGATGAAGCCACCCGAGATGCTAAACATGGAAGCCTACTGGCCGCTGACACGCGATCCCGCCAGCGGCTCCACTGAGAATGTCGTGCTGAAAAGCAACTGACATCAGAGGCCGAAAAAATCTAGAAGCGGAAGGTGTCCCCTTCCGCTTTTTTGTTTTTAAAGAGCCTGCGGCTCGTTCCTTGCATCCGCGTCTGTTCACGCCATTAAACAGCAGCATGTCTGCCGACCACACCGCACAAACCATCCACGAAGTTGAGCGCCTGCGCGCAGAACTGGACGCGCAGGGAAAAAAACTGGTGTTCACCAACGGCTGCTTCGATTTGCTGCATGCAGGTCATGTGCGTTACTTGCATGACGCGCGTGCGCTGGGTGATGCGCTCGTAGTGGGCTTGAACTCCGACTGCTCCGTGCAAGCGCTCAAAGGACCAGACCGCCCACTCAATGGTCAAGATGACCGCGCCGAGGTGCTGCGTGCACTGCGTGCGGTGGACGCGGTGGTGATTTTCGAGGGTGAGCGCGCCACCTCATTGATTGAGGCCATCAGACCTCATGTGTATGCCAAGGGCGGCGACTACACCGTGGATTCATTGAACCGTGAAGAGAGAGCCGCTCTTGAGAATGCCAGAACAGAAATTCGCATCCTCCCACTCGTCCCAGGACGCTCCACCACGAGTACGATCAACAAGATGCTTGGTGATAAAACATCCCATCGGCTCCGCATCGCCATTCTAGGCTCCGGCGCAGGCTCAAATCTCCGCGCCATCATCGCGGCAGTGCAAAGCGGTGCGCTCAATGCCGAGATCGCCATCACGATCAGCGACCATGCGGACTCCAACTTCATCATGACCGCTCGCGACGCAGGTGTTCCTGCACAGGTAGTCGATCCAGGTAGCAACCCGCGCAAACTCGGTGATGCGGCGCAGAAAGAGATCTTCGAACACTTGGAACGTGCGCGTGTGGATGTCGTCGTGCTCGCCGGATTCATGCGCATCCTCAAAGAGCCAGTCATCAGTGCCTACAGCGGTCGCATCGTGAACGTGCACCCTTCACTGCTGCCAAACCACAAAGGAGCAAACGCGCCACAGCTCGCGATTGAGGCGGGCGAACTCGAAACCGGATGCACGGTGCATCTTGTCACATCAGAGATCGATGCGGGACGCACACTCGCTCAGGCGAGAGTGCCCGTGCTGCCCGGCGACACCGCCGAAACACTGCATCAGCGCATCAAAACCGAAGAGCATAAACTCCTGCCTAAAGTGCTCAACGAATGGCGTGAACTCGGGCTGCCCGTACGAGGTGCGGGAGCGCCATGAGCAGCTTCACCGGCACTCTCAATCCCCAGCAGCGCGAGGCGGCCACGCACATCCACGGCCCACTGCTCATCCTAGCTGGCGCAGGCACTGGCAAGAC
>JAJTDU010000102.1:0-5006 GCA_021298725.1 Verrucomicrobiaceae bacterium | reverse complement strand
AAAAAGTCGTCCTCGGCACCTTCCACGCCTTCTGTGCGCGCCTGCTCCGCGAGTTCGCCTCGCACGTCGGTTACAAGAACAACTTCGTGATCTACAGCCAAGGCGAGCAGGAAAGCCTGCTCAAAAAAGTCTGCCAAGGCCTCCTCGTCAAAGACGAGACCTTTGATACCTCCACAGCGCTCTCTCGCATCAGCAAGGCCAAGAACGATGGCAGTAGCCTCGGCGATCCCGAAAAGAACCTCGAGGCCGCTGTCATGCAAAAATACATGGACGAGATGCGCGGCCTGAACGTCATGGATTTCGACGACCTGCTCGTTCTCGGCGTGCGTTTACTCGAAGACCATGCCGATGTGCGTGCCACCGTGCAGAGCCGCCATCATTACGTCATGGTGGATGAGTTCCAGGACACGAACTCCCTGCAAATGCGTCTCCTGCGCGCCTTGGTTCCCGCGCCTTACAACGTCTGCGTCGTGGGTGATGACGACCAGTCCATCTACGGTTGGCGCGGTGCGGAGATCACGAACATCACTCAGTTCGAGGACTTCTTTCCCAATCCGCACGTCATCAAGCTGGAGGAAAACTACCGCAGCACGACGCCCATCCTGCATACCGCAAACAGCCTCATCAAAAACAACGCTGGCCGCCGCCCCAAGTCTCTCTGGAGCCGCAACAACGGCAACGAGCTCGTGCGCCTCATCGCCACACAAGATGAGAAAGAAGAGTCTGACATGATCTCGAAGGAGGTCGAGACCGCTCACTTTTCAAACAAGCAGCCGCTGGAGGATTTTGCCGTGCTCTTCCGCACCAACGACCAGTCGCGTGTGCTGGAGCAGGCCTTCCGCCAGCGCAAAATCCCCTACCGCGTCGTCGGGGCGCGTAGCTTCTTTGATCGCCGCGAAGTGAAGGACATCCTCAGCTACCTCAATGTCCTGCACAATCCGCACGATGACATCAGTCTGCTGCGCGTGTTGAACACTCCCACACGCGGCATCGGCAGCGCCACCGCCGAACTCGCCCGCGAACGTAGCATGGAGAAGGGCCACAGCGTCTGGGTGGCGCTTTGCGACGAAGATTTTCTGCGTCAGATCCCCGAGAAGGCGCGCAACGCCATCCGCGGCTTCACCACGATCATCAGCAAGTACTCCGGCCCGGCCAGCACCCAGGGCACACAGCTTGTGCAGATGACCGAGGCGCTCATCCTTGAGGTCGGCTACATGGAGCATCTCAAAAAAGCCGCCAAGGAGCCGGAAGACTTAGCTGGCTGGGAAAACGGCCTCAAGGAACTCCTCAAGAGCCTCGCAGGCTACGAAGAACGCAACCGCGCCGACGGTCTCGGCGGTTTCCTCGACGAAATCAGCCTCAACGACGAGCGCGAGGAGAAGGACGACATCGAAAAGAAGAAAGGCGTGTGCTTGATCACGCTGCATGCCTCCAAAGGACTCGAATTCCCCATCGTCTATCTCCCCGGCATCGAACAAGGCATCCTGCCGCACAAGCGCAGCTTCGATGAAGGCCGTGTTGATGAGGAGCGCCGCCTGTTCTACGTCGGCATCACGCGAGCAAAGCAAAAGCTCACCATCAGCCACACACGCACGCGCATGAAGTGGGGCCAGAAGCAGACCTGCCTCCCTTCCCCTTTCCTGAAGGAGCTGGATCGCAAATACGTCACCGAACTCGATTACACGCGCCACATGAACGAAACCGTCACCGTGGAAGAAAACACCAACTTTTTCTCCGGCCTCCGCGCCATGCTCGCCGAGAAGTGAGTCTAGCCAGCGGCCTCAATCCACATACAGGAGCGCGTTGCCGCTCATGAGCGCGTGGCAGAGAGCCGTGAGGCCGAGGAAGCCGGGTTCGCCCGGCGTCTTCGAAGGTGTGCCGATCTGAACGTGTGCCGATCTGAACTTCGAGCGGCGTGGGATTCGCCTTGTAGAACTCGGTCTGCGCCTGCACGAATTCGACGCTCTGCTGCACATCCGACTCGGACGGTGCTTTGCCGTGAACAAGCCTCCACGCGAGGCGGATCTGATCTGCCAGCTCCTTGCCACCTTCCGTCTGCACGCGCTGGGCGAACTGCTGGGCATGCACGCGCATGATCGAGCTGTTCATCAAAAGCAGGCTCTGCGGACTCACCGTGGTGACGGAGCGCACATCGCAGCTCGGCTCCATGATCGGCGCGTCAACGGTGGCGAACATTTCGAGCGGGCGCGAGCGGCGTGCCTGCACATAAATGCTGCGGCGGAATTCCTCGCCATTCATAGCCAGATATTTGCCGGTAGGACGGCCTGCCGTGTCCGTGGTGTCGATGCCAATGACGACCTGCCCCTCCTCATTGAACATCACCGGCACAGGAGCGCCGCCGATCTTCGGATTCAGCCTGCCACTGAGCGCCAGCAGTGAATCACGCAGGATTTCGGCCTCCAGCCGACGCACGCTCATGCGGCTGAGCAGCGTGTTGTCGGGATCAATGCGATCCCGCTTCTCATCGCGAGTCGAAGACTGGCGATAGGTGCGCGAGGTCATGATGAGGCGATGCAGATGCTTCAAGCTCCAGCCTTCACGCATGAACTCCACTGCCAGCCAGTCGAGCAGCTCAGGATGCGTCGGTTGGCTGCCGAGCTGGCCGAAATCTCCGGAACTGGCGACGATACCTTTGCCAAAGTGATGCATCCACACGCGGTTCACCATCACACGGGCCAGCAACGGGTGTTTACCATCGGTCAAGGCGTTGGCGAAGGCTAGACGACGGCCGGTAGTGGGCAGCTTGGCGTCCTTCTCGGATACTTCGACCTTCCGGTGAGCCGCGAGCACGGTGAGATCGCTTGGGGTCACTTTTTCCTTCAACTGCTCATGATTGCCACGATTGAAGATGAACGTGGCAGGCACGAGTTCGGGCTTTTGGGGCAATTCGACGAAGGCATGCAGAAACTCCTCCACCGGCTTTTTCCCACGCACCGCTGTGGCTTCCTCGGTCATCTTCTTCAACGTGTCAGCGTGCTTGGTTTTGTTCGTCGTGTCGTAAAGATAAAGCGAACCAGCGCTGAGTTGATTCACGCGCGGCCAGGCTTTGAGCAGCTTGGTTTGATCAGCGGTGCGCTTCTTCATCTCCGTTCGATAAGCCGTGCGCAATGGCTCACGATCCTTCTCAGGAGCCTTGGCGAGTTCCTTTTCCAAAACCTCGGTGATGAACTCCTCCGTCTTGGCCAGCCGTGCGGCATCTAGTTTTTTGGCCTCGGCCTCGATCTTGGCCGCTTCAACCGACTCCGCGTCCGTCAGCAACGAAACCAGCCTGCTCGCAGGGAGACGCCACGCCTTCGTGTCGAATCCTGGCTCAAAAACAGCCCGCAGCCGATAATAATCGGCCTGCGAGATGGGATCGTAGCGATGATCATGACATTGAGCGCAGCCGATGGTCAGACCATAGAGCGATGTCCCCACCATTTTGACCGTGTCGGCGATATTCGCATTCTGCGTCACCGGATCATTCTTTTCAGCAGTGCCATTGGGCGGCATCCGGAGGAATCCCGTGGCGGAGAGCTTCTCGATCTCATCCTGTGACAGGTTTTTGTAGGGTTGTCGCACCATCTCATCACCCGCCAATTGCTCGCGCACGAACTGGTCGAAGGGTTTGTCCTTGTTCAGCGCGTCGATGACGTAGTCGCGATACTTCCATGCCCATTTGCGCTCCAAATCCTTCTCACCAAAACCTTCTGAGTCGGCATAACCCGCCGCATCCAGCCAGTGACGCCCCCAACGCTCGCCGTAGTGAGGTGAGGCGAGCAAGCGGTCAATGAGATGCTCGATGCTGGACGCAGGATGCTTGATGTAAGCAGCGACAAAGTGATCCACCTCTTCGAGAGTCGGTGGCAGGCCGGTCAGATCGAAGCTGGCGCGACGAATGAAAGTGACGGGATCGGCTTCGGGAGAGAATGACAGGCCTTTCTCAGCGTGTTTGGCGTCGATAAAGGCATCAATGCCCAACACCTCGGGTTTGACCGGCGGTTTAACATTTTGAACAGGCTGCAAGGACCACCACGCACGCTCCTCGTCGGTGAAGGCATGCTCAGGACCGAGTTTTTCAGGCTCAGCACGAGCCGTTTGGGCCCCCTGGGTGACCCAGGCTTCCAAAACGGCAATGTCTCGATCCTTGAGCTTCGATTTACCCTTCGGCATCTCGCCTGCCTTCACGAGTTCGAGCAGATGACTTTCGGCCGCCTTGCCAGGAACAATGGCCGGGCCGCTTTTGCCACCTTTGAGAATGAAACGCGCCAGACGCACGTCGAGCCCGCCCTTGGTCTCACCTTCCTCGCCATGACAATGAAAGCAGTTCGCCTTCAAAATCGGGCGAACGTCTTTTTCAAAGGTCAGAGGCGCTGCCACGGCAGAGGCGTGGCAAATGAGCAAGAAGACGATGGGGAAACGCATGCCAGTCATACGACGCATCACGCCGATTTTTCGCGAACAGCGTCATCCACTGCCATGTCGAGCACGTCGCAGGCTTCTAGCAGGGCCTCTTCGGTGACGGTAAGCGGCGGGCAGATTTTGACGGTCTGGCCCCAGGCGCCGACGGGGGCGAAGAGCAGCAGGCCACGCTGAAAGCACAGTTCGATGATGCGATGCGCAAGATCGTGATTCGGCTCTTTTTGGCCCGGTTTGACCATCTGAAGGCCAGCGACGAGTCCGGCGCAGGTCACATGACCGACGACGTTCGGATGGCGTTTTTGGATGGCCTTGCAGCGCTCGTGCAAAATCGGGCCGAGCTTGGCGGCGTTGCCGGTGAGGTCTTCCGCGAGCAGCTTTTTGATGTTCGCGACGGCGGCGGCGCAGCAGACGGGATTGCCAGTATGCGTGCTGGTCATGCTACCCGGCGGGAACTGGTCCATGATGTGCTGGCGACCGATCACAGCGCTCAGCGGCATGCCGGAGCTGATGCCTTTGCCACAGCAGATGAGATCCGGGGTGACGCCGTAATGCTCGAAGGCCCAGAACTTACCCGTGCGGCCGAA
>JAJTDU010000101.1 GCA_021298725.1 Verrucomicrobiaceae bacterium | reverse complement strand
CCTGCTGGATATGTTTTTCATGCCGGTGGTGGAGCCTTATGCCATCAGTGAGCCGCTCTCGGTGGCTGGTCGCATCAATCTCAACTACCAAATCATGCCCTTTACCAACATCAAACGTGCCACCGGCCTGCATGCACTGATGAAGGGGGAATACATGACAGCCATCCCAAACGCGGACGCCACCAGAGCCAAGACCTTCAGCCGCTCGACCACAGCACTATGGGATGAGTACTGGAATGAAACCAGGGACCGCCGGTTTTGGCATCGTCCGATCGATGTGACCGAGACGTTGCGCCAGTTTGACGAGCGCTTCGAAAACGATGGTAGCCTGCCTGCGGTTTCCCGTGGTTTGTTCCGCACCGCCAGTCAGATTTGCGAGATGCATCTCATCCCCGCGGACCGTCAGGGCACGAACACGGTCAATGTCAACAAGCCCACGAGAGCCAACAACCGCCAGAGCCAGATGGATGCCTTTTGGCTTCAGCATTCAGTCACGGGTGACAACGTGCGCGAGCGCCCCTATTCCAACATTTACAGCCGCGTCACCACCCGCAGCAACACCTTCCGTGTTCACATGCGTGCACAGGTGATTCGCAAGGCACGCTCGGTAGCGGTGGATACCGTGGATCCAGTCAAAGATGCCATTGTGAGCGAGTATCGTGGCTCGACCTTGATCGAGCGCTATATCGACCCCACGGATGTTTCGGCCGTCATCCCGGACTATGCCGCCAGCTCCAATCCGTTGTCTCAGCCGTCCTTGGAGACGTTCTACAAATTCCGCACGCTTGAAAGCAAACGATTCAGTCCGTGATTTTTATGTGTGTTGGATTTTTTTCACGATCTGATATGAAACTCATGAAACGCTGTTTGAAAGCAGGCACCGCCGCGGGATTCTCACTGGTTGAGGTCACACTTGCCGTGGCCATCGCCGCGCTGGCTCTCATCACTCTTTTGGGGCTTTTGCCCCAAGGCCTGGAGATGTCTCGAAAAACCTCGCTCATCACCAACTACAGCAACATCGTCGAACAGATAGCCCGTGATCTGGACAATGCCCGTTTTACCATGCTGCCCACATCACAGCAAAGAAAGTATTTCAACGATCAGGGAACTGAATTACAGGCGGATTCCGAGGAGATCGTGTTTGTCGCTGAAATTGACCCTCGACAGCCCGCCACCCTTCCCCAAAGCGAGGCCACTCAGCTTTATCTCAGGCGCTTTATCATCAAAGTGACTAACTCAGGCAATCGGGATTTTGAGTTCGGTGAAAACAACCGGATGAGCTACTCGACTTTCAATCACTTGGTCGCACAAACCCGCTGATCTATTCCTTCCATGATGCATTGTTTCATCACCCAACATTCCTCTCCGCTAATCCGGCGCGGTGGATCTGGCAAAAGTGGATTCACTTTGATTGAACTGCTCGTATCCATGACCTTCTTGGTCATTCTCATGCTGGTCGTGACCCAGGTGGTCGGCATCGTGCAGCGCACTTGGGTACGTTCCAATTCACGGGTCTCCCAGTTCCGCGAGGCGCGCACCGCCTTCGATGTGATCAGTCGCACCCTCTCTCAGGCCACTTTGAACACTTACTGGGAGAATGAGTTTGATCCCCTGCGCAGCAGTTTGGGACAACAGGTAAACCGCGCCAAAAACTACATCCGCCAGTCAGAGCTGCAGTTCATCAGTGGCCCCACTACTCAGGTTCTACAAGGCGCCGCTGGTAAGGCCGCAGATTACCCCGGACACGCGGTGTTTTTCCAGGCGCCGTTGGGCGTAACTCGGCTGACCGTTGCCACCAATGCGCAAATGGCCAACACAGAAAACATGGTCAACCTCCTTTGTGGCCGTGGTTACTTCGTCGAGTGGGGGGATGACCGGCCCTACCGTCCGCCTTTCCTCAATGATTTGAACACGGTGCCCACCCGGCAGCGTTTACGCTTGATGGAGTACAGTCCGACGGCCGAAATGAATCGTATTTATGACTCGACTTTACGGCCTCTGGTGGACCGGGAGGACGGAATCAACAATGGAAAACGGTGGTTCAATGAAGGAAACACTGCTGCGCTCAGTAGCGTCGTTCAGGACCAGGAGAAGGTGGCCACACGCGCCTTCACACGCCCGGTGGCTGAAAACATCCTGGCATTGGTGATATCTCCGCAATTGGAGACCACGGGCAACACATCATCCGCGCCTTACTCGATTGCACCGCAATACCTTTATGACTCGACTTTGGTGACAAACCCTGGAGCGTCGGCTTCTTCGACGAATCCGCAAGGCACCCAGCACCTCCTGCCGCCAATCCTCAAAGTCACAATGATTGCTCTGGATGAAAAGTCAGGGGAGTTTTTATCTCGGAGTGAAAACAACACCATGCGTGGTGAGGTGTTGACGGCTGTTGCCGGGAAATTTCAAAATGCCGCCGAATTCACCACCGATTTGGATGGCACCCCTGAGCAACCAGGTGTTCTTGAGGCTCTTCTGCTGGAGAAAAAGCTCAATTACCGCGTGTTCACCACCACCATCGCCCTCAAACAGGCTCGTTGGAGCTTTTGACAATCCCCTTCGTCACTACCGTCTACACTTTCCGTATGCAGAATCATTTGCTACTCCGCAAACAATCCAGGCGGGCATTCACCCTGATTGAAATGCTTGTCGTGGTGACGATCATTGTCTTGCTGCTGGCGTTTTCCACGCCCGCTTTAATGAAGACCATGCAGTCCAGTCGGCTTTCTTCGACGGGGGATGCACTCATGGGGGCTTTCTCGGAGGCTCAGCAACTTGCCTTTGCGCAAAGTGTTCCCGTGGAGTTACGTTTTTTCAGCTATGACGGCGAGTTCGGTGAGTCTTCACTCTTCAGGGCCTATCAAATGTTTAAAGTTCTGGTGGTTGCAGAGGGAGCGACTGCGGCGGCGCAATTAAAAGAGTCCGTTGTTCCTGTCGGTAATCTGATCAAGATGTCAGATGGGGTCATTATTGCTGCAGATCCGGCATTGTCTCCCGCGCTCTCGGGCGAGCAGATCAATGATGAAAAAGAAGGAGGAGCACTCGGGTATTCCGGTGTTTCCGGCGCTACTTACTGCGCCATGCGCTTCATGCCGGATGGGACTTGTCGCAAGGTCGGGGCTGCCACAACCAATGCTGGTGTTACCCTTGCCTCGCTGGTTTTCCAGACACTTCCGGAAAGTTTTCTCACCATCACCTACGACATCGGTGCTGAAATCACCACCGAGAACCTGCCCAAAAACTTCTACACCATCCAGATTGATCCGTACACCGGCAAGGCGCGCAACTACAAGCCTGGATTCTGATCTTCTGGGTGAGCCACCAAGCAGGCTCATATCAGCTAAATTTCTGCATGACAGCCGCCTGATCGCCGCTTGAATGGCGCATGGGTGATCTGCCTTCTCTCGCTTTAAGTTTCGACGACGTCCTTCTTCTGCCGGCGCACAGCTCTGTGCTGCCTGGAGACGTCAATGTCTCCACCAAACTCGCCTCTATCGTCCTCAATGTGCCGATCCTTTCGTCCGCCATGGACACGGTGACAGAGGCCGAGCTTGCCATTGCTCTCGCTCGTGAGGGCGGCCTTGGTGTCATTCATCGGAACATCCCCATCGACCTCCAGGCCGAGCAGGTGGCTCGGGTGAAGCGTTCGGAGAACACCGTCATCCAGAATCCTCACTGTGTAGCACCTGAGACGCGACTGAGTGAGCTTCAGCGCCTCATGCATGAAAAAGGCGTCAGTGGTTTCCCCGTCATCGACGCCAGCGGCATTCTCGTCGGCATGGTCACCAGTCGAGACATGTGGTACATCGACGACGGCTCAACGCCCGTGTCCGCCATCATGACGCCGCGTGCCCGTCTGGCCACCGGCACGCCCCAGACCAGCTACGAGGACGCACTCAAAATCCTCTACACTCACCGCATCGAGAAGCTCCCACTCGTCGATGCCGCAGGCAAGTTGGCGGGCCTCATCACCAAGCAGGACGTCGTGAAGCGCCAGATGTTTACCCACGCCGCCAAGGATGCCAACGGGCAGCTCCGCGTCGGTGCTGCCGTCGGTGTGGGAGACGACTGCGTGGATCGTGGCAAAGCTCTGCTCGCTGCGGGCGCGGATGCCATCTTCATCGACGCCGCCACCGGCCACACCTCTCGCGTGATGCAGGTCATTGCCCGTCTTCGCGAAAATCTCGGTGCCAACGTCCCCATCGTCGCTGGCAACGTCGTCACGGCGGATGGCGCTCGTGATTTGATGAGAGCTGGCGTCTCCGCCATCAAGGTTGGCGTCGGTCCCGGCTCCATTTGCACCACACGCATCATCTCTGGTGTCGGCATGGCCCAATTCAGCGCCGTGCAGGAGGTGGCGGAGGTTTGCAGGCCCGCAGGCATCACTGTCATCGCCGACGGCGGCATTCGTTACTCAGGCGACATCGTCAAAGCCCTCGCCGGTGGTGCCGATCTCGTCATGCTCGGCTCCCTCCTCGCTGGAACGTCCGAAAGCCCCGGCAACATGGTCAAATGGCAGGGGCGCACCTTCAAAGAATACCGTGGCATGGGCAGCCTCAAAGCCATGCGCAAAGGGGCAGGGGACCGCTACGGTCAAAATAGCTCCGGCAAGCTCGTCCCTGAAGGCGTCGAGGCTCGTGTGCCCTTCAAGGGCCCGCTTGCTGAAGTCGTTTTCCAGCTCATCGGCGGCCTTCGTTCTGGCATGGGCTATGTGGGTGCCAATACCCTCGACGAGCTCCGCGCCAAGGCCCGCTTCGTGAGAATCACCGCCGGCGGCCTCAAAGAAAGCCATCCTCACGATGTCGTCATCACCGAAGAACCCGTGAACTACGAGCCGCATTGATCGGCCTCGTCATTTGTCATTCCGCACTCGTCATTCCCCCCTCATGACCGCCCAAGAAGTCGCCGTCCTCGATTACGGCTCCCAGTATTCCCAGCTCATCGTCCGCCGCGTCCGCGAGCTGGGCTTCGTTTCGCACCTGTATCCGCCTGCGGAGCTGGCAAAGCTCACCAACCCCGGTGCCATCATCCTTTCCGGCGGCCCGCGTAGCACCTCGGAGACAGACGCACCAGATGTCGATTACGACAAACTCATGTCCTTCGGCGTCCCCGTGCTCGGCGTGTGCTACGGCATGCAGCTCCTCAACATCAAACACGGCGGCACCGTGAAACCCGGCGTCACTCGCGAGTATGGCCCCGCTAAACTCGTCGTCACCGACCACGAGGACCTCTTTGACGGCATCTCGCACGAGTCCCAGGTCTGGATGAGCCACAGCGACACCTGCGCGAACCTTGCCGACACGACGAAAGTCATCGCCACCAACGAAGACGCCGTTCCCGTGGCCCTGAAATGGTCCGACCGCTGCTGGGGCATCCAGTTTCACCCTGAGGTCACGCATTCGCACGAAGGCACCGCCATCCTGAAGAACTTCCTCACTAAAAGCGGTGCCCAGCTCGCCAAGTTCGACATCCAGGAATTCAAGGCGCAGATGATCGAGCGCATCAAAGCCGAAGTCGGCAGCCGCGAAGTCATCTGCGGCGTCTCCGGCGGCGTGGACAGCACCGTGCTCGCCGTGCTACTCGCCCGTGCGGGTGTGAAGGTGCGCTGCATCTACATCGACACCGGCCTCATGCGCCTGAACGAAACCGCCGAGGTGAAAGCCCTCTTCGGCGAAGTCGGCGTCCCCATCGAGCAGATCGACGCCAGTGCCATCTTCCTCGGTGCCCTCAAAGGTGTCACCGATCCTGAGCAGAAGCGCCGCATCATCGGCACGCTCTTTGTCGAAGAGTTCTGGAAAGTCGCCGACAACGTCGAACTGCTCGCCCAGGGCACGCTTTACCCCGACGTGATCGAAAGCGCCACCAGCGGCAGCATCGCCAGCAAGATCAAGACGCATCACAACCGCGTCGATCGCATCATGGAACTCAAAACGCAGGGCAAGGTGCTCGAACCGCTCGCCGAACTCTTCAAAGACGAAGTCCGCGCCCTCGGCGCCAGCCTCGGCATCCCGCACCGCGCCTTGTGGCGTCATCCCTTCCCTGGCCCCGGCCTCGCCGTGCGTATTCCCGGCGAGATCACGCCGGAACGCGTCGCCATCACCCAGCAGGCCGATGCCATCTTCATCGGCGAACTCCGCCGCAGCGGCTGGTATGAGCAGACCTGGCAGGCCTACGCCGCTCTCCTTCCCGTCAAAACCGTCGGCGTCAAAGGCGACGAACGCAGCTACGAGCAAGCCATCAGCCTTCGTGCCGTCATTAGCGAAGACGCCATGACCGCCGACTGGGTCGAGCTGCCCTACAGCGTGCTCCGCAACGCCTCCAACCAGATCCTCAACCGCGTCAAAGGCGTAAACCGCGTGCTCTACGACATCAGCACCAAGCCGCCCGCGAGCATCGAGTGGGAGTAAAGCTGCCATCTGGCTCGGTCCACCGGCAGTCACATCTTGCGCGGAACGCCGCAGGCGATTATCCTCACCACATGCAGACCCTGCCTGCCATTGCTCTGGACGACCTCGAAGAAGGGGATCTCCCGCCCCGTCCCGACGTCTCCCATCTCATCACCGAGGACGACACGCCCGTGGACAACCAATTCTCCGAAAAGCAAATGCGTCTCCTCACGGAGTCGCTCTACGCCTCGTGGCAGCCCGGTTTCCCCTTCATCACCATGGCCAATGTGGGGGTGTATGTGGCGCTGAACCGCCCGGTCATCGTGCCGGACGTTCTCGTCAAAACGCATGTCGAGCCGCATCAGGATCTGTGGGAAAAGGACCACCGCGCCTATTTTGCCTGGACCTACGATGGCAAGCCGCCGGAAATCGTCGTGGAGATCGTCTCGAACAAAAAAGGCGGAGAACTCGACTCCAAGCTGCGCAACTACCAGCAGATCGGCGTCTCGTGGTATGTCGTCTATGATCCTTTGCGGTGTCTTGCGGAGCGTCCGCTCACTGTTTTTTCCCTCAGCGCCGCTGGCAGCAGGGAGTGTCAGCAAGATTCCCCGATGTTTGATGGCATGAGCCTGGGCGTGACGCTGGCAGACGGCGTCTTTGAAGGCACGCCCTCCACTTGGCTGCGCTGGTGTGACGCCCATGGCAAAATCCTCCTCACTGGACAGGAACGCGCCGCCACTGAAGCCCAACGAGCCGCCACCGAGACCCGCCGCGCCACCGCCGAAGCTCTCCGTGCCTCCACCGAGGCCCGCCGCGCCACTGCCGAGGCACTCCGAGCCGCCGCCGAGGCACAGCGCGCAGATGCTTTGGCTGCCAAACTGCGTGAACTCGGGGTGGACCCGGACAGCATCAAGCCAGAGCTTTGAAAGCCGTCCAGATGATGATTTTCCAAAGTGCCATGTTTGGAATCCAGGCAACTAAATCCCCCCGTCTGGCTTCACTGCGGCGGCGGTGTGTCGAGGCGGACCGTTTTTCGTGAGTGCCATGCCCGACACATCACCAACCCCCGGTTTCCTCCTCTCCTTCGAGGGTTCTGAAGGCTGCGGCAAATCCACGCAGATTCGCCTTCTGCGTGAGCGTCTCGAGCAATCAGGCCGCAAAGTCGAAGTCCTGCGCGAACCCGGCGGCACCGAGATCGGCGAAAGCATCCGCCATCTCCTCCAGCATTCCAAAGAAGGCGCGGCCATGACCCCAGAGGCCGAACTACTCCTCTTCGCCGCCAGCCGGGCTCAAATCGTCCGCGAAAAAATCCGTCCGCTGCTCGAAGCGGGCGTTTTCGTCATCCTCGACCGCTTTCTCGACTCCACCAGCGTCTATCAGGGCCACGCACGTGGCCTCCCGCTTGATGCCGTGAACGCCATCAATCGCTTCGCCATCGGCGGCACCCTGCCGCAGCTCACCCTCCTCCTGGATCTCGACGTGCAGACCGCCTGGCAGCGCATTCATGCCACTGGCCGCGAACTCGACCGCATGGAGAGCCAGCCGCCCGAGTTTTTTGAAAAAGTCCGCCAGGGTTACCTCCATCTCGCTGCCGCCGAGCCGCAGCGCATCCAAGTCATTGATGCCAACGCAGCGCCCGAGGCCGTGCACGAGGTTGTTTGGGCGCGAGTCGCCGCCAAGCTGGCGTGAACGCCCAAGCGGTCCGCACAGTCTCCTGTGCGGCGCTTTGAAAAGCGGCTTCAGGAGGTGCGGGTGGAGGCGGAGAGGAAGTGATGGGGCCTTGAGGAACGAGCGACGGCTTGAGGTGGGAGGTTGGGGCAGGGGCGGCTGGCTGCTTGGGCTTGGAATGAGATCGATTTTGTGCCAAAACAGTCTCAAGCATCAGTCAGCGACTCTCGTTGAGCAGGTAAGTTAAGTGGATAGGGTCGAAAGACGAATTCTCGGCAGGGAGCGAAGTCTCAGAAAGGACTCGGCGACGGTCGCGGAGCGGGACTCTGAAGTCATCAAGGTGCGGGGATGAGTTCTGGCTGGGTTGGTGAGTCTCAAAAGTCACTCTGCGACA
>JAJTDU010000100.1:9055-14629 GCA_021298725.1 Verrucomicrobiaceae bacterium | reverse complement strand
GGGCACGAGGCAGAAAGAGCGTGGTGTTTTTTCCGTCGGCGTCTGGCCGTGTGGCGTGAGTTCGCCGCTTTGAGCATTCACGGAGAAGATAGCGAGGCTGTCGTGACCGCGATTCGAGGCATAGACGAAGCGGCCGTCGGCACTGAGGTGAATGTCAGCGCAGGAGCCTTTCGTGCGCCAGTCCTCCGGCACGGTGGGCACGCTCTGGCGGGCTTTGAGCGTGCCGTTGGCGGCATTGTAATCGCACAGCGTGACGCTTTTGCCCTGCTCGTTCACGCAGTAGGCCCACTTGCCGTTCGGGTGAAACTGCATGTGCCGCGGCCCTTCGCCCGCGCCGCCGGGGAGATGCGGCGGCGTGTTGCGCGTGAGCGTGCCGGCCTGCGCATCAAAACGGAGCTGCTCCACCTTGTTCAACTCACCGACATGCGGCACGAAGGCGAATTGGTTCGCCGGATCGACCTGAATGCAGTGCGCTTTTTTGCCTGTTTCGAGCGTGACGATAGGCGGACCTTCGACACGACCGTTCTTGATCGCAGACAAACCCACGACGCCTTCGCTGTAGGACGCCGCGAGCAGCCAGCGCCCAGTTTTGTCAGCGAAAACATACGCCGCATTGAAGTCCGCATCCGCAAAGGTCGGATTCGAGAGCGCTCCGGTCTTCGCATCGACATCGAGCGTGGCGAACTGCTTCGCGGAGCGCACGGAGGCATACAGATGCTTGCGATCCGGACTGATGGAAAGGCTGCCCGGTGCTCCAGGCAGCGGCGCTTCGCCCTGGCGTGCCAACTCGCCCGATGATTCATCCAGCGACCACACCGCGATGCGCTTCTCGCCGCTTTCGGAGACATAAACGATGGTCGGCCCGGCAAAGGCTGATGTGACGAGGCAGAGGAGTGTGAGGATGGCTTTCATGCAGTTAGATTGACTGGCTGAGATCATTCGCGCGCACAGCGGCAAGTTTTTCGGTGATCTTTGTTTTCCACTCTTCGACGCGGAAGACGTGATCGAGCGAATGCGCTAGGTTGGTGATCTGGGACGGGTGCCGATCATCCCGCGAGTCAGACCAGCGCGAAGGATTTCATGGCTGTTTGATGGGTCCCTTCTCAAAATCGGTGGGTGAAACCCAGCCAGCATTCACTTTCTCGCCGCGCATGAACTTCTCATAAAATCCTGCGCCGTTGGTGGCGGGGTAGTCGTCGAAGATTTTGCCGTTCCCGGCCATGCGCGGGTCGTTTTGGGATTTGAGCTCGGACTCCATGCGCGCGCGCAGTTTTTGGATCGTGTCGGTGTGGACGGACTCAGCGGCCAAGTTGCGCGCAGCGTGCGGATCGACGGTGAGATCGTAAAACTCCTCGGCGGGGCGCAGGCCGAAGTTGAGCTGCCAGAACTTGTCGCGGCGATCCTTGCGGCCCATTTTGAGGATGAGCGACTTCGTGGGGCCGCCGTCGGTGTCGAGGTAGCCGGTTTCGGGATTGCCCGCAGGCCAGCGCGTGGGCTCGTAGTTTTTCAAATAGAGGTGCTCGGCGGTGACGATGGCGCGGATGGGATAGCCCCAGTCATGCGGGCGGCCGACATCGGTGCGCTCCTTGCCGATGAGCGTGTGATCGCGCTCGGCGATGACGCGTCCGCTTTTCTCGCTCTCCAAAATGGGCCGCCAACTCTTGCCGGTGATCGCCATCATGCCGCTGTCTTTCTCGGTGATGCCCGCGTAATCGAGAATGGTGGCAGCGATGTCGGTGAAGTTGACAAAGTCATCCACCACGCGGCCGGTTTTTTTCATGCCGCCGGGGCAGCGGATGGCGAGCGGCACATGATTGCTGTCCTCATAGGCGTAGCCTTTGCAGCGCGGGAAGGGCATGCCGTGATCAGCGGTGACGATGATGAGTGTGTTATCGAGCTGGCCGCGTTTTTCGAGCTCGGCGATCATGCGGGCGAGGTGGTTGTCCGTGTGCTCGACTTCGAAGGCGTAATCGAGCATGTCGTGGCGCACGATCTCGTCATCGGGCCAGTAATCCGGCACCTGCGAGATGTCGGAGAGCTTTTTCCCGCCCTTCTTCACGCCAGATTGGAATTCATAGTCGCGATGCGGCTCCGCCTTGTGCTGGTTGAACGGCTGGCCGGTGATTTGGCGCGGCTTGCCATTCGCATCATTGGCGATGCCGGGACCCCAGCCCTTGCCGGTGATGCCCATGTGCCAGCCTTTTTCGGTGAGCACCTCTGGCCAGCTTTTCAGCTTCGCCGGGAAGAAGGCCATGTGATTGCCCGCCTCCTCGTTTTGCCACGCATGACGACCGGTGAGAACGATCGCGCGTGAAGGCGCACACTTCGCCACGGGGGTGTAGGCTTTGGTGAAAAGCACGCCTTCCTTCGCGATGCGGTCAAACGCGGGTGTCTTCACCCACGGCGTGCCGTAAGCACCTGCATGTGCGCCCCAGTCGTCGGCGATGGCGAAGAGGATGTTAGGCTGCGCCGCAAAGAGCGAAGGGCAGAGGGCAAAGAGGATCAGAATCAGGCGCTTCATGGACTGGAATGAACGGCGCGTGAGCTTGAGATGCTTCAAGTCGATGCCGGGCAGGGAAAGTGCTTCGAGGGTGAGCATGGCAGGACCGGGTTTCAGGTTGAGGGTTCCGAGTTTCACGATGGACCAGGCACGGTAACGGGATTTACCGGCTTCATTGCGGTGGGGAAGGGGAATCTCGGGTGCTGAGGCGGCGGGGAGGGAGGCTTCGAGCGTTTGCGTGTCAGCGCTGAGACGCAGCACGGTATTGTCCGGGGCACAGTAGCTGCGCATAAATGTACAGACATTTTCTTCAGGATTTTAATGGGGCCAGCAAAGGTGAGCGGCGAATTCGTGGAGCGTATGCCATCCCCAACGCGGCAGGCTGGCGACTGCAAAGCGGATGGAAGCCGTAGATTCGATTGCCAAGCGAACGGGCCGCGATCAAATGCGCCGCATGTCCGCCAAACCTGATCCTGCCACGCTGCCGTGCAGCCCTCTTGATGAAACCGCTGGTCTGAAGTACTTCCCGCGCATGGTGGGGAAGATCCGGCTGCATGCCGCTGGCAGGTTGTGGGACGATCTTCACGCCAATCTTGGCAAAGGCAGCGACGGTGCGTTGGTAGACTTTTTGCACATCCGTTACGACGAGCTGAAAGCCCGCGTGATCGAAGGCGGCACGGATGAGGAGATCCTGCAATGGTGCCAGGAGCGCAGCCGGGTGCTGAATGACAACGAGAAGCTCATCTGGAACCACTATGTCAAAACGCTTGGCTGGAATGATCACATCACGGCCATTTTGGCGAAACGAAAGGCCGATGGCGGAATCGGTGATCGCGATGACATCCAGACCATCGCACATTACATCGACGTGGATGAGGGAAGGTGCTCTTGAAGGGGAATGACGAAACGGGGAGCATGCCATGCCTCACATCGTCATTCGGATTGACTCATTGGTCATTTCAAGCCCCTCCGCCATGAGCCAGGACTCCATCACGTCATCGTGCTCTTGCGGGGCCATAGATCCATCTTTTCAACCCTGAGCCGGATGTGGCAGCCTTTGGCACACAATCACTGTGGATCGTGAGCCTCGCGTTCCCGCTGTCTGCCGCAGGGATGTGCTTTGAAGCTGCGTTCAACGGCTCTGTTGTGATGAACGGCACAGACACAGCGCATCACGACCTTGTCGATCTCAGCGAACGGCTCGTCGGATACGGAGTCAAGATACAGCGAGGGGTTGATGAACCTTGAAGGCGGAGAGACTGGCAGAAGAGCCGCGTGAAATGAGACAGACTTCGACAGAAGCATGGGGACAGGAGAATCCCGTCATTCTTCTGTTCCCATGCTCCTGTCGATAAAGTGTCACGAAGCCAGTTTTGGCAGCGGATGACTCTACGGAGCGGTTTCGAGAACAACTTCCATCTCTCCTTCTTCGCGAGCAGCCACATTGCAGACGATTTGCCAGCGTTGCGCCACCGCGTTCCAATTCGTCTGCCAATGGGTGACCGGCTGGCCGTTCACCAGCACGCGATGGCCTTTCGGTGACTTCAAATCGGCAAAAGTGACCGGCAGATGCCCGAGTCCGCCTTTCACGAGAACTTGCGCACGCTGCTCCTCATTGACCGCGACGACGAGCGGATAGCTTTTCGTGATCTCACCGAGTTTCGCGATGGGTTTTAGCGCGTTGCCTTGCGCCTCGCGATGCACGGGACGCCAGGTGTCGGCAGCGCGGACGAGCACGTCACGCAGCTTGGCATCCGGGCCGTAGTAGGCAGCGGCATCGGCGGGGAAGACGACGAGTTCCAGCTCGGCCTCGATGAAATCGCCGGGCTGCAACTCTGCGATCTCAGGCGGTGGCACGAGCTCGACGGCGGTGCGGTGATTGTTCTTACCCCACTCGGTGCAATAGGTCGCGAGATGCGGCGCGGCGGGTTTGCCACCGAGCAGCGCACGCCACGAGCGCACGATGAGGCCGCGACTCGCGGCGGCGTGGCCTTTTTTCAGCACCGCACGCTCCACGCCATGCACGGAGACCCACGCTCCAACGCCTGCGAGCGGCAGCGCGGTGCGATCATACTCGTCCTTTGCGCGACGCGGCTCCCATTCCTCGCGCAGGCCGGTGACATCGCCGATGCCCACGCGTCGCGCAGGCACGTCGTTGTAGAAATCAGCGCCGAGCTGGAAAAACGCGAGCCTTTGCCAGCGCAGCGGCTTCCGCACGTCGTAGCGCAGTCGTAGAAAGGTCCGCAGATGATCGTTCGCCGCGGGCACAGAAACATCCATTCGTGCGGCGATCTCGCCGCCGCTTGATTCCTCGCGGTAACTCACGTCCGTGAGGCACGGACCTTGCGCTCGATACTCGGTGCGCGTGCCCTTCATCTCCTGATAGCGCCCCTGCGCGTCCTTCCACATCAGAAAATCACCACCGCCGCAGTTCTCGGCCCAGCCCCAGCGTTTCGCCTTCGCTTCGACGGGCAGCGTCATGAGCGGGCGCACGTCTGTGATGAAACAACGCCGCTGCACACGTCCCGGCTCGAAGCAGATGCTCTCGCCAAAGCTGCCCACCGCCACTTGATCCCAAAATTGATTGTGCCCCCAGCCGATGAGGCTGAGCTGCGCATGCGATGCCGCGCACACGCCGCCGTAGCGGGCATGCACCTTTTGGAAAACGAGTTCGCGCCGCGACTTCGGCGGCACACGCACATAGGCGAACCCATGAAACCACGACCCGTCATGCGGCAGACGACCCTTCTCCGTGCGGATGTGCCAGTTCTTCGAAATCTGCACGGGAATGCCCGTCGGCGTGCCATCCAGTTCGCACAGCATCGGCGTGAAGCCCGTGATCGGCAGATGCTTCTCCTGCGTGAACAGCAGCCGCGCCACCGTGGGCTCATCGGCATCATTGCGCAGCGTCACACGCCAGCGGTCGATGCGGTCCAGATGCTCCTCCGGGTAATACGTGCCGCTCGCATTGCTCCACGGCTTCTCCGGCAGCGCCAGTCGATGACAACCCAGCGCCTCATCCCGAGTCACCGCCAGTTCCGACTCCACCACGGCCTTCGAATCTCCCGTGAGCA
>JAJTDU010000100.1:0-8959 GCA_021298725.1 Verrucomicrobiaceae bacterium | reverse complement strand
TCCCAGTCGTCGGCCACCGGACGCACGCGTCGTGTGTCGAAAAGCATCCGCTGCTTCCCAAAGTCGAAGCTGAGGACCTCGTCCTTCGTCCGCTCCGGTCGCTGAAACATCTTCGGCGGCCCATTCACCCACCCAAGCGCCGTTTGATCCTCCACCCGCGGCATCCAGTCCACTGCCGATGGATCAGCAGCGAAGGTGAGCGAGGTGAAAAGAGTGAGCGAGATCAGAAACAAGCAGCGTGACATGGGAGGCGACATTCAACGCCGCTGAGTGATCTTCGCCAACGTGAATGCAACGACGTGCCGTGGAATCATTTCACCGCACCACCCATCCACCGCACCGCATTCTCCACCACTCGCTGCGTCTCGGCTTGCTGGAAGATGCCATAGGTCTCGTGGCCAGGGCGGAAGTAAAAGACGCGCCCCTTGCCCACCTGCCACACGCAGCCGCTGCGGAAGTGCTCGCCCTTGTCCCACTTCTCCTCGAACACGACCTCGTCGGGCCCCTTCTCGACAAAGGGTGTGACGCGGGCGGCACGGCCGACGCCCTTGTAATACGGTGCGTCATTGAGGAACTCCCACTTCGCCGTGGCACGCTCGGCTGCGGGCAAGGCCTTCACCGCATCGGCCTTCGTCCGCTCCTGCATGAGCCGCACGAAGGGCTTGCCCCAATGCGTGGAGTGCAGGCCGATGAAGCCGATTTGGCCCTCCATCACACGCTTCACCACGGCTTCCATGCGGGCATCGTCCTGATCCTTCACGCGTCGATGACACCAGAAGATCAGCACATCGGTGGCATCCAGCGCAGCATCGCTCAGGCCTTGATCCGCCTCATCGAGCTTCGCGGTCTTCACGGAGAGTCCCGGTAACTTCGCCAGCTGCGCCGCGAGCGTCTCGCCGAGGAATTTTTCGCCATAGCCCTGCTTTTGCTCCGGCTGCTGCTCATCCCACACGAGGACGCGGATGGGCTCGGCGGCGAAAACCGCACTAACGAGAGAACAAAGGAGCAAAACGATGCATTTCATGGTTAGGACAGCATGTAGAAACGGCGCATCACTTCAACCCTGCGATTGACGAACTGATCTCCATGAGCCCTTGGACGACGACAGCGCCGGGATGAAAGATATCGCCTACGACCAGTGCAACGGAGTGTGGCCGTAGAGTCAGTGGCTTGAAAAAAAGCCGGCGAACAAGTGTCGCGAATCACGGGAGATGTAGATGCTCAGCTAAAAATGGTTTTTTGTGTTTCGAAGCTGCCCTCGCGCCCCATCGCTTGATGGTCCCATGCTATGGACGCAGTTCCGTGTTCGCCACGCCCTGCGTGCCGGGATGGAGCAGGTTATTAGAAAAATGCATGCCGCGGGGCGTGTTCGGACCTCCGGCGATGATGACGGCGTATTTGTAGCGCGGTTTGCCAGTGCTGTGGACGATGTTGCCGGTGACGATCACGTCGGTGAGCGGCGGATCGTCGGGCTGCTGGCCGGTGTCGAATTTGAAGGGCGAGCGTTCAGCGCCCCAGATCCAATGCGCGTCGCCATGGCCGAAGTCGGAGATGATGTTGTTGGAGATGATCGAGCCGCCGTCGAAGTTTTCAGCGTTCGCTCCGGCACCGGGCATGAGGCCGATGGCCCAGAGGCTGTTGCGGGTGAACTGATTGCCGGTGATGAGCACGTGGCGGCTGCCGTGCATGGCTTTCATGCCGATGAAGGCATTGGTGACGATGTTGCCAGAAACGATGACATGATCGCAGTGCAGGTC
The DNA here is from genome assembly GCA_021298725.1 of Verrucomicrobiaceae bacterium. Classification (GTDB taxonomy): domain Bacteria; phylum Verrucomicrobiota; class Verrucomicrobiia; order Verrucomicrobiales; family Verrucomicrobiaceae; genus Prosthecobacter. The sequence goes on along the minus strand of JAJTDU010000100.1, from coordinate 7,202 downwards.
GATGCCTTGGGCGGCATTTTCGACGTGTTTGCCAATGACACGCGTGAGGTCGGTCACGGTGGGCGCGTTGACCACGATGCCGGAGCCCTGCTGCCACGCGTCGGTGTAGTTTGCGTCCCAGGCCTGCTGGCTCATGATGCCGCCTTTGACGTCATTTTTCTTCACGAAGTCGCCCAGCTTGTATTTCGCTTTGACCTCGGGCGTGGGGACAAAGTTGGCCTCGATCACACGGTTGCCCTCAATCAAACAACCGGGGCTGTAACTGACGCTGATGCCGGTGCCGTCGGTGCAGTTGAAGGCGTAGCCCCAGTCCTTGCTCTGCGTGCGGTCATCAATGCTGAGGCGCATGTAATTCCGCACCAGGCAGCGGCTGATGCGGCAGTCTTGGCTCTCGCGCACCGAGATCGAACCCGCTGGGCTGCGATTGTCGATGACGCGCACGTTGTCGAGCACCAGATCGCGGCATCGGATCACCACGATGCCCTCTAGGCGCGTTTCCATCTTCCCTTCCGGCCGTGTGAGCGTCAGATCGCGGATTTCGGCTTCCTTGGCCTCTTCGATCACGATGATGGGCTGCTCCGTGTTTTGCTGAATGATGCGACCGGGGCCGAAAAGGCCGCTGCGTTCCCCACGGATGCGGATCTTGTCCGTGATGGGGTAATCGCCCGCAGGAACGAACAGCATGCGGTTCGGATTCGCATCCAGCGCGGCTTGGATCGACGGATAGGCGCTGACGGAGAGGTCAGCGGCGGAGGCGCTGAGGGTGAGAAAAACGGTCAGGAGGAGCAGTGGGGCTTTCATGGAGCAGGGACAGGTTAAACTGGCCTCATCCACTCAATCGCTCAGGAGACTCCGCCATTTGGATCTTTGCGGCCGCTCACGCTGTCAGCGGCTTCTCCGTCAATACCAGGGCTTCCTTGGGCGGAGCAGGGGCCATCCAGGTGCTGATCTCGGCTTTGAGCCAGACCATGATGCCATCAAAGAGCAGACGACCCGCTGAAGTGTCAGGAGACATGCTCATGCGCGGTGCTAGGAAGTGGCCGTGATTTTTGAGGCCGTAAATGCCTTTGCGCATGCGCTCTTGGGCGATGCAGACGAGGCGGCGATTGTAGAACGCCATGAACCTACCGAAAAAGGTACCGATGGGGCCTTCATAGGGCATCAGTTTCCATTCGAGGGCCGGATTGGTGTAAACGCCGCGCACCGGTCCGAGGAAGTAGGTCGAGAGGTCCATGAGGAAGGCCGCGTGCATCAGTTCGGCATCGCCGAGGTAGGTGTACTTGTCCTTATAGAGTGCCTCGAACCACATGCGGTAGCTGCGCGGGTAGGCCTTGTTGAGATAATCGGTGATCATCTGCGTGTCCTCTCCTGCGAGATTTTTACGCACGAGATCCGTGGCCGCCGAGACGGTGAAACCACAGAAGTCGAGGCCCTGGCTGTAGAGCGGGTCCATGAAGCCTGCGGCGTCTCCCACCATCACCCAACGGTTCCCGGCGATGGATTCGGCGTGGTAGCCGAGATTCTTGTAGTAGAACGTGTCGCCTTCATCTGGCACGGCGTTTTCAAACATCAGCCTGCCCACCGGATGATTCAAGAGATGGGCCTGGAGCCGTGCGGCGAGGGACGGCCCCTCCGGCAGCGTGAACAGGCGGCGGTCCCAGGTAACGCCGGCGCTGAAACTGCCATCCGACAATGGAATGATCCAGCACCACCAGCCGCGGCCCATGAGATGATTGGTGGCGGTGGTGCGGCTGCATTTGGCCTCCGCAGCGAGCTTTGGGAACATCTTGCGGCTCTTGAAGCTGTCGAGGTCGTTGACGTTGCGGAAGCGGCACCAGACGGAGGAGGTGGGATGCTCGTCGCCGATGGAATGCTGGATGCCGAGCTTTTTGGCGAGCACGGCGGCCTTGCCCGAGGCGTCAATGATCCACTTCGTGGTGACGCTGCGCATCTGCCCTTCCTGCGGCATGATTTCGAGCGTGTGCGGCGCTTCGTTTTCAGAAAGCGTGATGGTTTTGATCGTCGCCGGGCGCATCAGCTCGCAGCCGAAATCACGCGCTTCTTTGAGCAGATGTTCGTCCAGGATGGAGCGGTCGAGCTGAAACGTCGCCAGCCGCGACTGGAAGCGTGGGCCGATCTCTGTGAGGTCGTCCACGGAATCCTGCGGCGTTTTGCAGAACCACATGCGGATGCCGTGCTTCTGGTAGTGTTTTCCGCTCAGGTGGTTGGACTGGTGCAGCACGCGGGTGAGGAAGCAGCCGGCCACCTCGGAGGTGCTCTCGCCCACCTTGCGGTCGAAATGCGTGGTGCGCTCGACGATCAGCACGCGCATGTCAGGATGATCGCGTTTCAGCATCATCGCCGCCGCTGCGCCGGAAAAGGCCCCGCCCATGATGATCACATCGTAATCCGTGGCGGACATATGCATGGCGGGCGAGGGTGAAGATCTTGGTTGTCGGAGCGGGCGCAACAGTCGAAGAAGCACGACTCCCGCTCATTTGTGTCCGCGCCTCAATAATGCCATTCGTCGAATCCGCAACCTGCCAGCCGCACGAACACAACGCTCCGGCTAGCCTTGGGCTGCATGATGCCGTCTGGACGCGACTCATGCTGGCCCTGATGCGTTGGCTGCCCGCACCAGTGATCACCGCGCTCACCTGGCCGGTCACGGCCGTGATCTGGCTGCTGGCCGTGCCGCAGCGCGAGGCGGTGCGGGCCAATTTGAGCGCCCTGCTGCCGGTGCAGGGCACCAGCGCCTTCACCAGCTTTCATGTTTTTTACCAGTTCGCGCTGACCTACCTGGACCGCCTCTGGCACCTGCACTTAGGGCGGGAGGTGGAATGGGAAGTCATCGGCAAAGATGATTTCGTGGCTTTGCAACAGGAGCGCGGTGGCGCGCTCGTCTTCACCGTGCATTCCGGCAACTACGACCTCGGAGCCGGGCTCTTTGCCCGCAAATTTGGCCGTACCATCCACACTGTGCGCGTTCCCGAGGCCACCGACTCCTTGCAGAAGCTACGCAAGCAGGAATTGCGCGAGGAGGAGCGCCGCCACCCCAACCTGCATGTGCATTACAATGAGCCGGGCGGCCATCTGGGCATGGAATTGTGCCGCAAGCTCTTCGCCGGAGAAGTGGTCTGCGTGCAGGGCGACCGCGTGATGGGAGAAGTCGCCCCCGTCGAGGCGCACATTGACGGCGTCACCTATCGCATCCCCCGCGGGCCGCTCGTGCTCGCCGAAGTGACCGGCGTGCCGTGCTACCCGGTGTTTCTCAGCCGCAAAGGCCGCCTGTCCTACCGCATCGAGATCGGCAAGCCCTTCCACTGCGGTGGTCGCAAGCCCAAGGCCGCGGAAATCAGCGCCGCCTGGCTGCCGGTGATGCACGACTTTCTTTTGCGGCACTGGGACCAATGGTTTGTGTTTGAACCGCTCGTCACTCGTGAACCGGCATGAACTCAGAAACCAGAGCCCGCTGTTTACGCATGGCCCGCGGTCGTTTGGCGTGCGCTCTGCTGCCGTTGTTGATGGTGGCTTGGTTCGTCTCACGCGGTCAGATTTTCGCCGCTGGGCTGCTGTTCTGCACCGTGCTCCCGCTGATGATGATCGGCACGCTCGTGCCGCGCTGCGCTTGGTTTGGCCCCATGATCAAGCGGCTAGCGCATGACACCGGCCACGCTTTGCTCACCATCGACGACGGCCCGCACCCAGAGCACACGCCTGCCATTCTCGACATCCTCGACCGCCACCAGATCAAGGCGCTCTTCTTCCTCATCGGCGAGCGTGCGGCCCGGCACCCCGAACTGGTGCGTGAGATCGTCCAGCGCGGCCATGAGATCGGCAATCACACCCAGACGCATCCCGCCGCCCGATTTTGGGCGCTGCCGCCCGCCACCCTTTGGCGCGAGGTCGCCGACTGCCAGCACACACTCACCAGCATCTGCCCAGACCACCCGCCACGCTTCTTCCGCCCCCCTGCTGGGCATCACAACGTCTGCACCTTCGTGATTTCCCAGGCACTCGGCTTGAAGATGCTGATGTGGAGCGTCCGCGGCTTTGACGGCGTCATGCAGGACGTGAAATTCATTACCGAGCGCATCCGCGCCCGTCTGAAACCCGGCAGCATCGTCCTCATCCATGAAGCCACGCCCGTGGCCGTCGAAGTGGCCGAATCCACCGCCCGCCTGCTGGCAGAAAGCGGCCTGATGTGCGGCGCTAGCGCTCTGCCACGATCAGATGATTGTTGAACGGCGTCCCGCCCCACAGGGGCGAGATTTGCACCTTGAGTCCGGCAGAGCCGAGCACGGACTCGAACAGTTCACAGTCGGGATAGCACACCGGGCCGGATTTCATCCAAAACGTCAGCTTGGCCAGCCAGTCGCCGGCCACGGTGATGCGGAAACGGGTGGAATCATCGTGCAAGCCGCTGCGGATGACGAGTTTCCCTCCCTCGGCCACACGGGTAGCCGCTAGGCGCAGCAGCGCTTCCTGCTCGGGGCGTTTGAAAAATTGCAGGATGTCGAGGATGACCACATTCCCGCTGAAGTCCGGCAATCCCGTGCGTGCGTCCGCCGCGAGAAAGGTTAGGCCCGCGTAACCACCGCGCTCCGCCATGCACTTGGCGTTGGTGATCTTCCACGCGTCGTAGTCACAGCCGGTGATGTCCGCTGTGACGCCGGATTCACGCAGGTAAAACGCCAGCAGGCCGATACCGCAGCCGATGTCGAGCACCGGCAGCGCCGAGGCACCGATCTCACTCACCACCGCCGAGTAAACGGGGTCGGTGCGCAGCTTCGATGGCACATAGTAGTGATTGTAGTCCCAAATTCGCGGATACAACGAGGCGATGCGTTGCAGGGAGGCTTGGGAGAGAGGCTGGGTCATTCGGAGAACTTGGTGCCCATCCATCGACGCGGAACCTCCCAGGGAGCAAGCAGGGAACAGGCGCGTGTCTTATACTCCGCGTTGATCGCCGCTTGTGGCAGGTCGAGCTCGGCCACGATGTCCTGGCCGCGCTCTGGGTCACGGCTGGTTGCGCCGTAAATCCTCACCCCGTCGAAACCGGCGGCTTGCTGGATTTTTTTGGCGATCTCGGCGGGGCTGAGTTTGCGCCCGGCCACGTTGATGCCCGCTCCCAGGCTTTGTTGAAACAGCAGATGACCGCCACGCAGCTCGATTTGGTCACAGGTGGTGAAAACACCGCCGCCGTAGCGCTCATTTGGCAGCGTTTGGTCATAGCCGAGGCCGGTGGAGCTGCTGGTCACGCTCAAACGACCATCCGGCTCGTTTTGCACCGTCACACCGGGCAGCAGCGTGCCGAGATCACGCTCGTCCTCGCGTAACACCGCCGAATCGTCCCATGACACCGTGCCGCACTCGCTGGTGCCGTAGAGGTTGTGGATTTTGAGCGCGTGCTGCTCCAGCGCCAGCCGTTCCAGCATCAGCGTGAGCGCTGATCCGGCGGAGATGGCGAGGCTGACATTGCTGAACCTCACTCCGCCCATCAGCCAGGCCTTCCACAAGGCGGGAACACCGGGCAAGAAGACGCGTGGGTGAGGCCGCATCGCGTCCATGAGCGGCTGGGCGAAGGGTTGTGGCGCAAAGCAGGTCGGCACGCCGTGAAACAGTGTTTGCAGCACCGTCATCGTCAGCCCGAACGAGTGCGCGCATGAAATCGCGGCCACCCCGACGCCGCGTGCGCCCAGATCCAGCGCCGCGTGCAGGCGGTCCACATCGGCGGCGATTTGGTCCAGCGTGAAGAACTGGCAGCGCCGGACGCCGGAGCCGCCGACGGTTTGTTTGATCAAAGCGGTGCCAGCGGGCAGCGGAACCGTCGGCATGCGGCGCTGGCGGTCTTTTTCGACCAGTTGCACCGGCACGCCGTGCAAAAAGCCTGTCAGCAGCGCCCACAGCAGGGCGGGCGTGTCGCCTTGGGCGAGGACGTGATCCCCCGCAGGCCTCACGGCCCGCGCCTCAGCGTCGAGTTCACGGAAAGTCGTGGCGCTGCCGTCGGCCCAATAAAAGGCCGCCTGCGCGCCGCGCTCTGCCACGATACGATCCCAACGTTCAGCAAACATTTGCAGTCCATGCGACGGCGGCGTAATCCATGAACCGCGTCGTGGTCTAGAGTGAACCCTGGAGTGGGCAGTTCAACCACCGCGCATCACGAATCTCACCTGTTGCAGACCCTTTCCGTGTCGTTTCCTCCCAGCCAGCGCATCGCCATCACCGGAGCAGGCATCGTTTCCCCCTTGGGGCTGGGCTGGGAGGCCAATGAGCGCTCGATTGCGGCGGATCGCAGTGCATTCCGACCGGTCGATTTTTTTGACACCTCCGGGCTCATTGCCAAAACTGCCGGCATCGTCGATCTGCCCACTGAAAGCCCTTTTCACCGCATCCCAACGCGCAAGCAGAGCCATGTGGACCGCAGCACGCGCATGCTCCTGCTCGCCATCCGCGAGGCGCTGGCCCAGGCCGGTCGCAGCGGCATGGAGGGCATTGATGCGCTGGTCATCGGCACTTCGGCGGGGGCGATGCCGCTGGGGGAGGCCTACTTTGAGAACGCCCGGCATGTTCCAGGCCGCATCCCGTCCCAGCTCTCCCGTGCCGAGTATTACCAGCCGCAGCGGCAGATGAACAGCATCGCCGACGAGTTCGGCTGGCGCGGTCCGGTCATCATCGTCTCCAATGCCTGTGCCTCCGGGGCCAACGCCATCGGCTGGGGCGCCGAAATGATCCGCTCCGGGCGCTGCAAACGTGTTTTGGCCGGCGGTTTCGACGCGCTCGCGCGTCTGGTCTTCGCCGGCTTCGACAGCCTGCGCGCTCTGGCTCCCAGCGGCATCCCGCGGCCGTTTGATGCGCAGCGGGACGGCCTCGCGCTCGGTGAAGGTGCGGCGGTGATGCTGCTCGAAGCCGAGGAAGTCCGCCAAAGCGACGCGCTGGGGGATGTGGCCGGTTATTCCACCGCCACCGACCTGCACCACCTCACACAGCCCGATCCCGCGGGTAAGGCGGCCATCCGCACGATGACCAGCGCCTGCGCCCAGGCCGGTGTTTCTCCGGCGCAAATCGGCTACATCAACTCCCATGGCACCGGCACACCCTTCAACGACGTGGCCGAGGCCTCCGCCATCGCCGCCTGGGCCGGGGACGCGGTTTCCACCCTTCCCGTCAGCTCCACGAAATCCGCCATGGGCCATCTGCTC
>JAJTDU010000005.1 GCA_021298725.1 Verrucomicrobiaceae bacterium | reverse complement strand
TGGCGTCCAGCTTGATGAAAAGGTCGCCTCGGTGCTCGGCTACAAAAAGGGGGGCTGGCAGGTGGGCGGGAATTATCTCATCACTGGCGTGGGCGGGGCACAGACCCCGGATCAGGCAAAAGTCCGGGTGCTGGAGTTGAACACCCTCGGCTTGTTTGGTTCCCGGTATCCCTTTGCGGAAGTGGATGTGATGCCCGGCCCGTCACGGCTGGGGACGTATTTGCTGGAAGACTACCGGGTGACCCTGGATTTCGAGCACGGCTTGCTGCTCGTCGAGTGGGGTTGATGCAGGCCGCTCAAATCCACGATTTTTTGCGACGGAATCGCAACATGACAAACCAGACGCTTAAAAGTTTAAAAACTTCAAGATGAGGGTTGCAAACTGGCTTCCGTCTCCCTATTCTGAGCATCCTTGTGAAATTTTTCACAAGCTCATCTGCCGTCATTAATTATGGGTAACTTTTTTCCGCGTTGGACCAACTGGCTGCCGCTCAAGGTAGCCATTGCCGTCGTGTTCATTGCCTTGGGCGTGAGTGTCGGCGTCGCCTACTACTTCACTCCGAAATACACCCGCGTGGGCTATGAGCCGACTCAGCCGGTGCCCTTTTCCCACAAAATTCATGCCGGCCAGCTCGGCCTCGATTGTCGTTACTGCCACAGCTTCGGGGAGGCATCGAGTCACTCGAATGTGCCGACGAACCAGACCTGCTTCAATTGCCATGGTCCGGGCAAGGGCAACATCAAGTCCGCCAGTCCTAAGCTCGAACTGGTCGTGAAGGCCCACGAAACCGGCGAATCCATCCCGTGGGTGAAGGTTCACAAGGCTCCTGATTACGTTTATTTCAATCACAGCGCCCACCTCAACCGCGGCATCTCCTGTGTCTCCTGCCACGGCAAAATCAACGAGATGGAAGTCGTCCGCCACGACCAGCCGCAGTCCATGGGCTGGTGCCTCGACTGCCATCGCAATCCAGAGAAAAACCTGCGTCCCTTGGAGCATGTCACGAACCTCAACTTCCAACCTGCCGATCTGAAGCGCGCAGATTTCTACAAAGGCCTGCTCGACAAGAAAATCCCTGCCGGTGAGATCGCCACGGTGATCGGCGGCGCGTCCGCGAAAGCTGATGATCTCGACCAGATTCTCAAGCTCGCTGAAACCACGTACGGCAAGGAAGTGACCCAGGCGGAAGTGGGCACCCAGCTCAAAAAGCACTGGCAGATTCAGCCGCCAGAAAACTGTACCGCCTGCCACCGCTAACCCCGCGCCCTTTTTTTCCGACACATGAAACGCAATTGGATTCATCCCGAGGAGCCGCAGAACGCGAAGCGCTACTGGCGCAGTGTCTCCGAGTTGGAGCGTCGTGAGAGTTTCCTCAAGGATTTGGGCCGCGAGTTCCCCGCTGGTGACACCTTGACGGACGAAGAGCGTGAAAACGGCCGCCGTGACTTTTTGAAAATCATGGGTGCCAGCGTCGGTCTGATGGGCTTGGCAAGCTGCCGCCGTCCGCTGACCACGATTCTGCCTTACACTCAGCACGTCGAGTGGATGGTGCCGGGCAAGGCGCTGATGTATGCCACCACGATGCCCTGCGGCGGCGGTGCGACGCCCCTCGTCGTCACCACGCACGAAGGACGTCCGACGCACGTCACTGGCAACCCACTTCACCCTCTGGGGGGTGGGATCGACAGCTTTGCTCAAGCTTCCGTGCTTGATCTTTACGATCCTGAGCGCTCGCAAAAGCCGCTTGGCATGGGCAAGGACCTTAGCTGGGCCAAGGCGAACGAATTGCTCGCCGCCGTCTCCGCTGAGGCCAAAAAATCGGCTGGGGCTGGTCTTGGCATCGTGATCGGTGCGACGTCCTCCCCCACCTACCTGCGCCTGCTTGGCGAGGTGAAGGCCGCTTTCCCGCAGGCTCAGTTGTTCAAGTATGAGGCCGCAGGGGCCGAAGGCAGCGCCGCCGCTTCAAAGGCTGTGCTGGGAGCGGGTGTGAAGCCTTTCGTGAAGCTCGGCTCCGCCATGCGCATCCTGGCCCTCGACTGCGATTTCCTCAGCTTGGACCCAGTCGCTGGTGAACCAATCTCCGCTTTCACCAAGCATCGTGCCAAGGAAGCCAAGACGGCGGACATGAACCGCCTCTACGTCCTCGAAAACCGCTACACGCTCACTGGCGGCATGGCAGACCACCGCAAGGCGATCCCCGCCAGCCTGATTCCGGCTGCTGCGGCTCTCATCGCCCTTGAACTGGGTGATGCTTCGGCCAAAGCGCTTGCGGATACCGCTCCTGCCGCTCTCAAAGAGTGGATCGCCCCGGCGGTCCGCGATTTGGTCGATAACAAGGGTAAATCCGTCGTTCTCGCCGGTTCCCGCCTCGGTGCGGAAGTTCACGCGCTCGTCGCTTCAATCAACAACGCCCTTGGTGCGTATGGTTCGACGATTGAACTGCTTCAGGAAGCTCCCGCGCCTGAGTTTGGCGGATTTGCCGAGTTGCAAGCAGCGGTTTCGGGCGGCCAGATCAAGACCCTCGTCTCGCTAACCCCAGCCAGTCTTTATTACGACGCGCCTGACGCCCAAGGCTTTGCCAAGCTTGTCTCCGACAAAAAGGTGAAACTGGTTCACGTCGGCATGTTGAAAAACATCACGGCCGTGCAATCCGCACTGCACATTCCTGCGGCGCATTACCTCGAATCCTGGGGAGATGCTCGCGCCGCTGATGGCACCTACTCGATTGTTCAGCCGATGATCGCGCCGCTCTACGACGGAGCGAGCACGATTGAGGTGATTTTGGCGCTTTTGGGCCGCAAAAAACTCGGCCCAGCGGAATCTGCTGCCCCAGAAGCAGGAGCGCCTCCTGCCGAAGATGCTGCTTACACGGCGGTTCGGGACACCTTTGCCGCCACTGCTGGTGGATTGGACGAAACGAAGTGGAACTTCACCCTGCGTGACGGTTTCCTCAAAGGCTCCACCTCTGCCAAAGCTGCCGCGACTCCCAATGTGGCCGTGGTTGCTGAATTCATCGCCAAGGCTAAGCCTGCCGCCGCCCCGACGGATGAAGCGCTTGAAGTCGTCCTCGCGCCTGACGCCAGCGTCTTCGACGGACGTTACATCAACAACGCTTGGCTCCAGGAAGCGCCCGATCCGGTGACGAAGCTTACTTGGGAAAACGCGGCGTGGATCGGCTCCGTCACCTTCCGCAGGCTGGGACTCAAAGATGGCCAGCATGTGAAAATTTCCGTTGGTGGGGCTGAAATCGAGATTCCAGCCATCGAAGCCCCGGGTCATGTGACCAATTCCATCACCCTCCCGCTGGGTTACGGCCAGAAAGGCGTCGGTGAGGTCGGCAGCGACCGTGGCGTGAACGCTTATGCTTTGCGCAAGCAACCCGGCATCTTTGTGTTGGGCGGTGCGAAGATTGAGGTGCTGCCCGCGATGGCCGAACTCGCCATCACGCAGGAGCAAAACACGATGGTAGGCCGCGCGGTGTATCGCGAGGGCACCCTCGAGACCTTCAACAAGGACACGCATTTCGCCCAGAAGACGGGCATGGATGCCCACATCCCGGAGAACATCTCCTTCTACAAAGGCCAGGTCGGTGTGAAGTCCGACGAGAATCCTGACGGCTTCGATTACGAGACCAAGCACCAGTGGGGCATGGTCATCGATCTCAGCAAGTGCATTGGCTGCACCGCCTGCGTCATTGCCTGCCAGAGCGAGAACAACATTCCCGTGGTCGGCAAAGATCAGGTCCGCAAGGGTCGTATCATGCAGTGGATCCGCATGGACCGCTATTTCGCCGTGGCGAAGTGGGGCAAAAACGAGGTCGCACAGCAGAGCACCTGGGCCGAGGACAATCCGACGCCGGAACAGCTCGAAAATGCCGAGATGGTGACGCAGCCGTTGGCTTGCCAGCAGTGCGAAGCTGCTCCGTGCGAGACCGTTTGCCCTGTGAATGCCACCGTCCACACCGACGACGGCCTGAACGCCATGGCCTACAACCGCTGCATCGGCACGCGCTACTGCGCCAACAACTGCCCTTACACCGCGCGTCGCTTCAATTGGTTCGATTACAACAAGCGCAACCCGCTCATCGACACCACGGTCGCTGGGATCGTCACGGTGAACAACCTGTACGCTGGACCGCTCGGAGCCAAAAAGGAGGACGAAAGCCTCCGCCTTCAGCGCAATCCGAACGTCACCGTCCGCATGCGTGGGGTCATCGAGAAGTGCACCTACTGTGTGCAGCGTCTCGAAAGCGCCAAAATCCTGCAGAAGCAGGTGCAACGCGACTCCAAAAACTTCCGTGTGCCCACCGACACGGTCAAAACCGCCTGTCAGCAGTCCTGCTCCGCCGACGCCATTGTCTTTGGCGATCTGGCCGACAACAAATCTGCGGTGGTCAAGGCCAAGGCCTCCCCTCGCGATTACCAAGTTCTCAAATACATCGGCACCCGCCCTCGCACGAGCTATCTGGCTCGTCTGCGTAATCCGAACAAGGAAATGCCCGGCGCTAAGGACATCGCCGTGTGGAGCAACAACCAATACTAACCCGGATTCATGGACGCTTCCGCCCCAGCCTCGAACACCCCGCGCATCCTCGACCGTGAGCCGTTGGTTCTCAACAACCGCTCCTACTCGTGGATCACGAACCGCATCTGCGGTATCGTCGAAAACAAGCAGCCAGCTCTCTGGTGGATTCTGTTCATCCCCTCGGTCTTGCTGACCGGTTTGATGGCATTCTGCTTCACCTACCTCATTTCCACCGGCGTCGGTGTGTGGGGTCAGAAACAGCCGGTTGCTTGGGCCTGGGACATCACAAACTTCGTGTTCTGGATCGGTATCGGCCATGCGGGCACCTTGATCTCCGCCATTCTCTTCCTGACTCGTCAGAAGTGGCGTACGTCCGTGAATCGTGCTGCGGAAGCCATGACCATCTTCGCCGTGATGTGCGCTGGCCTCTTCCCGGCCTTCCACGTCGGTCGTGTGTGGATGGTTTGGTTCCTGGCCCCGATTCCGAACGCCAACGCCATCTGGCAGAACTTCAAATCGCCCCTGCTGTGGGACGTGTTCGCTGTTTCCACTTACTTCAGTGTCTCAGCGGTGTTCTGGTTCCTCGGCCTCGTGCCTGACCTTGCCACGCTGCGGGATCGCTGCCGTCCAGGTCTGAAAAAATTCCTCTATGGCTTCTTCGCCCTCGGCTGGCGCGGTGGTAACCGCCATTGGAGCCACTACGAAACGGCCTACATGCTCCTGGCCGCTCTTTCCACGCCGCTGGTGCTCTCCGTGCACTCCGTCGTGTCCTTCGACTTCGCTACCTCGGTCGTTCCAGGGTGGCACACCACGATCTTCCCGCCTTACTTCGTTGCAGGTGCCATCTTCGGCGGTTTCGCGATGGTGTTGACCCTCATGATCCCGGTGCGCCGCATTTACGGCCTGGATGACCTCATTACCCCGAAGCACGTCGATAACATGGCGAAGATCATCCTGCTCACGGGCACGATCGTCGGTTACGCCTACTGCATGGAGCTCTTCGTGGCCTACTACAGTGCCAACCCGTATGAAGCCGACGCCTTCACGCTCCGTGGCCTGACCGGTCCCTCTACCTGGGCCTACTACTTCATGTTCAGCTTCAACGTGTTCGCACCGCAGTTGTTCTGGTACCGTCCGTTCCGCCACAACATGTGGGTCGTGATGTTCGTCTGCATGTGCGTGAACGCCGGCATGTGGTTCGAGCGCTACGTCATCATCGCCACCACACTGGAGCGTCACATGATCCCGGGCTCCTGGGGTGTCTATCAGGCCACTTGGGTCGATAAATATACCTTCCTCGGCACCTTCGGTTTCTTCATGATGTTGTTCCTGTTATTCCTGCGCTTCCTGCCTGTCATCGCCATCGGCGAGGTGAAGGGCGTGCTGCCGCAGTCGAATCCGCACCAAGACGACCATGCCGAGCACGGCATCCAAGAGGAAGACCTCATGGCATACGCCGACCGCCACGTCCCGAAACCCGCTGCCGCCTAACTTTTCAACCGCACCCTGACTGTGAGCACCACCCTCAAACGAGTCCACGGCTACCTTGCTGAGTTCGACAGCGTCAAGGACCTGTATCATGCCGCCGAACAGGTGCGTGACGCTGGTTATCAGCGCTGGGACGTGCATTCGCCCTTCCCGATCCACGGCATGGACACGGCCATGGGCAATCCCCGCTCCATTCTGCCGAAGTTCGTCTTCTGCGGTGGCATCACCGGCACTACCATCGCCTTCATTCTTCAAACCATCACCCAAACGAATTTCTGGAGTCACATCGGCCTTGGTTTCCTGCAAAAGATTGTCGAAACCTACCCAACCGTCGTGCAGGGCAAGCCCACGGACATCTGGACGCTTCCCGCGTTCTTTCCGGTGATGTTTGAGCTCACGATTCTCTTCAGCGCCTTCACCACGCTGTTCGGCCTGCTCGCCTTGATTGGCTTGCCGCGCTGGAATCACCCTTTGTTTGCCTCCAAGAACTTCCCGAAATTCTCTGACGACGGTTTCTTCGTCTGCATTGAGGCCCGTGACCCCAAATTCTCCCAAGAGGGCACCAAGACCCTGCTCGAAAAAGTCGGCGGCAAGAACATCGAACTCGTGGAGGACGAACTCTAAGCCGCGCCCCGCACACCATGAAGTACTTCTTCCTTAGCTACCTTTTTGTCGGCGCGATCATCGTGAGCGCGTTCGGTTTCCGTGGCAGCAAATCTGAGCTGCCGCCCATCGAAGTGTTCCAAGACATGGACCACCAAGCCAAGATCAAATACCAAGCCTCCAGCGAGTTCTTCGCTGACGGTCGAGGCGCACGTATGCCTGTGAAAGGCACTGCGCCGATGGGTTTTGAAATTCCCGCGAAAGCAGCCGTGGAAGGGGCAAAACCCGCGCGTTATGCCTTCACCAATGGCGTGGGTTATTACGACACTGGCAAGATGGGCGACTTTTATGGCGACGGCCTGCCCACCGAGGTGACTAGCGATCCGACGGTGTTCAACGAAGCCTTCATCAAACGCGGTGAGCAGCGCTACAACATCCATTGCGCCGTCTGTCACGGCACCTCCGGCAACGGCAAAGGTGTGACATCAAAGTATGGCATCCTTGCCGCTTTCAACTTCCAGCAGCCTGGGGCACTTGATCCCGCTAACCCCGCCGCTTTCCGCGCGGATGGAGCTATCTTTGATGTGATCACCAACGGCAAAGGCCTCATGGGTGGTTACGGCGGCAACATCACCCTGCGCGACCGTTGGGCCATCGTGGCCTACATCCGCTCCCTGCAACTCGCCGCCAAAGAGGCAGGCGTCACCCTCCAGTAACGGCACGATCACGCGAATCCCGGCATGAGTCATAACGTCACCTTCAACGATCTGCCCCAGGGCGGAGAAAAATTTGAACCCGCCAAGGGCGGCAAGATCATTGGCGCGCTCGGCCTCGTCGGTGCGCTCGGTCTCATCGCCTCGGCGTTCTTCTTCTTCACGAAGATGGACACCTTCGCCTACTCCTGGCTCTTCGCGGTGTTCTTCACCTTCACCTTCGTGGTCGGCGGCTGCTTCTGGATTCTGCTCCACAGCGCCTCGAACTCGAGCTGGGGCGTCGCGGTGCGTCGCATCTGGGAAAATTTGGCGAACATGATCTTGGCGATGGGAATCTTCGCTGCACCGCTGCTCCTGCCACAGGTTCAGAAGCCGCTTTACGAGTGGATGGGGCACCACCGCACCGCTGCAGAGCACGCTCATCACGACCACACGTCGGTCAAAGAGGCTCTGCATCACATGTCCGTGGAGAACCCGCATCTGCACGCGTTGGTTTCCAAGTTCGGCTACATGAACCTGAACACCTGGTTTTCGTGGTACACCCGTTTCTTCCTGTATTTCCTCGTCCTCTGGCACATCGCCCGCACCCTGCGTAATAAATCTCTGAAGCAGGAGCAGGATGGCGACATCAAGCACACCATCTCCGCCCGTATGT
The DNA here is from genome assembly GCA_021298725.1 of Verrucomicrobiaceae bacterium. GTDB lineage: Bacteria > Verrucomicrobiota > Verrucomicrobiia > Verrucomicrobiales > Verrucomicrobiaceae > Prosthecobacter. Next base: position 64,679 of record JAJTDU010000005.1, on the reverse strand, counting down.
TCTCGTGCCGCTGGTTGCTGTTCTACGCACTTACGGTCACCTTTGCGGCTTATGACTGGTTGGTGGGCCTGGACTACCTGTGGTTCTCCACCATGTGGGGCGTTTACATCTTCGCCGGCTGTGCCTGGGCGTCCATGGGCCTGACCATCCTCGTCATCACTTGGCTTCGCGGCCTTGGTTACATGAAGAAGGTCGTCACCGACGAGCACTACCATCTGATGGGCAAGCTGCTTTTCGCCTTCACGGTGTTCTGGGCTTACATCGCCTTCAGTCAGTATTTCCTCATCTGGTATGCGAACATCACCGAGGAAACCCGCTTCTATCTCATCCGCAATACCGAAGGCTGGCGCTGGGTGTCGATCTTCATCGTGATCGGCCACTTCGTCGGTCCGTTCCTGCTGCTTCTCTCCCAGCCGCGCAAGAAGAATCCGGTCGTCGTCAGTCTCGTCTGCCTCTGGATTCTCTTCATGCACCTTGTGGACATCTATTGGAATGTCATTCCTGAGCGCGGCCCCTCCCTCGGCATCGGCGTGTGGGTGGAATATGCGTGGATTCAGGACATCGCTGCACTGTGCGCCGTCTTTGGCACGATGGGCTTCCTTTATCTTCGCGGCCTCGCCAAATACAGCCTGTATCCATGGCGTGACCCGCGCCTCATCGAGTCCGTGAACGTCATCAACTGATCTGATCCCCGATTTTTCCATGTCGCAGTCCGAACAACCCAAAAAAGCCGGTGCTACCTTCCTGTGGGTGCTGGGAGCCTTTGCAGGCTTCGCCGTGCTGTTCACCCTCATCGTGGCCAGCGCCGATTCGAAGCTCGGTGATGATCCGCGCGCACCAGAACGTCTGTCCAACACGGCCGAGATCGTCAAGGCGCAGAATGAGAACCTTGCCAAGCTCGGCTTCAGCGATGCCGCGAAGAAGAAGGCTGTCTTTGACACCACCGTGGCCCAACTCGGTGCCAAAAAGCCTACGGTCAGCACCCAGGTCGTCCCCGGTTCTCCGACGCAGTTGAAACAAGCAGCTGCCGCTGCTCCAGCGCCCGCTGCTGCTCCGGTCACTCCTCCTGCCGCACCCGCTCCGCCCAAGTAAGTCATGCAGACCACTCCCGCCTCATCTGACACGGAACTTCAGGCCGACAATCTTCGCCGCGCGGCGATCGACAAGTCGGTCAAAGGTCCTGTGCTGTTCCTTTTCACCAATGGTGCCTTCTGGCTCATGCTCTCCACGATTCTCGGCGTTCTCGCTGCGATCAAGCTGGTGGAGCCCGAGTTCCTGGGTAATGCCCCATTCATCTCGTATGGCCGCCTTCAGCCAGCACACATCAATGCGCTTGTGTATGGTTGGGGTGTTCAGGCCGCTCTTGGAGTCATGCTGTGGATCATGGCCCGACGTTCCGGTCAGGAACTCAAGCACGGCAAGAGCCTGCTGATCACCGCTGGTGTTTTCTGGAACATCACCATCACGGTCGGCATCTTGGCCATTCTGATGGGCAAGAGCACTTCCATTGAATGGTTGGAAATGCCGAAATTCGTCTGGCCGGTGCTGCTGGCATGCTTCCTTTGCTACGCTTGGCCGATTGCGCGCATGTTTGGCCGCGCCTTCCGTCCAGAGGGCTTCATGGTCAGCACTTGGTACATCCTGGGTGCTTGCTTCTGGTTCCCCTGGATTTTCATCACGGCCAATGTCGCGTTGCATTGCCTCCCCGGCCTGGGTGCTCTTGGAGCAGGCATTGACGCCTGGTACATCCACGGAGTGATCCTTCTCTTCTTCGTTCCGGTCGGTATCGGAGCTGCTTATTACTTCATCCCGAAGATCACGGGGCAGCCCATCGCCTCCGCACAGCTTGCATCGGCTGGTTTTTGGACGCTCGCCATCCTTGGTGGCTGGACAGGCATGCAGAAATACATGGGCGGCCCGCTGCCTGCCTGGATGACTGCCGTCGGTGCCGCCACCGGTGTGCTTCTGCTCATCCCAGTTGGTCTTGTCGGCCTGAATCATCACCTCACGACGCTCGGTAAGCACAGCGCCGTTGCTAGCAGCCCCACGCTGCGCTTCATCTTCTTCGGAGCGTTGTTCTACCCGGTTTCCGGCTTCGTCTTGGCGTTGAACTCTGCTTTCTGGACTGGTTCCGCGCTTCAGTTCACGCAGTCCTGGTATTCCTTCCAGGTGGTCAGCGTGTATGGTTTCTTCAGCATGTGCGTGTTCGGTGCCATCTACTACATTGTGCCGCGTCTCTCCGGCTGTGAATGGCTCAGCGTGCGCCTGATTCGCAACCACTTCTGGTTCTCCGTCTATGGCATCGGAACCATTGTCGTCATGAGTCTCGTGGCAGGCTGGCAGCAGGGCGCGGATCTGAACAATCCTGAGCACTGGGACCAGAACTTCATGAACCACGTCGTGAATTCCCGCGCTTATGTCGTCTCCCGTGCCGTGGCTTGGGCATTGATCAGCTTCTCGAACTTGATGTTCCTCCTTCACCTTCTGCTCATGGTCGCTGGCCTTGGCCGCCGCAGCTCGGCTCCGACGCTGCTGCACCGTGAGCATGACGAACACGCCCTTCCCGCCCACGCATGAACTTCCGCTCCTTCATTCTCGGCCTCGCCGCCGCCTTCGGCCTGCCTTGGCTTTGCCTTATCGTAATCCCAGTGGTGAAGTATCAGCAGCTCACCCCCGTCGCCTATGACAAGGATAAAGACGGCGTGGAAGGCATGTTCCCGCCTGCCCCGATCAACGCACAGGGCCAGCTTGTTTATGTTCGTGAGGGCTGCAATCAGTGTCACACCCAGATGATCCGTCCTTCCCAGCTCGGACTCGACGGCTGGTACAAAGGCTGGGGCCAGGATCAAGAAGCCCGCCCTGTCGCCGCTCGTTCGAACGTGTTGCGTGACTACCTCAGTGAGAAATACGCTCTGCTTGGCATCCAGCGTGTGGGACCGGACCTCACCAATTTCGGCTGGCGCGCCCCCGAAGCCGCTGCGCTTCACGTTCACTTCTACGCACCGCGTTCTGTGCATGACTGGAGCACGATGCCCGCCTACACCCAGCTCTACAAGTTGCAGAAGATCCAGGGTCCTCCTTCTGACCGTGCTCTGAAGCTGTCGAAGAAATTCGCGCCGCCTGCGGGTTATGAAGTCGTTCCGACCCCCGAGGCTGACCGCCTTGTCGAATACCTCCTCTCTTTGAAGAGAGATTATCCCGTTCCCGGCCAGAGCGCGGCAGTCGCCGCCTCCCCAGCCAAAAAATAGCCCCTCTCGCGACCCGTTTGCCCCATGAGCGCCCCCGCCCATCCTGACAGCACCGATCTTGACCGACTTCACTCCGCCGTGAAGCGCGAGAAGGCCGATCTTCCCCCCGAAAGCCAGCCCGCACCGCTGTGGGCTGTGTTTTTGCTCATGCTCGTCGCCATCATCGCCGGCGGTCAACTCGGCCCGATGGCTGGTGGCTGGAGTTTCGATGTCAGTAATCCGTTCTCAGTGGTCAGTTCTGGTGGTGGCGACCCACGTCCAGGCGCGGGTGATGCTGGCGCAGCGCTTGATCCCTTTGCTCTTGCCATGAAAAAAGGCGCGAGTGGTTATGCCGTCTGCGGCGGTTGCCATCAAGGCAACGGTGGTGGTATTCCCGGACAGTTCCCGCCTCTGGCAGGTTCTGAGTGGGTCAATGGCGGCACCGAGCGCCTCGTGCGTGTGGTTCAGCACGGCCTCGTTGGTGCGATCACTGTCAAAGGCCAGGGTTACAACACCCCCGGAGGAATGCAGGCTTTCGGCGCGGCGATGTCCTCCCAGGATCTCGCCAATGTGCTGACTTACATCCGCAATAACTGGGGCAATGAAGGCACCATGGTCACCAAGGAGATGGTGCAGAAAATCCGCGACGAGGAAAAGCGCGCCACGCAGTGGACCGAAGCGGAACTGAAGCCCTTTGCCGACAAAAACGTGCCCGGCGAGATCACCGCAGGCCCTGGAGCCACTGCGGCAGCCGCACCGGCCAAGTAATTCGCCACATGTCCGCCACGCGACATCTACCTCCTACTCTTCCTCCTACTTCTGCTCTTGGAAGTAGCGAGTCTTGGGTGGCAGTGATGCGAGGAAGCCTGGAAGCTGGATTCAAAGGCGCATTGGTCCTGATGACCCTCAGCACGTCCGCCTGCGGAAAAGTGGCAGATTCTGCCTCCCAGCACGCATCCGCGCCGCTGAGTCCTGCGGTTGAAATTGCTACCCAATCGAGCATCACCGGCAAGGTCACACTCAAAGGCGCGGGCACCAAGGCTCTGCGCAAGCTCGTCGATGTCGGCGGCAATCCTTTTTGCACCGGCCATGGCGAGATTGTTGATTCGACCTGGCGAGTGACGGCGGACGGTGCCTTGGCCGACGCAGTGATCACCGTGCGCGGATCGCAGCGTGCCAGCAATCTTCCTGAAGTGACGCCTCTCATTGACCAGACAGGTTGTGAGTTCTCTCCGCACACCCTGGCGGTCCAGCCAGGCCAGAACGTCCGCTTTCGCAACAGCGACCTCACCTTCCACAACATCCGCATCGCCCGCCACGAGGCTGGCACGCGTGGCAAGGGTGACAACATCGACAACATCGGCCAGCCTTCACGTGGCGATGAAAATGTGCGCACATTCAACACACCTGGCATCTACCGCCTTGAATGTGACGTTCATCGTTGGATGAAAGCGTGGGTGTTTGTTCATGAAGGCATTCACGCTGCCGTTTCCGCTGCTGACGGAAGTTACGAGATCAGCCGTGCTCTGCCCGATGGCGTTTACGTCATCGAGGCTTGGCATCCGCAATTTGCCCAAAATTTGTCCCAGACCATCACTGTCCGTAATGGCAAAGCCACTGCTGATTTCGAGTTCGACTTCACGCAGGCCTTTCAACTTTGAACCCTGAACTCTGAACTTACAACGACCCCATGAGCGCCGCCGCCACCTCCCACGAACACGCGCAAGACCATCATGCGCACGACCATCATGAGCCGGGCTTCCTGAGGAAGTACGTCTGGTCCACTGATCACAAGACCATCGGCATCCAGTACGGCATCACCGGCCTGCTTTTTTTGCTGTTCGGCTTTTTCCTCATGCTGCTCATGCGCTGGAGCATCGCCTACCCGGGCGTCCCGCTGCCTGCCATCGCGGAAATACGTGCCATTCCTGGCCTGGGAGATGCCTTTGAGTCCATGTTTGGTCGCTGGATGAACGCGGACGGCTCCCTCAACGGTGAGATCTACAACATGCTTGGTGCCATGCACGGTACCATCATGGTGTTTTTCGGCATCGTGCCGCTTGGTTTCGCCGCCTTTGGTAATTTCGTGATGCCCTTGCAGATCGGCACTATCGACATGGCTTTTCCGAAACTGAACATGCTGAGCTACTGGTTCTTCTTCATCAGTGGCGTGCTGATGGTTTACAGCTTCTTCGTCGGCACCGGTCCAGTGCAGACCGGTTGGACTATGTATTCGCCGCTCGCCTCCACCACTGGCATCGGCGTGACCAGCGTCTGGGCGCACGGCCATACTTGGTGGCTCACGGCGATGGTGTTCAACATCTCCGCTTCATTGCTCGGTTCCGTCAACTTCATCGCTACCATCATCAACCTGCGCACTAAAGGGATGACCTGGATGAAGATGCCTTTCTTCTGCTGGGCCATGTTTGTCATCGCCTTCCTGCTGCTGCTGGCTTTCCCACCGCTCGAAGTCGCTGCCATCCTACAGCTTTCTGATCGTGTGTTTGGCTCCTCCTTCTACCTGCCCACAGGCTTGATGGAAGGTGGCAAGCATCTCGACATCTCTGGCGGCGGTAGTCCGCTGCTCTACCAGCATCTGTTCTGGTTTCTCGCCCATCCCGAGGTGTATGTGCTTATTTTGCCAGCCTTTGCCATTTTGAGTGACGTCATTCCCTGCAACGCGCGTCGCCCTCTCTGGGGTTACAAGTCACTGGTCTATGGCGTGCTTACGCTGGGCTTCCTCAGCTTCCTGGTCTGGGCGCATCACATGTACCTCACCGGCATGGGCACGATGATGTCCACCTACTTCCAAATCACCACTGTGCTCATCTCTGTGCCCTCGGTCGTGCTGCTGACCTGCCTCATGGTTTCACTTTGGGGCGGCTCCATCCGTTTCAACACACAGATGTTATTCGCTTCGGCCTTCCTTCCGATGTTCGGCATCGGTGGTCTCACCGGCCTGCCTCTGGCCTTTGCGTTCATCGACCTTGCCCTTCATGATACCTACTACGTCATTGGCCACTTCCACTATGTGGTGGCTCCGGGAACCATTTTCGCCCTGTTCGCAGGCGTCTATCACTGGTACCCCAAGATCACAGGACGTTTCATGAGCGACCGCCTCGGCAAGTGGCACTTCTGGCCCTCACTGATTGGAATGAACCTCGTCTTTGCACCGATGTTTATCCAAGGCATGGCAGGCTTCCACCGCCGGTGGTATGACGGTGGCAAGTACTTTGAAAACACTTCTGGATTCCAGAACTGGAGCACGACGCTGACCCACAACATCGGTGGCTTCTTCGGCTTCAACATTCCGGACAACATGCTCTCGCTGAACATCGTGATGTCTGTCGGTGCGTTCATTCTCGCCCTCGGCCAGGTGCCGTTCATCATCAATTTCTGGTTCAGCATCAAGGGCGGCAAAAAAATCGAGAACGACAATCCCTGGGGCGCCACCACCTTGGAATGGGCCACACCGACGCCACCACCGCATGGCAATTTCCTCTTTGAACCCGTCGCCCATCGTGGCCCTTACGAGTACAGCGTGCCCGGCCACGGCGCTGACTTCTTCCCGCAGTGGGAAACAGAGCAGGGTAAACCGGAAACGAAACCCACCGCTGACAAAGCCCTCGCTAAGCACTAATCGCGAAATTCGAACTTCTGAACCGAGATGGACATTCCATACACCGTCACCTCCCGGCCTGATACCGGCCTTTACAACGCCAAGATCGGCATCTGGCTCTTCCTGGCCTCCGAAGTCATGCTCTTCGGCGGTCTGTTCTCTGCCTACATCTTCCTGCGTGTCGGCGCGGACTATCCATGGCCTGTTTGGGACCTGGATGTGAAGCTTGGCTTCTGGAACACGGTCTTCCTCATCATCTCCTCAGTCACGGTGGTCATGGCGTGGGCTTCGATCAAGCTGCGCAAATACACCCAGTACAAGCTCTGCATGCTCGCCACCATCGCTTGCGCGGCGATCTTCATGGTGAACAAGAGCATGGAGTACGCCAAGAAGTTCCAGCACTACGCGGTCAAGCTCACTGACGGCACCATCCTCACCGGCCACCTTCCGCACGGTTATCAGGTTAAGTTTGAGAATGTGGACGCTCTGGAACTCACCATTGTTGGCTCCAACAAAGCGGTCGATGCCGATCCCGTCAATCACGTGCTCAGCAGTGTCGTTGGCGATGTGCCGAAGTTCAAATTCCCCTCCGGTGAAGAGAAGGAGCTCAACAAAGCCACCTTCGGAGAGTTGCGCAAATCAATGCGTGACGCCGCTTTTGCCAAGATGCAGGATGAGCGTGCCAAAATGATCGAAGCTGCTGAAAAAGCGGCCTCCGTAGCCACCACTGACTTCGCCAAATACGAAGCGGCGCGGAAGCTTACCATCGCGAAAAATTATCACAGCCTCTCCGACACCAAGGTGAAGCTGATTCCCTCGGCTCCGCTGAAGATTGCGGCCAAACCTTCCCAATTCTTCGGATACACGGACACCAGCCTCACTTTCGTTGATGGCACCATTGCGACTGGCAAGCTGGTGGATGACAAGATGACGCTGGAGGTCGATGGCGTCGATACCCGTGCGGTCGCGCAGTCTGAACAATCGCTCGCCTTCGACCACCGTTACCTCGGTGAGGGATGGCAGAAAGCCTTTGTCGCCAACCGCGACCATCATATCGCCGATTTCGAGAAAAAGTATCCGACGCGTGACAAGGCGAAGTCCGCCACGCTACAAAAGGAGTCCCTGTTCTTCAAGGAGTTCCACTCGGCCGAGCCCCCCGCTGCTGGCGAAGCCCATGGCGGCAAGCACGGTGCCGAGGCCCACGCTCCGGCTGACTCCCACGGCCACGAGGCGTATCATCCCACCGTGGTGATCGAAAAGAAGGACATCACCTTCTTCTCCAACTTCACGCCCAAGCTCAACACCTACTACGCCATCTATTTCACACTGACGGGCCTGCATGGCTTGCACGTCGTCGCTGGGGCAGGGGTGCTTGCTTACTTCCTGTTCTTCAACGGCAGAATGCTGCGTGAAGACCCCGAGCATCTCGCCAACCGCGTCGAGGTCGGCGGCCTGTTCTGGCACTTCGTCGATCTGGTCTGGATCTTCCTCTTCCCCCTGCTGTACCTCCTGTAAGACGCTCACTTCTTACATCTCACCTCTCACTTTCCCCGCGTCATGTCTGACAACATCGAAGAAATCCAGAAATCCGTCCGGAAGTACATCATCATCGGCATCGCCTTGCTGGCGCTGTCTGGTTTCACGGTGTGGCTTTCCACCGTTGAGTTGCCTACCCACGGCCTGAACATCCTTGTCGGCATGATTGTGGCGACCTTTAAGGCCAGCCTCGTCGCGCTGATCTTCATGCATCTCAACCACGAGCGCCCCGTCATCTACAAGGTGCTCGCCTTCACGGTGGCCTTCGCCATCGTGCTGTTCGTGCTTTTTATTCTCTCCGCCCAGGATCCGCTGGTCTTTGAGGGCTTCTACAATCGTAACGAGTAGCAACCAACGCCGCCGTCATGTCCCTCAAGCACTTCCACATAGTCTTTCTGGCCTTCGCCATTCTGTGCGACGCCGGATTCTGGCTGTGGATGCACTTCCTGCCGGAGGATGCCTCGCGTTCTGGTGCCATCGTCCTCAAGCCTTACGCCGGTCTTCTCTGCCTCCTCCTCCTGGGCTACGGCGTGTGGTATCTCGTCAAAAAAATGCGCACCATCATCGTCTGACCATGATTTCCGTGCCTTCCACCATTCTCGCCTGTGCCACCTGCATGGCTGACAAGGGTAGCCTCGTCGGTCAGGCTCAGGGATTCGCCATTCTCGTCATGCTAGGCTTCCTCGCCTTCATGTTCGCCTGTGCCACCGGCATCGTCTTTTCCATGGTCCGCCGCCAGCGTAAATACGCCAGCATGCACCCTGCCGTCTGAAACACCTTTTTTCACCCTCCTCGCTATGAACCTCTCCTGGATCAATGAATTTATCGGTCAAACCCCGAACGCCTCTGAACATGGCGGCCTCGTGGATCACATGCTTGGCTTCGTCCACTGGTTCATGGTCGTCCTTGGCGTCGGCTGGTCCATCTTCCTTGCCATCGCGTTTTACCGCTTCCGTCAGAAGAAAACAGACCGCGCCGATTATCACGGTGTGCGTGGTCATGCCACGACCCACATCGAAATCGGCGTGGTCATCGTTGAGGCCATCCTGCTGCTCGGTTTTGCCTTCCCTCTCTGGTCCCGCCAAGCCGACGAATACCCGACCTCCCCAGACACCATCCGCATGCGTGCCCTCGGTGAGAAATTCCTCTGGAACTTCCAGTATCCCGGTGACGACATGATGCTCAGCACCTGGGACATGCGCAATGTGAACGGTGCCACCAACACCACTGGCAAGGATCTGCACGATCCGAACGGCAAGGATGACTTCGTCAACCCTGGCACCATGAAACTCCCAGTCGGTCGCCCAGTCATTGTCGATGTCGCCTCCAAGGACGTGATTCACAATCTCGCCCTCGTGCCGATGCGTGCCGCACAGGACGCCACGCCTGGCGTGAAGAGCCACATGTGGTTCAAGCCGACGAAAACCGGCAGTTGGGACATCATTTGCGGACAGCTTTGCGGTCCAGGCCACGCCCAGATGAAGGCCATCCTCGAAGTCGTCGATGCCAAAGAATACGACGACTGGGCCAAGGAACAGGCCGCCTCCGCGCTCAAGAAGACCACGGAAGCCGCCGCTCCTAAGACCGCCGCCAATTGATCCTCCATCCTCATGGATGGCAGCACCGAAGGGCAAAATAATGATCTCATTATTTTGCCCTTCTGCTTTAGCCACTCGTTCATGATTTCATTGTCATGCACTCACGCGCTTTTCATCACTACTCGCTGTTCACCCTTGCCGTCGGCGTGGCCCTTATCTGGTGGGGAGCGGCGGTGACGACCGAGGACGTTGGACTCGCCGTGCCTGACTGGCCACTCTGTTACGGGAAGATCAATCCCGAGGGATGGTACAAAGTGCCCGCGCTACTGTTGGAGCACGGCCATCGTTGGATCGCCACCACCATTGGTTTTCTTGTGCTGGGCATGTACTACTGGCAGTTCGCTAGGTTCCGGCCTGGCTTGGTCGAAGGTGTCGGCATTGTGCTCTGCGCCGGCGGATTTCTCGTGCTGATTTTCATGGGAGCGCTCAAAACGGCCGTGTTCATCGGCGTTCTAGGCATACTGTGGCTCGTTTTGAAATGGTACAGCCAGCGCTGGCCGTTGTTGCGTGGCCTTACCACGCTCGCCCTGCTGCTCGTGGTCCTGCAGGCCTCCCTGGGCGGTTTGCGTGTCGTCAAAATGTCCGATCCACTCGGGGTCACTCACGGCACGCTCGGCCAGGTCTTCTACTGCCTGCTTGTCTTCATCGCCTTCGCTTCCAGCCGCACCTGGACCGAGGGACGGCTCGTGCTGGGTCCCAAAGCCGCCTTCCAGGCACGATTTTGGTCGCTCACGCTGTTCTTCTGCGTTTTCGGCCAGCTTGTGCTCGGGGCCACACTGCGTCACACCCAGCGCGCACATTTGGCAGCCAGCGATATTTTGACCACCAAGGGCCAGTGGCTGCCGCCCACCTCGCCACCCGATGTGTTTCTGCTCTTCGCGCACAAATACTGGGGCTTCTTCGTGGCGCTGCTCATTATCTTTGTGGCCGTTCGTGCCCGTGTCTGGCTCATCACTCTGCCGCGCGTCCGTCTGGCCGCCACGCTGCTCATGTTCTTGCCCGCGGTGCAGGTCTCGCTGGGCATCTTCGTGATCCTCACTGGCAAAAGCTTCTGGGTCACCAACTTCCACGTCCTCAACGGCCTCGCTCTCCTCGCTCTCACCAGTCTGCTTGTCGCGACGTTTTGGGGAGACCGACTCCCGCGTGGCGAGGTAGCGGAGGAATAGACGGGCAAAAACAAGTTTTGATCGCGTTCATTTGGGAAATCTGTTTCGTTGAACGAATTCAGATCAATCTCTCGATCACTTAGATCCCAATCATCATGTCTCCTGCCTGGTTCCACGTCGAAAACGAAGCTGACATCCCGTCTCCCGCACTGCTCTTCTTCCGCAGTCGCATCGAGCACAATCTTCAGCTCATGCTCAAGATCGCGGGCGATCCCCAGCGGCTGCGTCCGCATGTGAAGACGCACAAAACGGCGGAGATCATCGCCATGCAGCTCAAACTCGGCATCACGCAGTTCAAAACCTCCACCATCGCCGAATCGGAGATGTGCGCTGCTGTTGGTGCTGCCGACGTGCTGCTCGCCATGCCTTGTGTCGGCATCAATGCGCATCGTCTCGCCGAGCTTGCGCTCAAGTTCCCAGACACGCAGTTCTCCAGCATTGTCGATGACGTGGACACCGTCCGTTTCCTCGCCTCCGCCGCGCAACAGCACAATGTCACCCTGGGTGTTTATCTGGAACTCGACTGCGGCATGTCCCGCACCGGCATCTTTCCCGGAGATGAGGCTGCCATCCTCGCCCATGCGATCAAGGACACTCCGCGCCTCCAATTCCGCGGCCTGCACGCCTACGACGGCCACATTCACGATGACAGCCTCGACGTTCGTCGTGAGCGCTGTGATGCCGCTTTCGAGCCTGTGCTGCAGTTCCGCTGCCGTTTGCAGGGCGAAGGCATCATTGTGAAGGAACTCGTCGCCGGTGGCTCGCCCACCTTCGGCATTCACGCCACTTATCCCGACCGCACTCTCAGCCCCGGCACCACCGTGCTGTGGGACTTTGGTTATGGCGACAAATATCCCGCTGACCTACCCTTTCAGCCCGCCGCCGTGCTGCTGGCCCGCGTCATCAGCAAACCCGGCAAAAACCGCATCACGCTCGACCTCGGCCATAAATCCGTCGCCCCCGAGAACCCACATCCCCGCGTCCGCTTCGAAGAACTGCCCGATGCCGTCGCCCTCATGCAAAGCGAGGAGCACCTCGTCCTCGAAACCGAACGCGCCCACGAATTCACCATCGGCCAAGCTCTCCACGGTCTCCCACGCCACGTCTGCCCCACCGTTTCCATGCACGGCGAGGCCTACATCATCGAAGACGGCCAAACGACCGAGCGCTGGCCCATCACGGCCCGCAACCGGCTGATCACAGTGTGATCAGCATGTTCACTTTCCCTTTCGTTCTGTCCCGTGTATTCCGTGGGCCATTCCCATGAATCACTGGCTCCTCAAATCCGAACCCGATGTCTTTTCCTTCGATCATCTGAAGGCCCGCCCGAAGAAGACGGAGCCGTGGAACGGGGTGCGGAATTATCAGGTGCGGAACATGATGCGGGATCAAATGGCCGTGGGAGATCTGGGGCTCTTCTACCACTCCAGTTGCGCCGTGCCGGGCATCGCGGGCGTGGTGAAAATCGTCAAGGAGGCCTATCCCGATCACACCCAGTTTGATCCGTCCTCCGAATACTTCGACGCCGGCAGCAAGCGCGAGGAACCGCGCTGGCTGATGGTGGATGTGAAGTGGGAGGCCGACTTCAAGACCTTCGTCACGCTCGACATGCTGCGCGCCGATCCCAAGCTGGCCGACATGCTCATCCTGCGCCGTGGAAACCGCCTTTCCATCACCCAGGTCGAGGCGCAGCACTGGGAGCGCATCTGCAAGCTCGGCGGGCTGTGAGGCGCGGCTTCAGAAGCCGCTCGGGGCCATCGAGTACAGGCCCATCGTCACATCGTAGGCGTCCAGCATCGCCATGCGCTTCAGCTCATGGCCTGCGCCCCAGGAGTCGGTGAAGAGCAGTTGGTTCTTGGCCGTATTGTAGCCGATCACCAGGCGCATGTGGCCGCCGCTGACCTGCCCGCCCATCGGCAGCGGCGGATCTTCCGGCTTCTGGCCAAGAGCAAGCCCCCACAGCAGCGGCACGCCCCGGTCGATGTGCGCTTTCACATCGGCGATGAAGGCTTTCTCGGACACGCGGCGCTTGCGGCCGGCGGTGTAGTACTGCTCCGGGTTCACCAGCGCTTTGAAGGTCACCTTGAAGGCGCTGTCGATCTTTGAGAGGCTCTTTTGCATGTCGAAGACGTTCGCGCCACTCTCAGCGTCCACGCTCACCAGCTTCGCCATCTCGTGCTGGTCGCAGGGGATGCGCATGTACTCAAACAGGCGCTGGCAGCTTGCCGCCACGCAGTAGCCCTTCTGCCCCTGGTCCACCATCGGCACGCCGGCGATGTAAACGTCTCCCTCCGGCGTTTTGGTGACGCGCTTGATGAGCTCCATGCGCTGCACGCCCACGGCCATCTTGCCCATGCTCCAGTCCGCCTGATTCGGCGCGGCCAGCTTCAGGCGCAGGAACTCTGGCTTCGAGGTCTGGTAGTCATTGTGCTCCAGCAGCGCGATGCCCGTGGGCGCACTCCACATCCAGCTCGTCACCGGCAGCGCCGCGTTGGCGGACATGAGCTGTCGTTTTGGGGCCACTTTGGTCACCTGCCCGAGGTTCTGACCGATCGTTTTGAGGATGCGGTCAAAGTCCGCCACCTCGATGTCCCCCGAGTCACCGCGATTATAAAACGACACTGTCGCCCGCGCCGCCTTGCCGTTCACAAACTCCACAATCGCCTCCTCCAGCCGGATCGACCCGCCAAACATCGTCAGCTTCGTGTCCACGTTGCTGTACATTTTGCGGGAAAAGCGGGCGCGCTCCTTCGTGGCGTTCACCCACTCAAACTGCGGCGGCTTCTCCTGCTGTTCCGGGTCGGCCAACTTCACGACGTAAGCTTTTTCAAAATCCTCCGAGCTCCACTGCCACAATTGCGCGAAGTTCAGCAGCGCGTCGAGGTTCGCCGAGAGCACCGGCAGTCGGCGCTCCTGCGCCGGGGCCTGAAGGGCGAAAAGCAGAAGTCCGAGCGCGAAGACAAGCCGATGCATGCGGTGTTTTTACCCGCTTCGAGGGCCGGGCGTCAATCTTTTCACCATCGAGAGGCCGTCTGGATGAATGCCGCACGTTTTTGACTGCGCACATGACGGCGCAAACGCCTGAAAGACTCTTTGCGCTGCACCGATCTGTTTTCATGTCAGTTTTGGACCGCTTCAATCTCACCGGACGCCGTGCGTTGATCACGGGTGGATCACGCGGGCTTGGTTTGGAAATGGCGCGAGCCTTGGGTCAGGCTGGAGCGCAGATCATCATCACCGGATCTAGTGAAGAGAACCTCGCCAAGGCTGCGGAGGAGCTCATTCACGACGGCTATGCTGTGACCTGCATCCAAGCCGATCTCTCGAAGCCTGCGGAGGCGGAGAGATTGTGTGACGTCGTGCTGAAGGAGCACGCGCCCATCGACATTCTCATCAACAATGTCGGCGGTCGTCGCATCAACACGCCGACGGAGGATCTGGCGCTGGAGGACTGGCAGCGGATCATCGACTTGAACCTCACGCAGGCCTTCATCCTCACGAAACGCCTCGGCGGGGCGATGATCCCGCGAAAGTGGGGCCGCATCATCAACATCGCCTCCATCAACGCCCTCTGGCCTGGCAAGGCGATGCGCGGTCGCAGCTACGAGGCCTCCAAAGGCGCACTCACCATGTTCACGAAGGCCGTGGCCGCCGATTGGGCGGTGCATGGCATCACGGTGAACGCCATCGCGCCCGGTCCCTTCCTGACCGATGCGAATCGTCGCTGGATCGAGGAAAAGCCCGAGTTTGAAGGCGAAGTGGCCGCCAGCATTCCGATGGGCCGCTGGGGCCGCCCGGAGGAAATCGGCCCGCTGGCGCTATACCTGGCCAGCGAGGCCAGCAGCTTCATGACGGGCAGTGTTTTGGTGCTGGATGGCGGGAAACTGCTCTGGTGATTTTTAAACTATGACGAACAAACACGAACTCCGCGGTGTCCTGCCGGTTTTTCAGACTCCCTGGCTGGAGGATGAGACGATTGATCTCGAAACGCTCGAACGCGAGATCGCGTGGCTATACGACTGTGGGGCGAATGGGATCGTGATGGCAATGGTGTCGGAGACGTTGCGGCTGGATAGTGATGAGAGAGAGCAACTGGCGGCTGCGGCGTGCCGATTCGGCAAGGAGCGCGGTGTGGTGGTGATCAGCGTGGGCGCGGAGTCATCGAAGGTGGCGGAACGTTATGCGAAGCACGCGGAAGGCGTGGGCGCGGATGCAGTGATGGCGATTCCGCCGGTCTCCATCGGCATCGGCGAAAGCGAGTTGCTGGCCTATTACACGCGCATCATTGAGGCGATCCGCATTCCTGTGATCGTGCAGGATGCGAGCGGGTATGTGGGCAAGCCGATGCCCATCGCAATGCAGGCGCGACTGCTGGACGAGTTCGGACCGGAGCGTGTGCAGTACAAGCCGGAAGCTTCTCCCATCGGGCCAAAGTTGAGCGAGTTGCGTGATGCAACGAAGGGCCGCGCCCGGGTGTTTGAGGGCACGGGTGGCATTGCGCTGGTGGATTCATTCAAGCGCGGCGTGGTGGGCACGATGCCGGGTGCGGATTTGATTCGGGGCCTTGTGCCGCTTTGGAAAGCGCTGGAGGCAGGCGATGCGGAGAGGGCGGATCGCATTCACGGGCCGCTGGCGGCGTTGGTTTCGATGCAGACGAGCCTGGACGGCTTCTTGGCCGTGGAGAAGCATCTGCTTGTGCGGCAGGGCATCTTCAAAAACACACTCGTGCGCGGCCCGGTGGGCTTCAAACTCGATGCGGAGACGATTCGCGAGGTAGAGCGCCAGTTTGATCGGATGATTGCCGCCGCAGAGTCAGCCTAGCAATTCGCCAATCACACGCCCATGCACATCGGTGACATTTGATGCAGCAGCGTCGCGTGGATGTCGTGGATGCTGACGGGGTTGCTGGCGACGGCGTTGCCGAATTCATCGGTTTCGCCAAAGGTCATGCCGCCTTGGAAGCCGCCGCCGGCCATGAAGAGGCTGTAGCCGTTTACGTGGTGGTCGCGGCCCGCCGTAGCGCTGATTTTCGGGGTGTGCGGCGTGCGGCCCATCTCACCAGCCCAGAGGACGATGGTTTCATCGAGCAGGCCGCGCTGATCGAGATCGGTGATGAGCGCGGCGACGCTTTGATCGGTGATGCGGGCGTTTTTTTCGTGGTTTTGCTTCAGGAGGCCGTGCTGGTCCCAGGGGGAGTTGTTGCCGTCAAAACTGGGGCAGGTGATCTCGACGAAGCGCACGCCGGCTTCGACCAATCGGCGAGCT
Source organism: Verrucomicrobiaceae bacterium (assembly GCA_021298725.1). Classification (GTDB taxonomy): domain Bacteria; phylum Verrucomicrobiota; class Verrucomicrobiia; order Verrucomicrobiales; family Verrucomicrobiaceae; genus Prosthecobacter. The sequence goes on along the minus strand of JAJTDU010000005.1, from coordinate 48,268 downwards.
CGCAACGCCTGCGTGGCGTAGAAGCGCTGGTGTTCGTCGGTGGAATCGAGACCGTAGAGTTTGCGGATGTGCTCGGGCTCGCGGCTGATGTCGGCGATGTCCGGCACGGCGCTTTGCATGCGGAAGGCGGTCTCGTAGTTCGCGATGGCACCTTCGATAGCTCGCGCATCGGAGGTGCTGGCGGCAAATTCGGCGTCTTGTTCGGCCAGCAAGGCGAGTTTGCGGCGCTGGATGGTCGCGGCGTCCTGCGGCGCGATGTTATCGACTGGCACACCTTTCGCGCGAACCATCGTGGCCTGATGACTGGCGGGTAAAAATGAGCTGCCGAAGTTTTCAAGGCCGCCATTGGGCACCCAGTCGTTGTTGAGCACGACGTAGCCGGGCAGGTTCGCGTTCTCCGTGCCGAGTCCATACGAAACCCATGCGCCAAAGCTCGGTGCCTGGCCGAGGATGCGTCCGGTGTGCAGCAACAGGTTCTGCTGACCATGCAAAGGCAGTTCGCCGACCATCGAACGCACCACGCAGAGTTTGTCCACGACCTGTGCGATATTTGGGAGCAGATCGCTCACCCACAGGCCGCTTTGACCGCGTTGCTTGAACTTCCACGGGCTGCCCATCCACACGCGTCCCGCGTTTGACTGCGAGCGCTTCGTCACCGCGCTCTCACCGATGGCCTTGCCCTCGTGCTTCTTGAGCATCGATTTCGGGTCAAAGGTGTCCACATGGCTCGGCCCGCCGTCCATGAAGCAGAAGATGATGTTCTTGGCTCGTGCGCGATTGTGCAGCGGCATCCCGGCCATCGCACGGAGAGCGAGCATGCCGAATCCTGCGGAAGCGGAGGCCAAAACTTGGCGGCGGGAGCAACAGGGAGGGGCGGTTTGCAACCGCCCTGGGCGCTTAAAAAGCGCCCTTCCTTGGTCAGAGGATGCTTTGAGCGAAAGGAGATTCATAGAGTGCATATTCCCCAGCACGAAGTCGGGCCTTGGTTGGATTGTTACGGATGTAGCGGACGCAATTGTTCAAGTGCGCGCGGTCACGGATCAGGCGGTCAAAGTAGTCCTTCATCCATAGCGCACCGGTGTCGCCACACTGGCGATTGATCTCGTTGGCGGAGTGGCGTTTCCATGAGTGAATCATTTCCTCCAGCTTCCACTCGGGTTTCAGCGTTAAGAGCACATGCACATGGTTGGGCATCACCACAAAGCTGATCAAAGCCACGCGTTCACTTTCGAAGTGATGCAAAGCGCCCGCCACGACCTCTGCGTGTGCGGGCGTGCGTAGAATGCAGGAGCCGTGGCCTTGATCCAGCCACTGATCCATGCGCGTGGAGAAGAGCTGGTGATACTCCTTCTCCGTCGTTTCATCCCACGGCACTGGATGCAAACGAATCCACTGCTCGCACTCGTGGTAATGCAGATCGAGCAGCGCTTTCGGCAGCGAGTCCGTCAACCGCCATGTCACGAAATACGATGCACCTTCCTGCTGCCAATGTGGCAGATGGTTGTGCGTGCGATCAATCTCGCGCCAGGGGTTGAAGAATTTCGGTGACATGGCGATGAACAAGGAGAGGCGGTTTTTTAACCGCCTGTGGGCGCTTAAAAAGCATCCCTCCTTGGTTAACGATAATAGATGAACTCTTTGGTGTTGAAGATGGCGTGAGCGAGAGCCTGCAGGCCTTCTAAGGATAGCCGCTTTTCAAGCGCCTCGGGGCGGTTGGAAATCGCCCCTCCTTGGGCGGTTAAAAACCGCCCCTCCTTGAGCCAGCGTTGCAGCTCGGTATCGCTTGGATCGCGTGCATAGGCCTGACGGAACATGAGGCGAACGACTTCTTCCTCGCTGCTTTCGATTTTCACCAACTTCTCCGCCCACGCCTTGGCCATGGCATTCACAAATGGATCATTGAGCATGATCAACGCTTGCGAGGGCACGTTGGTCACATCACGGCGGCCGGTGGGCAGTTTGAGGTCGGGGAGGTTGAAGCCTGTCAAAAACTTCGGTGGGTCCATGATGGACATTTGCAGGTAGATCGAGCGGCGACCGTGGCCGTCGAGCGGGCCGGCGAAGAGGCGCTTGGCGCCGTCCTCGGCAGTTCGAAGCGGCAGGATGGGGCGGCCATAGAGTTGGGGATCGAGTTGGCCGGAGACAGCGAGCAGGGAATCGCGGATGGACTCGGCTTCGAGGCGACGCGTGGGGTAGAAGGAGAGCCGGCGGTTGTAGGGATCGACATCCAAGGAGCGGCGGTTTGCAACCGCCGTGGGCGCTTGAAAAGCGCCCTTCCTTGAGCTGTTCCCGGATCCTTGGCGGAAGGTTTGACTGAGCACGAGTTTGCGCACGAGTTGCTTCGTGGACCAGCCTTCGCGGATGAACTCGCGGGCGAGCCAGTCGAGCAGTTCGGGGTGCGAGGGTTTGTCGCCGAGGCGGCCGAAGTCATCGGGTGTGGCGACGAGGCCGGTGCCGAAGATCCACTGCCACACGCGGTTCACATAGACACGGGCGGTGAGCGGATGCTCGGGATGCAGCAGCGATTCGGCGAGGGCGAGGCGGTTGGTGATGCGTTCGCCATGCAGCATTTTCATTGAGGCGGGCTCAATGAGCTCGCCGGTGGTGTCCACGTTGCCGCGGACGTTGAGCGGATACTTCACGGGCATCACATCGCGCTCGTCCATGCTGTTCACCGTGCGTGGGAAGGCGATGCCGGACTCGATGCGGCGATAGTCGGCGATGAATTGTGCGAGCTTAGTGCTGGATTCAGCTTTGTTGGGCAGCAAGCCATTCGCGATGAGCCAATCGAGCACTTCACGGTCGCCAGGAAGGGGTTTATTTTCGCACCAGCGGCTCACGGCGGCATTGAACCACGCGGCGATGCTTTCCCAAGGCGTGGCGGCCTGGTTGGGATACAAACTGGCGAAGGCATCGAGTTCATCTTGCGGCGTGCCGGCGGTGTCATGCGTGACGATGCCGGTGATGCTGAGCCAGCTTCGTTTGTCGTGGCCGAAATCGTCGTTTTTGAGGCCCTTGGCCAAACCGGTGCGTGGCGGGAAGTTCGGATTCAGCGAGGAGGTGCAAAACTCGATGGTGACCTGCTGCGCTCCGTTTTTTAGCTCGGCGTCGGTGTAGGAGCGCCAATGCGGCTTGGGGTTCGTGTAAAACGCGATGGTTTCGTTTTGGAAGGCGTGGTCATCGACGACGAGATGACCGCCAAACTCGCCTCCAGCGAGGTTAAGGCTCACGAACTTGCCTGGAACGAGATGCTGCGGCGGCATGCGCAGGCTTCCGGGCAGTTTCGAGCTCAAAGCGTGCGAATGCCAGCCACGCGGCAACAAGCCTGCGACGACGTTTTCGCCCCCGAGGGCGATGAGGGGCGTGCCGTCGTCGGTTTGGCCATTTTCGATGCCTTCGCCTTCAAAGACCCAACCCATGGAAGGGCGGTTGGTGATCGCCCAGGGCGCTTGAAAAGCGCCGTTCCTTGTTTTTGCCGTTTCGCGAGCTTTTTGCCATTCGGCGGCCAGTTCCTGCCAGCGAGCGGTTTGAGCAGCATCGGTGGTCGAGGCCACTTCGCGGCCCATCGAAATGCGGAAGCGCCCCAGCAGATGATCGGTGCCATACGAGTGGTCCAGCGTGATCGTCCAGTCGCCGCCATGCGGTAGTTCGACGGCCTCGGTGAAGGTGAAACGCGCGGTGTGATCCATGCTCTGCGGTGCGAGTCCCACTGCCCAGCCTCGGCGGCCTGTGGCAGGCTTCAGCAGGCCTTCCACTTCGTAGCCGGGCTGCGCATAGCTGGCGCGTGCGGTGGCGAGCTTGATTTGCTTCGCTGCGCCCGTGCTGCCATCGGCGAGGCGAGGCTTCAATTCGATGCGGAGGTCATTGAGCACGAAGTTGCCGCGATTCGTGCGACCCGGGCCGCGCTCGGGCAAGGTGGGATGCGTGAGCGCTGCAAGCTGCATCTCGCTGACTGCGCCTGGCTCGGTGGTGAAGTTCACCGTGTAGCTGTCTTTGTCCGGCGTGGTGCCTGTGGCGAGAATGGAGTGATCTTTGTCGATGATGAAGGTCGTGTGCTGTGCTGTGGCACGTAGATTTTGGGGTGTGAGCCACAGCGTGTCATTCAGCAGGCGGGCCAGCGGATACGCGATGTCCTGCGGCTTCGCGTTTTCCAAGGAGGGGCGGTTTTGAACCGCCCAAGCTTTGAGTGTGGGCGCTTGGAAAGCGCCTTTCCTTGTCCAGAGCGCGGCGAGTTCACCGCGGATGCCTTGGCGCAGTTGTTTGAGCTGCGCGATGGCGGCGGCGTTCTTGTCTGGAGCATCAATGACGCGCGAGGTCCAGCGCGGCGTGGTGAACATGGCGGCGAGCGCGTAGTAGTCGCGCTGCGAGACGGCTTCGAGCTTGTGATCGTGGCAACGGGCGCAGGCGACGGTGGTGGCGAGGAAGGCCTTCGAGAAGGCGTCGATCTTGTTGTTCACCATCTCCTGATGGATGCCGTTGAACATGAGGCTGCTGCCGTGGCGATGCTCGCCGAGATGGTAAAACATCGGCCCGATGAGGCTTTCGTTGGTCTGCGCCTTCGCGTGGATGCGTGGCTTCGGCAGGAGGTCTCCGGCGAGTTGTTCACGCAGGAGTTGATCGAAGCCGATGTCTTCGTTGAAGGCGCGGATGAGGTAGTCGCGGTATTCGTGGGAACCTTTGGCGGGATTGTCCCATTCGTAGCCGTAGGTGTCCGTGTAGCGCACGACATCCATCCAGTGGCGGGCGAAGTGTTCGCCGAAGTGCGGTGAGGCGAGAAGATGATCGACATCGTCAGACAGGTTGGACCTGTCCGACCTGTCGGACGGCGGTAAGCCGGTGAGCACGAAGCTTAAACGACGACGCAGCACCTCCGGCGCGGCCTGCGGAGTCATTTCGAGTCCGGCGGCCGTTTGAGCGGCTTGGATGAAGGCGTCCACGCTTCCGCTGGTGGCGGGGCGCATCGGTTTGAGGCTCCACCAGTCGAGACGCTTCTGAAACTCCGCTTCCCAGGCATCATCGGCGGCAAGCGTGGTCGATTGGGCTGCCACGCGCGGATCAGGTGCTCCCTGACGCACCCACTCGGTGAGCAGCGCGATTTCGGATGCAGGCAGCATCTTCTTCGGCGGCATCTTGAGGTCCTTCTCCACATGACTCACCGCCTGGATGAGCAAACTCGCCTCCGGTTTGCCCGGAAAGATCACCGGGCCGCTCTCCCCGCCCTTTTCCCAGCCGCTCTTCGAATCGAGCGCGAGACCACCTTTGATCTTCTTCTCATGCGAATGGCATTCAAAGCAGCGCTGTTTGAGCAGCGGTTCGATTTTCGATGAGAACAGGTCATCGGCGCTTAGAGCTGCCTCACCCGCAAGAAGCAGGAAAGTGGTCGTGGCGATGATGGGAAGATGGTTCACCTCCAAACCAACGCTGCGAGCCGACCGGCCTCTGTGTGTCATTGCCATCAAAAAATGGTAATATCCTGCCATGGTTGCCCGCCATCGACGCGCTGCGCCGCACCCGTCTGGCCATGGCGATCCCGATGATGACGAAAGGATGAAGGAAATGGAAAACGTGCAGCTTTCTATTTTCATCGACCATGATCATCGACGTTCACTCCCACGCCTGGAACTTTCCTGCCGACTTCTCCGCCGACTTCATCCATCAAGCGGGTCGTGCGCGACCGGGAGTCAAGGTGGACATGAGCGCGACCTATGAGGCCTACCGCGCCACGGCACCCGATGACACCACAACGATCGTTTTCGGCGGCAAGTCAAAGCTCAGTGGCCTGTGGGTCGATGACAAAACGGTGGCCGAGTATGTGGCGCGGGATGCGCGGCGTTTGATCGGCTTCATGGCGCTGGACCCGACGCAGGAGGGCTGGGAACGCGAGATGCGCATGGGCTGCGAGGAACTGGGGCTGCGCGGGATCAAGCTGATGCCGATGTATGCGGGCTTCAGCCCGGATGATCCAAAACTGGAGCCGCTATGGCAATATGCGGAGGCGAAAAGCCTGCCGGTGCTGCTGCACATGGGCACGACGTTTATCACGCAGGCACCGCTGGCGTTCACGCTTCCACGATTGATCGAACCCGTCGCTCTGAAGCACCCTGGCATGAAGATCATTCTCGCTCATCTTGGGCACCCTTATGAAGGCGAATGCATCGTGACGATCCGAAAGCACGAAAACGTCTTCGCGGATGTCAGCGCACTGCATTATCGGCCATGGCAGCTTTATAATTCGCTCATGCTCGCTCAAGAATACGGCGTTTGGAACAAGCTGCTTTTCGGCACCGATTTCCCCTTCACCACGGTGAACGCGAGCATCGACGGCATCCGCAAGCTCAACGACATGCTGGAAGGCACCAAGCTACCGCGTCTGGATATGACGCAGATCGAGGCGATGATTCACCGCGACAGTTTGAAGCTGCTCGGGCTGAAACGCTGAAAACAAACGCGAAACCTCGGCTCTGCACAGCAGTTTACGAGGTCACTCCATGGAACTCCCGCCCGCCTCTAGCCGCCGCCACGATCTCGATGCCCTGAGGGCATTTGCGATGCTGCTGGGCATCGCTCTTCATGCGGCGCTATCCTTTACGGGCGGGCCATGGATGGTTCAGGACTCACAGACGAGTCGTGTGTTTCAGATCCTGACCAGTGCCGTGCATGGCTTTCGTATGCCGCTGTTTTTTGTTTTGAGCGGCTTCTTCACGGCGATGCTTTGGCGGCGGCGTGGACTACGGGCGGTGATCGAACACCGGTTGAGACGGGTGTTTCTGCCGTTGCTGCTAGGCACGCTGACGATCGTGCCGGTGATGTTCTGGCTTGGCGCGGTCGCAGCAGGATCTGGGGAGAGCAGGGCTGAAAAGGGGCCGCCGACCTTGTGGAAAGCCTGCGCGGTAGGGGATCATGACCTTGTGCGTCGCCTCCTGGATGACGGCACGGATGTGAACGCGCCTGATCCCGTGCTGGGCGTGACGCCGCTGAGCTACGCGGCCATGTTCGGGCGCGATGAAGTCGTCAAGCTGCTGGTGCAGCGCGGTGCCGATGCCAAGCGCACGAATCGTGATGGTGGCACTGCCTTGCATGGCGCGGCGTTTCTGGGTCGTGCGAGCATCGTCCGCGAGCTGCTGAAGGTGGGTGCTGATGCCAAGATGAAAAACGAGCGTGGCGAGACGGCTCTGGATGCGACGCTGGCGGACTGGGGCGTGACGCAATTCATCGCCAGGATCATGAAAGTGCCGGTGGAGAGGGAAGTTCTCATGCAGGGCCGCTCGGAAGTGCGTGAGATGCTTGGTGGAGACGCGAAGGAAGCCAGACCACGCCCTGTGTTGGCGATCTGGCTGTTTTTGACACAGATGCCGATTTTCAGTCATCTTTGGTTCCTGTGGTTCCTCTGCTGGATGGTGGCGGGCTTTTCCATGTGCGCTTGGATCGCCAATCGCATCGGATGGAAACCTGCGCCGCGTCGCTGGGTGACTTCTCCGCTGAGTGGTCTCTGGTTGGTGCCGCTCACTTTGATCCCTGCATGGTGCATGGGCCGTGCGATGCCGAATTTCGGCCCAGACACGTCATCGAGCATTTTGCCACCGCTGCATCTGCTGGCCTACTACGCCCTCTTTTTTGGCTACGGAGCGCTGTACTTTGACAGCCAGGATCACGAAGGCAGGCTGGGCCGCCGCTGGTGGTTGATATGGCCGCTTGCGCTACTCGTGGTTTATCCTGCCGGCCTCTCACTGACCTACGGATCTGCAAAGCTGCGCGGCATGGCCATCCTGCTTCAAGTCATCTACGTCTGGATGATGAGCGCGGCGATGATGGGCCTGTTTCGTCGCTTCGTGTCGCAGGAGCGGCCCTGGATTCGCTATCTGTCCGATGCCTCCTACTGGATGTATCTCGCGCACCTGCCGCTCGTCATCGCGGCGCAGCTTTGGGTGCGTGACTGGCCGCTGGCTGCCGCGTGGAAGTTCTTGTTGGTCTGTGGCGCTGTCTTTGCGCTGCTGCTGGTCAGCTACGAATATCTGGTGCGCTACACCTGGATCGGCGCACTGCTGAACGGACGAAAGCACCGCCACACGCTGGCTACTCAAACTTGATCGAGTAAAGATCCGCGTCCTTCAGCGCGAGCAGCCCCTTCGGCGAGTTTGAGCGCACGACGGTTTTGTATTTCGCATCGGCAGGCGCGTTGGGGTTTTCGTCTTTGAAGACGGCTGGATGACCGCCATCGGGATTCACCTTCCCCATCTTGCCATGCGGGATGACGTTGTTTTTCGCCTTCGAGCCTTTGAACTCGTGCAAACCGAGTTCCAGCTTCCGCCAATGGATGCCGTCATCGCTCTCCGCGTAGCAAGTGAAGAGCGGATGCTCGCCCGTGTGCACTTGGTGAGATTAGCCAAACGCAATCAAAGGGTTCAATGAGATCAGCATGATGACTCCGAGCGGAGTCGTGGTTTTGCCGACTGAAGATGGCAAAGGCGGCTTCGCAGTTTGGCACCTTCTTCTGATGCTTGCTCGGATGCGTCATAAGTGACTTTGCCGGAATGTCTGGCCGCGGACGACGTTTCAGGCCGCGATGCTTCGCTCTCTTCTCTTTCTTTTCTCCCTTGGCTCGTCGCTCTCCGCTTTCGCGGCGCAGCCGAACGTCATCGTCATTCTCGCCGACGATCTCGGCTGGAGTGACACGACGCTTTACGGCACGACGACGTATTACCAGACGCCGAACGTCGAGAGGCTCGCAAAGCGCGGGATGACGTTCACGCGGGCGTATTCGGCCAGTCCGCTATGTTCGCCGACGCGGTCGGCGTTGCTCACGGGGCAAAGTCCGGCACGCACGGGCATCACGGTGCCGAACTGCCACGAGCCGCGGGTCGTTTTGCAGGCGACGACGGGCAAGAAGGCTCCAGCGGATCAGAAGGCGATCATGCCTGATCCCGTGACGCGGTTGAAGACGGAGTATCGCACGCTGGCGGAGACGCTGAAGGACGCGGGCTATGCGACGGCGCATTTTGGCAAGTGGCACCTCGGGCCGGAACCGTATTCGCCGCTGCAGCAGGGTTTTGATTTTGATCTGCCGCATCATCCGGGACCGGCGGCGGAGGCGGTGAAGTGGATCGAGCAGCAGAAAGCGAAGCCGTTTTACCTGAACTACTGGATGTTCAGTGTGCATGCGCCCTTTGATGCGAAGAAGGCGAACATCGAGACGCATCGTGGTCGAATCGACCCTAAGGACGCGCAGCGCAGCCCGACCTACGCGGCGATGATCCAGAGCATGGACGACGCCATCGGCACGCTGCTCGATGGCCTCGACCGGCTGAAGCTGGCCGACAACACGATCATCATCTTCACCGCCGACAATGGCGGGAACATGTACAACGAAGTCGATGGCACCACGCCTACCAGCAACCGCCCGCTGCGCGGCGGCAAGGCGACGATGTTTGAAGGCGGCACACGCGTGCCTGGTGTCGTGGTGTGGCCTGGAATCGCCCAACCGGGCAGCCGCAGCGATGCGATCATCCAAAGCGAGGACTATTATCCCACGCTGCTCGAGGGCTTGCAAAGTAGCCATCTCGCTCCGCGAGATGAGCAAAGCGCTTCGCCAGCAAACAAAGCTGCCAATTCATCGAAAACTCCATCCGCTAAAGAAAGCCCTCAGCTCGTCTCGCGGAGCGAGACGGCTACTTTCGACGGCCACAGCATCCTTCCTGCGCTGAAGGGCGATGCGCTGGCTGGCAAAGCGGTCTTCCAATACTTCCCGCACAATCCTGGCGTGCCAGATTGGCTGCCGCCGGCCGTTTCGGTGCATCGCGATGACTGGAAGCTCATCCGCATCTTCCACGGCGGCGAAAAGGGCGCGCATCGTCACCTGCTCTTCAACCTGCGCGAGGATCTCGGCGAAAAAAACAACCTCGCCGCGCAGAAGCCCGAACTCGTGGCCGAACTCGATGCTTTGATCGCAGGCTTTCTCACCGACACGAAGGCCGTTGTGCCCGTGCCGAACCCGGCCTTTGATCCGGCGAAGTATCGCCCCGAACTCGAAGGCAAGCAGCAGCCGAAGGGCAAGGCCAAAGTACCCGCGAAATCCGCCGCCAAAGGCAAGGACGACGGCGATCCTGCACTGCAAGGCTGGAAGGCCCGCGATTGCCAAGCGTCCGTCAAAGAAGGCATCTTACGCCTCACCAACATCGGCTCTGCGTGCTTCCTGGGTTTCTCCGCAGGCAAACACAGCGGCCCCACGACTGCGAAATTTCGCATCAAGGCCAAAGCCGGCTCCAGCCACTTCGACTGGCTCCCAGGCGGTGCGGGAAGCAAAGAACAGCGCATCGATTTCACGCTGAAAGGCGGCGACTGGGAGGAAATCAGCGTCGAACTGCCTGCTGAAGGCCCGCTGGGCATTGTGCGACTATATTTGCCGATGCAGGACACACCGGTCGAGATCGACTGGATCGAGCTAAAATCGAAAAACGGCTCCAAACCGACGCGGACAGGGTTTTGAGCAGACGCACGAGTCTTCCTGCGTCAGTGAAGCTCGAAAGCGAAACAACCGCTGGAGGCCGTTACGAGGCGTTTTCTGCGTCAGCGTGGAACGAAAGTGTGGCGGACTCGCCAGGCAGCAGCTGCCGGGATCGTGGTGCAGAAAAAAGCCGCGCAGGGTCGCTGCGCGGCTTTCGTGATGGTTTAAGGATCGCGGCGAATTACTTCGCGGCTTTCTTGAGGGCGTCGGCCTTGTTGGTGAGCTCCCAGGTGATGTCCTTGTCGTCGATCTTGCCGAAGTGACCGTAGTTGGTGGTCTTCGAGTAGATCGGGCGGAGGAGGTTGAGCTGCTTGACGATGTCGGCAGGCTTGAAGGAGAACACTTTGAGCACGGCGGCGAGGATCATGTCGTCGCTGATGGTGCCGGTGCCGAAGCTGTCGATGTGGACGCTCACGGGAAGCGGGTGACCGATGGCGTAGGCGAACTGCACTTCGCATTTCGCGGCGAGGCCGGCGGCGACGACGTTCTTGGCGACCCAGCGGCCCATGTAGGCGGCGCTGCGGTCCACTTTGGACGGATCTTTGCCGGAGAAGGCACCACCGCCGTGACGGCCCATGCCGCCGTAGCTATCGACGATGATTTTACGGCCGGTGAGGCCGCTGTCGCCCTGCGGGCCACCGACGACGAACTTGCCGGTCGGGTTGATGAGATACTCGGTGTCCTTGGTGAGCATGTTCTTCGGCAGGACCTTCTTGATGACCTGCTCGATGCAGAACTTCTCGATCTCGGCGTGGCTCACGTCCGCGGTGTGCTGGGTGGAGATGACGACGTTCACGATGCGGGTGGGCTTGCCATCGACGTATTCGACGGAGACCTGGGACTTGGCGTCCGGGCGGAGCCACTTGGCGAGCTTGCCAGCTTTGCGGATGCGGGTCAGCTCACGGCCGAGGCGGTGGGCAAACATGATCGGCGCGGGCATGAGCTCGGGCGTTTCATTGCAGGCATAACCAAACATGATGCCCTGGTCGCCAGCGCCCTGTTCGCCGTGCTTTTTGCCTTCGGCTTCCGCGGCGTCCACGCCCTGAGCGATGTCGGGGCTCTGGATGGTGAGGTAGTTGTTGATGAAGATCTGGTCGGCGTGGAAAACATCGTCCACATTCGTGTAACCGATGCCGCGAATGGCGTCACGGATGACCTGGCCGACGTTGATGACCTCGTCGATGGGCTTGGTGGTGCCGAGCTTTTTGTTCTGGAGCTTCGGAATGGTGATCTCACCACCGACGACGACGACATTGCTCTTCACGAAGGTTTCGCAGGCGACGCGGCTTTTCAGGTCGATCTTGAGGCAGGCGTCGAGGATGGCGTCGGAGATGGTATCGGCAACTTTGTCAGGATGGCCTTCGCCGACGGACTCGGACGAGAAGATGTAAGAGCGGGACATGGAGGTGGTCGTGTGGGTTATATATGGACGAATCATGATTTGTTGATGCGTCCGGCAGGCCGGAGAGTATTCCCCAAAGCGGGGGCGTCAACCGGGCTTTTTGGGTGTCCATGACCCGAGGCGGCCTGAAAAATGGCTGCCTTGCGAGGAAGTCCCGCCGAACGGTCTGCGGGAGGCACAATGACAGAGGCGGGTGAGTTGACCTGAAATTCCCCTCGCCAGCTGGAAAAAAGCCGCTAGGATTCGCGCCCCCTTCCCCCGACCATGCCCGAACCCAAGAATATTCTCCGCCTTGGACTGCCAAAAGGCAGCCTGCAGGAGCCGACGCTCGAATTGTTCAAGCGTGCGGGGTTCAACATCGTCGTTTCTTCCCGATCCTACCGTCCTGCCGTGGACGACGCGGAACTGGAACTCCGATTGCTCCGAGCGCAGGAGATCGGACGTTATGTGGATCATGGTTTCCTGGACTGCGGTATCACCGGCCGTGATTGGATCGTGGAAAACGGCGCTGATGTCGAGGTCATCACCGACTTGCGCTACAGCAAGGCCACTTCCTGGCCCACGCGCTGGGTGCTGGTGGTGCCAAACGACTCGCCCGTGCAAAGCGTGAAAGACTTGCAGGGCAAGCGCATCGCCACCGAGGCGGTCGAAATGACCAAGAAATACCTCGCGAAGCACGGTGTGGAAGCCGAGGTGGAATTTAGCTGGGGTGCCACCGAAGTGAAAGTGCCGGAGATGGTCGATGCCATCGTGGACATCACGGAAACCGGCTCGTCCCTGCGCGCGAACAAGCTGCGCATCGTGGACACGCTGATGGAAAGCTACCCCCAATTTGTCTCCAGCAAACCTGCCGCCCGTGATGAATGGAAGCGGCAGAAGATGGAGACGCTCGTGCTGCTGCTGAAAGGTGCGCTGGAGGCCCGTCACAAGGTGGGTCTCAAGATGAACGTACCCACCGCAAAGCTCGATGAGGTCGTCGCCTGCCTGCCTTCGCAGCGCTCGCCGACGGTCTCGCACCTCGCCAGCCCGGAATGGGTGGCCGTGGAAACGGTCATTGACGAGGCCACCGTGCGCAACATCATCCCGCGGCTCAAGTCGCTGGGCGCCGAGGGCATCGTGGAATACCCGTTAAATAAAGTCGTCCACTAGACCAAGCCAACACACAGGAGAACACGAACATGGGATCGCTCAAAAAGCGGAGAAAAACGAAGATCAATAAGCACAAGCGCAAGAAGCGCATGCGCGCGAACCGTCACAAGAAGCGTTTGCGCTACAAGTCGTAACCGCTAGCCTCCTGGCATGGCTTGTCTCCGCAGGGCGAATCGATGGCATCGACGCGCCGAATGTTGTGCCATGCAGTGTTGCCATCTTGTGGCCTGCATGGCAGCGCTGTCCGGCGTGGGTTTGTCTCTCCAGGCAGCCGCGCCGGCAGATTTGTCCCTTGGCGTCAAGGCGTCTGACCACTCTGACCTCCGGCTTTCGCCCGGCGGGGAGGTCAACGCCGATGTCCTGGCCCACTACAGCACCGCGCTTCAATTTGAAGCATCTGGAAAGCTGCGTCAGGCGCTCGAGCATTACCTAGCCGTCTTCAAAGCCGATCCCACCAACGCGGAACTGGCTGGGCACACCGCCAGCATCGCTCTGCAGTTTCAGGGCCGTCCTGCCGCGTTGAAAATTCTCGAGGATGCCGTGCGGGCCAGCCCGTATTCCCCCGCACCTTCCTGAATCTGGCGCGGTTTTGCAGCACGTATCCGCCGGAGGATCTGTTTGAAAAGGATGAGCGTCCGATCCAGGCCGTGACCGAGGCATTGCAGCGTTTTCCCTCACATGCGGAGGTTTACGAGGGTGCGGCGCTGCTTTACCTCACGCTCAACGAGCGTGAGAAGGCCGTGGAGGTCATGAATCAAGCCGCACGGCAGCCAAGTCGTGATCCGCAGTTCTGGCTGGCCACTGGCCGCACCGCCGGACGTGTCTGGCCGCTCGGTCAGGCGGAGTTTCAGATGGAATATCGCCAGCGCGTTACCCCCTTCTTTGAAAACGCCCTGAACAACGTCACGAAGCGCGATGCCGAGCAGGTCACGCTCGAAGTCGCCCGGCACTGCGTACTCACGAACGAGCTGGACCGCGCACGGCAGCTCTGTGAGAAGCTGACCGCCGAGCACGACAGCCTGGAGGCCCGCAAGCTCCTCTACCGCCTCTACGGTGCTGCCGAGCAGAAGGACAAGGCGCTCGGCACACTCGAAGCCATCGTCAAACAAGCGCCGAATGACGCCGAGCAGCGCCGCTTGCTCGCCATCGAGTATGACAAGCTCAAGCAGCCGGAAAAAGCCATCCCGCAGCTAGAGGCGGCGATCCAGAACGGCGGCGGTGAGATCGGCGACTATGTGAAACTCGGCTGGCAGCTCTATCAGACGCAGCAGTTTGAAAGCATGTTGCGCCTCGGTCAGCGCAGCGTGCGCTTGTTCCCGGATCACCCCCTGGTGCATTATCAACTCGCCATCGGGCATCGCTCACGCGAGGACTGGGCATCCTCCGTGAAACACTTTGCCGAAGCAGAAAAACACGCGGCTTCCACGCAGGCAGAGTTGCTCGATTATGTCTTTTATTACCAATACGGCATCACCCTGGAGCGAATGCAGCGTTTCGATGACTCCGGCCGCATGCTGGAGAAGTCCATCACCCGCACCCCGCGTGAGGAACCGAAGGCCGCTGCCAATACGATGAACTTCCTGGGCTACATGTGGCTGGAGCAGAACACCAAGCTCGACAAGGCGGGCGAGCTCATCACCAAGGCCAACGAACTCCTCCCAGAAACACCCGCCTACATCGACAGTCTCGGCTGGTTTCATTACAAGAAAGGCAACTACCCCACCGCTTTGAAGGAATTGCAGCGCGCCGAGGCGCTGCTGGTGCCCATCGCCCCCGAAGACGCCGAAATCCTCGAACACATCGGCCTCACTCATCAAGCGCTCGGAGACAAGGCCAAGGCCCTCGACTACCTCGAACGTGCCAACGCATTGAACACGCCCGAGCCGAAGGCGCGCAAGCGCATTGAAGTAGCCCTCAAAAAGCTCCAAGGCGGCGGCAAAACTGACACGGAGAAGAAGTAGAGCGGGCCAAGGGAGCGCGGACAGGCTTGTACGCAGGTTCAGTCATGCAGCCGCTCTTCGGAGTTGATGAAGAACCAGCACGCGGCACCGAGGAAATAAGCCACAGCAAACAGCGTGATGTTCATTCCCCAGTTGTTGTCCGTGGCGGCGAGCACCAGCGGCACCACCATCGGAGCGATCGCGCCGCCGGCGTTGCCCATCATGTTCATGCTGCCGGAAAGCGCCCCGGCGTGACGTCCGCCCACGTCCATGCAGGCACCCCATGCGCCGGGCATGGCCAAGTCATTGCACAAGGCCGCAAGCCCGATGGCCAGGACGGAGGCGACCGGTGCATCCGTTTGCATCGAGATCAGCAGCATCACACCCGCAACACTCATCCCAACCACCCCGAGCCAGCGCCGCGTTCTGGCGATGCTGCCGAGCATCCGGTCCAGTCGTGCGGAGAGCATCCCGGCGGCTAGACAACCGATCCCGCCGAAGAACAACGGCACGCAGGCCAGCAAGGCACGCTCCATGTCCGTCAGCGTGATAAATTTCTCCTTCAGATAAGTAGGGAACCAGGTGATGTAGAAATACCAGGCGTAGGACATGAAAAAGTACTGCCCCCACAGCATCCATACCGTGCGCGAGGCCACCAACCGCGCCCACGGCATGGCGTGATCGCCCGGAGGCTCCGTTTCACCAATGTGCGCCAGCTCCGCGGCATTCACCGCCGGGTGATCCTTGGGGTGATCGCGAAACCAGCGGAAAAATGAGAGCGCCCACACCACGCCGAGCAGTCCGAAGATCAAAAACACCCACTTGTAATGCAGTCCGAGGCCAACCTTCCCTTCCACGCCGCTCGCAAGCATCCAACCAACGAGCAATGGCGTGAAGGCTCCACCCCAGCGTGCGCTGAGCCAGAGAATGCCCTGCGCTTTGACACGCTCGGCCACCGGGAACCACAGCGTGAAGGCCTTCGTTAGGTTCGGAAAGCACCCCGCCTCTCCCACACCGAACAAAAACCGCGAAACGACCAGCGAAGCCAAGTTCCACGCCCAGCCGGTGGCCACCGTGAAAAGCGACCACATCCATCCGCCGGGGATTTCAAACAGCGCATAAGCCCAGCCAAACGCCGCAAAAGCATAGCCCATCTGCGTCTTCGTCAGCCCCAGATCCTCCTGCATCATCGGTGCCGCCTGCGAGATGCACACCCGGTCGATGTAAGTGATCACCGCCAGCGTAACGGCAAAGAATAGCACCATCTGACGGGCGCGGGAGGGGTGGGTTGAGGAATCCATTGAATGAAGTGGCATGCTGGCACGCGCCGCGCCTTCACGTCAACACTCAAACCACCGCCCTGGCCAGCACATGAACCTCAGCGACTCGGCGGTCCGCGCACGACTGGAGACCCCGCGAAAGAATGCAGCAGCGGCGCACGAATGACTTCACCCCCATGAAACCGACGCTTCTGTTTTCTTCACTCGCCTTGGCTGTGCTCTTTGCCTCCTGCTCCAAAGAGCCGGTCCCACCCGCTGGCTTCAAAGCCATCTTCAATGGCACAGACCTCACTGGCTGGCATGGCCTGAATCCACACAGCGTCATGAAACTCGAAGGCGAGAAGAAAGACGCCGCGCTCAACAAGATGCGCGAGGAGTTTCCGAGCCACTGGAGCGTGGAAAACGGCGAACTCGTCAACGACGGCAACGGCCCCTACGCCACCACGGACGCCGAGTTTGGAGACATGGAATTCCTCATCGAATACAAGACCGTGCCAAAGGCCGACAGCGGCATCTACCTGCGCGGAGTCCCCCAGGTGCAGATCTGGGACAAAAACCAAGTCTTTGACCCTACGAAGCCCACCCGCAGGCCACACCTGGGTTCTGGTGGCCTCTTCAACAACACACCCGACACGCCCGGACGCGACCCGCTCGTTCTCGCTGACAAAGATTTCGGGGAATGGAACAGCTTCCGCATCCGCCAGATCGGCGCCCGCACCTGGGTGTGGCTGAATGACAAGCTCGTCGTCGATGGCGCACCGATGGAAAACTATCCCGACAAAACAGTTCCCTACCCAGGCAAAGGACCCATCATGCTGCAAACCCACGGCGGCGAGATCCGCTGGCGGAACCTTTTTGTGCGTGAGATCGCTGCGGATGAGGCCAAGCAGCTCCTCGCCGAGGCGGATGCGAAAAAATAAGCCTACACGACAAACAAGCTCAAAAGTCATCGGCCCGGGACTCGTGATCCACGCATCCAGGCCAGCTCTGGGGTGAAGCAGGGCGTCAACGCCTTCCCTGATCCGAACGGTCCACCAAGTTTTCATAGATCTTGCGTCGCTCGTCCAGGCCGAGGCCCTGGTTGCGCAGGCCAAGCATCTGGCGGTTGATGTCCTCGCGCTGCGAGACGCTCAGGCGCGAGAGTTTGGCCACCATCTCTGGCGGCGGTGCCCTGGGGTAGCCGTCGGAGGAAAAGCCTTCTTTGTAGTTCACGGCGGCGTTTTTCGCCTCGTTCATTTGAGCGGAACTCAAAGGCGGCGAGTTTCCAGCCGAACCGCCCCTGGAGCCAGCGCCCGACTTTGCCAGGATGGTCTTTTTCGGCGGCTGTTGGTAGCGGATGGACACGACCTCTCCTCCTGGAACCTGGATCTTGGCCGACCATGTCCGCATTTCGGCTGCATTTCCTCCGACACCGACCAACTGCCATCCCTGAAAGTTGGCCGTCTTCGAGACCACATGCGACTCCATCGTTTTGGTATCGAGAAGGGTGGCGAAGACGTCATTCTCGAATTGCGCGATGCCCGTGAGAATGATCGAGTCAGAAACGCCGAGGGAGCGAGTGAACGGTGAATTCGTGAGCAGCGCCTCAAAATCCTCTTCCTTCACGGCTGGCGGAATCGCTCCATCGTCCTGAGGCGGCGGCATCGCATCGGCACCATGCAAGAGCATGCTGCCGCACAAGCCGGCGAGAAAAACCCATGGGCTCAAACTCACGATCTTCCTCCCCACGAAATTCGGCACGCGCACATGCTGCCAGATACGGCGGTTAACCGCCCAAACCATCATCGCAGCTTCTGAAACTCAGACCACCCCTCCCAGGCAATGCGCTGGAGTAGATGCGGTATCCGCTTTCTTTTCGCTGCCTGGAGCGCCCGTTTGCCACTTCGGGGCGTATCGCTACTCTCGCGCCCCCCATGTCTCGTGTTCCGAAAAAAACTGACCGCCGCCCCATTTCTGATGACGTCATCCGCATTCGCGGGGCGCGGCAGAACAATCTCAAGGGCATCGACCTCGACCTGCCGCTCGGTAAGCTCAATGTGATCACAGGGCCGAGCGGATCGGGTAAGTCGTCGTTGGCGTTCGACACGATCTATGCGGAAGGCCAGCGGCGCTATGTGGAGACGTTTTCTCCTTACACGCGGCAGTTCTTCGAGCGCATGGACAAGCCGCAGGTGGATTCGATAGAAGGCATCCCGCCCGCCATCGCCATCGAGCAGGTAAACAACATGCGCAGCACGCGCTCGACGGTCGGCACGATCACGGAGATCAATGATTACCTCAAGATGCTGTTCCCGCGTCTTGCCTCGGCGACGTGTCCGTCATGCAAGCAGGCGGTGAAGCCGGAGACGACGGAGAGCATCCTGCACACGCTGCTGCACGGCCATGCGGGCAAGCAGGCGCTCATTCTCTTTCCCGTTTCGGTGCCTAAGGACACCGCATCGGCTGATTTTGCGGCCTTCCTGCAAGCGCAAGGTTTCGTTCGCATCTGGTTGTATGGCCAGATCGTGCGCCTCGATGAAATCACCGAGCGCAAACTGCCAGTGCAAGTGATGGTCGTGCAGGATCGCGTGACGCTTGACGCGAAACAACGCGCACGCATGAGCGAGGCCGTCGAAGCAGCGATTCGATTCGGCAAAGGGAAGGTGGTTGTCGCTTTTGAGGTTTCAGGTTCCAAGTCGCACGTTTCAGGGGCCGAGTCCGCCAACTTGAATCCTGAAACTTTAAACTTCAGTGCCGACTGGTCCTGCGCTGCCTGCGACATCACACTGCCAGCACCGACGCCGGGCCTGTTCAGCTTTAACAGCCCTATTGGCGCGTGTCCGACCTGCCGCGGCTTTGGCCGCACACTGGGTCTCGACATGGGAAAAGCGATTCCTGATGAGTCGCTGAGCATCAACGAAGGCCTCGTGCGACCGTTTCAAGGCAGCACCTATGGCGAGTCGCAGCTCGATCTCGAACGCGCAGCGCGGAAGCGTGGCATCGACATTCACAAGCCGTTTGAAGACTACAAAGATGCCGATCGCCAATGGCTCATCGAAGGCACGAATGACGATCCTGAAGTCGCCTACAATCGCGGTGAGTGGTATGGCGTGCGCGGGTTCTTCAAATGGCAGGAGTCGCGCAGCTACAAGATGCATGTGCGCGTCTTCCTGAGCCGTTACCGCGCCTACACGGAGTGCATGGACTGCGGCGGCGGTCGTTTGAAGAAGGAGGCGCACAGCTTCCGCATCGGCGAGCACACACTGGCGGATCTGTGGCGTCTGCCGGTGAGCGATCTGCATCCGTTGGTGCAATCCTGGACGCTTAAAGACGGCGATCACGCCGCCGCGATGCTGCGCGATGAAATCGCCAGCCGCATCAGCTACATGGATCGTGCGGGCCTAGGTTATCTCAATTTGGACCGTCAAACACGCACCTTGAGCGGTGGCGAACTGCAACGCGTGAATTTGACGACCTGTCTCGGTGCTTCGCTGGTGAATACGCTGTTCGTGCTCGATGAACCGAGCATCGGCCTGCATCCGCGCGACATCGGTCGCCTCATTGGCGTCATGGAAGGTCTGCGTGACAAAGGCAACACGCTGCTTGTCGTTGAACACGAAGAAGCCGTCATGCTTAGCGCTGACCATCTCATCGACATCGGTCCTGGGCGTGGTGACAAAGGCGGTGAGCTGGTGTTCAGCGGACCGTTGTCGAAGTTGAGCGCGAAGGTGGGTTCGTTGACGGGAGATTATTTATTCGGGAGGAAATCGGTGCCTTTGCCGAAGGCGCGGAGAAAGTTAGGAGTCTCGCCTTCAGGCGGAAAGGACACCGCAACACCCAAGAGCACCAAACCGCCTAAAGGCGGGACTCCGTATCTGAAGATCCACGGTGCGCGCCAAAACAACCTCAAGAAGCTCGATCTGGACATCCCGCTCGGCGTGTTCTGCTGCGTCACGGGCGTCAGCGGCTCCGGCAAATCGACGCTGGTGCATGACGTGCTCTACCGGAACCTGCAAAAGCTGCGCGGTGAGGTTTGTGAAGAAGAACCAGGCCGCGTGAGCAAGATCACAGGCCATGAAAACCTGCGTGAGGTCGTGATGGTGGATCAATCGCCGCTGGCACGCACGCCGCGCTCGACGCCAGCGGTGTTTCTCGGTGCGTTTGATCACATTCGCACGCTGTTCTCCGAAACCGAGGATGCGAAGGCACAGGGCATCATGCCGGGCTTCTTCAGCTTCAATTCCGGCGAAGGCCGCTGCGAACGCTGCGCGGGCAATGGCTACGAAAAGATCGAGATGCAGTTCCTCAGCGATCTCTATGTGACGTGTCCCGAGTGCGAGGGCCGGCGCTATCAGCCACATGCGTTGAAAATCTTGCTGCATGGCAAAAGCATCCATGAAGTGCTCGGTTTGACTGCCGAGGAGTCGGTAGCGTGGTTCAGCAGCGCGCTGTTCGAATCGTCAAAGAAAGCCGCGCAGATCGTGGCACAGCTTCAGATGCTCAACGAGGCCGGTCTTGGCTACTTGAAGCTCGGTCAGCCGCTCAACACGCTTTCCGGCGGTGAAGCACAGCGTTTGAAGCTCATCGGGCATCTGATTGAGAACCCGACGAATCCCAAAGCGAAGCAAGGCTCCGGCAGCCTGCTCCTGCTCGACGAACCGACCACCGGCCTGCACTTCGATGACATCGCGCTGCTGGTGAAGCTGCTGCAACGCCTCGTCAACGAAGGCCACAGCCTGCTCGTCATCGAGCACAATCTCGAAGTCATCAAATGCGCCGACTGGGTCATCGATCTCGGGCCGGAGGGCGGTGCGGCAGGCGGGTTGCTCGTCATCGCTGGGACTCCCGAAGAGGTCGCGGAGTGCGCGGCATCGCATACGGGGCGTTATCTTCGATCTGTTCTCGGTTCGCAGTTCGCAGTTCGCAGTTTTGCTTCGACGACACCGAAGAAAACACCGAACCGAGAACCGAGAACAGCGAACTGCATCTCCATTCGCGGTGCACGTGAACACAACCTCAAGAACATCTCGCTCGACATCCCGCGAGATGAATTCGTCGTCGTCACGGGCCTGAGCGGCTCGGGTAAGTCGTCGCTGGCATTTGATTTGATCTTTGCAGAAGGGCAGCGGCGCTTCCTGGACAGCATGTCGGTGTATGCGCGGACGTTTGTGGAGCAGATGGAGAAGCCTGAGGTGGATTTGATCACGGGCGTGCCGCCGACGGTGGCCATCGAGCAGCGCATCTCGCGTGGCGGTGGTAAATCCACGGTGGCGACGGTGACGGAGTCATATCACTTCCTGCGCCTGCTGTTTGCAAAGCTGGGCACGCAGTATTGCCCCAAGTGCGACGTGCCGGTGAAGAAGCAGAGCGTGCAGTCCATTTTGAATGCCGTGATGAAGCAGGCGACCAAAGGGCCGCTGCATCTGCTGGCACCGCTGATCAAGGCGCGCAAAGGTTTCCACAACGAGGTGGCGGATCATGCGCAGCGGCATGGCATCGAGACACTGCTCGTCGATGGCGAGTTTCGCGAGACGCTGGGCTTTCAACGACTGGAACGCTTCAAGGAGCACAACATTGACGCGGTGATCGCGAAGGTCACGAAGGCCGATTCGGATGAGAAATTGCGTCCGCTGGTCGAAGCGGCGATCAAAATGGGCAAGGGTACGATCAAGCTGCGTTTGGCGGACAAATCGACGCAGGTGCTGAGCACGGAGATGAGCTGTCCTTCATGCGGTTTGTCGTTTGAGGAGCTGGATCCGCGCCTGTTCAGCTTCAACAGCCCGCATGGCTGGTGCAAAGACTGCCGTGGCTTTGGTGTCGTCGGTCGCAAACTCGATTTGAGTGATCGTCAGCCCGATGTGTCGGTGCTGGAGGCCGAGATGGAGGAAGAACGCCGTTTCAACAGCGAAGACGAGGAAGATGCACCACGCCAGCTCTGCACGAGCTGCCATGGCAGCCGCATCAATGAGATCGGCCGCGCGGTGCAGCTTCAAGGCAGCACGATTCAAGACTTCACCTCGCTCACAGCGGGAGATGCAGGCAAGCTGATGGGCAAACTGAAGTTTGCGGGCACGGAAGCGATCATCGCACGTGACATCGTGAAGGAGATCGAACAGCGGCTCAAATTCATGCAGGAGGTCGGTCTAGGTTATCTCCAGCTCAATCGCAGCGCTGACACGCTCAGCGGTGGTGAGGCGCAGCGCATTCGTTTGTCAGCACAGCTCGGCAGCAATCTGCGCGGTGTGTTGTATGTGCTCGATGAACCGACCATCGGCCTGCATCCTCGCGACAACGAGAAGCTGCTCGACACGCTCTCTGCGCTGCGGGACAAGGGCAACTCGCTGCTCGTCGTCGAGCATGATGACGAAACGATGCGGCGTGCGGACACGATTCTCGATCTCGGGCCGGGCGCGGGCAAATTCGGTGGCGAAGTCATCGCGCAAGGCACGCTGGCGCATCTGCTGAAGAACAAGAAGAGCGTCACCGGTCAAAGCCTGAACAAACCGCTCAAACATCCCTCACGCGGCGAGCGGCGAGCCTTGCCAGCGCTGAAGTCTAAGGACGGCTGGCTGCGCGTGACCGGCGCGACGGCAAACAATCTCAAAAACGTCGATGTCGCGATTCCGCTCGGTCGTTTGACCGTGCTCACCGGCGTGAGTGGCAGCGGTAAGAGTTCGCTGATGCATGGCGCTCTGTCGCCAGCGGTGCGGGAGAAGATCAGCAAGTCGAAGGCGAAGATCGTTCACGCTTGGAAGAGCATCTCGGGCTTTGATAATTTGCAGACGGTGCATGAGGTCGATCAATCGCCGATTGGGAAGACCAGCCGCTCCTGCCCGGCGACCTATGTGGGCATCTGGGATGATATTCGGAAGCTGTTCGCACAGGTGCCGCTCGCCAGAACGCGAGGCTACGCATCCGGTCGCTTCTCCTTCAACACTGAAGGCGGACGCTGCGAGACCTGCGGCGGCAATGGCGAGATCAAGGTCGAGATGGCCTTCCTGCCGACCACGCGTGTGCATTGCGAGACCTGCAACGGCCTGCGCTTCAACGCGGCCACACTCGAAGTCGAGTACAACGGCAAACACATCGGTGAGGTTCTGCGCATGAGCATCACCGAGGCCGCCGAGTTCTTCGCGCCCGTGCAAAAGATCGCCCGACCGCTCAAACTGCTCGCCGACACCGGCCTCGGCTATCTCCAACTCGGCCAGCCCAGCCCTACGCTCAGCGGCGGCGAGGCGCAGCGCATCAAGCTCGTCACCGAACTCCGCAGTGGTGATGGCCGCACGATCAAAGAGCAGCTCAAAGGCATCAAAGTCGCCGGGAAGCGCAATCTCTACCTCATCGAAGAGCCGACCATCGGCCTGCACATCCAGGACGTCGCCAAACTCATCGACGTGCTGCATCGCCTCGTCGATGAAGGCCACACCGTCGTCGTCATTGAGCATCACCCCGACGTTTATGCCGAAGCCGACTTCCTCATCGACATCGGTCCCGAAGCTGGTGTCGAAGGTGGCCGCATCGTCGCCGCAGGAACGCCCGAGCAGGTGAAGAAGTGCAAGGAGAGCCGGACAGCGCGGTTTTTGTGACGGCTCTTGATTCTCCCGGCTCAAGCGACTTCGCTTGGCCTACGGATGGTGAAGATGCCTATTTATCTGCATGGATCAGATGCTGATACACAAATTCAGATTTTGGAGGTTCCCGTGATGAATGCATCGGACTCAAATGAGGCAATCTACGGAGCAATTTGCCACTCTTTCATTCCACCCAACACTTCTAGTAGGAGCACAGCTCCCGACATCAATATCGCTTCGCAGTACGGCATGGCAGTGTCATTCGAAGATGACCAGGTGAAAGGTATTTTTCATGTGACCATCACCATCGATGCCTCGTCGGCGAAAAAGCCTGAGGGTTATCCTTTTACCATCGAACAGGTAACGGATGCCGTGATGACCTGCGTAAAGCTGATGACTCCCATTGTGCCCGAGAACGAACGGAAAATGATCATCAAGGTGTTGCCAGCCAAGAAATGAAGACTGTCACAGCTTGCTGTGATCCGGCCATGCGATTATTCTCCGCGATGCCAAAGACATTTCATCCAATGCCACCGACACATCTGGCCGATTTCCCCGAGCTTGCTCGCTTGCCGAAGGCGCGACGGATGAAGTTGGCGGATGAACTTTGGATGTCCGGGATTGGTGATGAGACACGGGTGCCGCAGTGGCATCAGGAGACGCTGAATCAGCGTTGGCAGGATTATCAGGCAGGGAAAACGAAGAGACTCACACTGAAGGAACTTGAAGGCAGGCTCGCCAAGCGATGAAAAGCCAGCCGGTCGAGTTCCTGGCTCCGGTGGAGTATGATCTCCGCTACGCGAAAGATTTTTATGACTCTTGGAAGGTGCGTGGTGCGGAAGATTTCATGCAGCGGTTTCGCGAGAGCATTGCGTGGATCGAGTGGAACCCGGAGATGTTTCCAAAGAAATACCGCCAGTTCCGGCGTGCCATCATCCGCAGATCCTATTTTGGCATCTACTATGCCATAGAGCCGGAGGTCACAACCGTGGTGGCAGTGCTCGACATGCGGCGTGAGCCGAGAACGATTCGTGGGATTCTTGAATTGAGGAAATGACGGGATTCTGCACGAGCTGCCATGCTCTTGGCATTCACCGCCATTCCATCCTCGATCAGGAGAAGATTCTGGCACTGGAATCCAGCGATAGCGAAACTGGGATTTGTGAGTTCAGGCCAGGAAATTGAAAAGCATCGGAATTCCCGCGAAAGTTTCGCCTCTCATGCGACGGATGATTGACTCGTCTTTCTCCTTCGTTCGTATCATCGTCATGAAAACCGCGCTCACCCTTCTAACCACCTTCCTCATGGCTTCCCTCGCCCCGCTTTCTTCTGCTGCTGACGCCCCTGCCGCCAAAACTGAAACGGCCACCATCGGCGGTGGCTGCTTCTGGTGCGTCGAGGCGCAGTATCTCCTGGTTAAAGGCGTGAAAAAAGTCGTCAGCGGCTACGCCGGTGGCAAGACGGAAAACCCGACATATGAGGACATCTGCACCGGCGAAACCGGCCATGCCGAGGTCATCCAGATCGAGTTCGATCCTGCGGTCATCAGCTTGAAGGAGATCATCGACCTCTTCTGGGACGCGCATGATCCTACCAGCGTGACGAAGGAGGACATGGTCAAACACGGCAAGCTCCTGCCCAAAGGCACCGCCTACCAAGGCAACGACTACGGCACGCAGTACCGCTCGGCCATTTTCTACACCAGCGATGAGCAGAAGAAGATCGCCCTGGCCTCCCGCGACGCCGCGCAGAAGAACTGGAAAGATCCCATCGCCACGGAGATCGCCCCGCTGAAGAAGTTTTATCCTGCGGAGGACTACCATCAGAACTTCAAAGCCCTCAACCCCAACCAGGGCTACGTCCGCGCCGTCGTCGATCCCAAGACCGAGAAGTTCAAGCACACGCTCGAAGAGAAAGGCAAGATCAAGCCTGCGGCAAAGTGAGTTAGCTTCGATTGCCAATCGAATCTACTCAGGCCAGCGCCTCATCAAAGCGAGCGATCAAGTCCGCCGTCTCTTCCAGACCGGCGGACACGCGGATGAGCCAGCGGCTGACGCCGACGCTTTCGGTCCAGTCGAGTTCTTCGTAGTGCGCGAGCAGCGTGTAGGGACAGGCGAGCGTGAAGTTCGTGCCGAGGCTGGGGCCTTTGCACACGCGCAAGGCGTCGTAGAACTTAGGACTCGTGCGCTCGGGATTTTTGAGCGTGAAGGAGAAAAGACAGCCGTAGCCGCCGCTGTCGCGGCGGATGAACTCGTAACCGCGTCCGCCTTCACTCTTCGCATGCCAGACGCGGTCCACCTTGGGATGCGAGCGCAGATGATCAGCGAGTGCCTGCGCGTTGCGGCTCATGGTGACAGCACGTTGCACGAAGTCGCGGCTGTTGAGTTCGAGCGCCACGGCATCGCCACGCCAGAGTTCGTGATCGGCATGCGCGGTCAAAAACGCGGAGAAGGCCGCATGATGCGGTGATTTTCGATTCAAGACGACGCTGCCGGCCAGAACATCGCCTGCGCCGGAGAAACTCTTCGTCAGGCTGGTCGTCACCACATCGGCCACGCGATGTGCATCGACATGCGCGACAGTGGAGATGGTATCATCGACGATGATCGGCACGCCGGGCTGCGATTCGGCGCGAATGGCCAACAGGCGATCGAAATCGACGCAGCGGAGCAGGGGATTACTCGGCGCTTCGCAGAACAGGCCGGCCAGCGGCTCGTTTTGCAGCAGCGCGCGCAGATCGTCATACTCGCTGTCTTTGATCAGCGGCAGGAAGTGAGCGCCGCTGCCGAAGAACTGCTGCAGCTTCAGCACATCGACATACGGGAAGTCGAGCTGCGCGGTTTTGCGGCCCGGAGCCAAATGCGTGAGCATGCGATGCACTGCAAAATTGGCCGCCATACCGGAGGGGAAGAGAAACACGTCTTCCGGCTGCTGTCCGGCCAGTTGGGCGATGCGTTCGCGGATGATGCGGTTCGCCGCTTGGCCTTCATCAATGCTTGCGGTGCTCTTGTGCTCTCCAAGTGCATCGCAAGCCTGCCGTGTGCTCACGCATTCGCCGCAGAAGCGCCAGAACTTGCGTGCCTTGACGTAGCTGTCGGCTGGAAACACGGCGACACCGAGTTGATGCGCGGTCCATTCGACCACACGGCCGGTTTCGATGAACTGCACGCAGCGCTCCGCATGCACGACACGCGGAAAGACGAGGCAGCGTTCCCCTGCGCCGGCGAATTCCTTTTCCGCAGCTTCAAACAGCCGTGTGATGGCTGGCGGGCAGCAGAAGCGCGGGTAGCCGGATTTGAACTTCGAAACGATCTCCTGATCGCCCTCCTCATAGCCGATCACATGCTTCCACAGCGGCAGGCACACGGACACGCCGAGTTCGTGATCAGGGATCGCCTTGCCGAGGTCTTCGGCGTTGCAGAGAGGGTGTTTGAAGAGGTCGGTCATCAAGAAAGGAAAGTGTCCTTACTTCTTCGCCAAAGCCCGGTCAATGTCCGCCCACAGATCCTCGACGTGCTCGATGCCGACGGAGAAGCGCACGAGACCGTCGGTGACGCCGGCGGCTTCACGGGTTTCTTTGGGGATCGAGGCGTGAGTCATGCTAGCGGGGTGGGCGACGAGGCTTTCGATGCCGCCGAGGCTTTCGGCTTGGGTGAAGAGGCGCAGACGGCGGATGAAGGCGAGGGTGTCGCTGTAGCTGAGGCCAAAATCGGCGAGCAGCATGCCGCCACCGGCCTTCATCTGCTTTTTGGCCAGCTTGTACTGCGGATGACTGGTTAGGAAGGGGTAGTTCACGCTGCGGACGCTTTTACGGCCTTTCAGTCCCTTGCGCTCCTCCAGCCGCTTGGCGAGTTCTAGGGCGTTGGAGCAATGGCGCTCCATGCGCACGGCCTCGGTTTTCGCACCACGGGAGATGAGCCAGGCGTCGAAGGGGCTGGGCTGCAAACCGATGGCTTTCTGCGCGAAGATCATTTTTTCCTGCCACTCGTCGGAGTTGGAGCAAACCGCGCCACCAAGGCTGTCGCTGTGGCCGTTGGTGTATTTCGTCGTGCTCAGCAGGGAGAGATCCGCGCCGAGATCGAGCGGTTGCTGGAGCAGGCTGGAGGCGAAGGTGTTGTCCACGGCGACGATGCTGCCGACGCTGTGGGCGGCGGCGCTGAGGGCCTTGATGTCGAGGATTTTCAGCAGCGGATTGGTGGGCGACTCCAGCCAAACGAGCGCAGGCTTGAGCTGGGCGATGAGGTCGTAGTTGGCAGAATTGGCGAGGTTGGCGTATTTGATGGTGACGCCGAAACGACGCAGCACCTTTTCAAAGATGCGGTAGGTGCAGCCGTAGATCTGCTGCTCGGAGAGAATCACATCGCCTGCTTTGAGCGAAAATAGGATGGCGGAGATGGCGCTGAGGCCGCTGGCGAAGACGGTGCAGTGCTTCGCGTTTTCCAGGCTGGCGAGCGTGCATTGCAGGTTGCGGAAGTTCGGATTGCCAGAGCGGGTGTAGTCAAAACCGGTGGGATTGCCGGTCTCGAAGGTGGAGGTCATGTAGATCGGCGGGATGACCGCGCCGGTCTCGCTGCGGTAGTCCTGGCCGACGTGGATGGCGCGTGTTTCAAAGCGTGCGTCGGCGGGAAGGGTTGGGTCTTCTTTCATGCGCGATGGATGCCGCAGCAGATTTGGCTTTGCAAGGCCGCTGCGCTCATGCTTTATGGTTCAACTCTGATCTTTCATGCCTGATTCCACCGCTCCTCGAAAATTCCGTCGTGTTCTTCTCAAACTCAGCGGTGAAGCGCTGAGACAACCGGGCAGTACGGACAACATCTCCCCGCCGATCGTCGAGGACATGGCAGCGCAGATCAAAGCGGCGCATCAAACCGGCCTAGAGATCGCCCTAGTGGTGGGCGGCGGTAACTTCTGGCGCGGTGTGACGGCCAGCAACAAGGGCATGGAACGCGCCACGGCGGATCAAGATGGACAACGTGGCCGAGCCCTTCGTGCGCCGCAAAGCGATGCGCCATCTCGAACTGGGCCGTGTGGTGATCTTCGCCGCTGGCACGGGCAATCCGTTCTTCTCCACCGACACCACCGCCGCGCTGCGTGCGAGCGAGATCAATGCCGAGATCGTGCTCAAGGCGACGAAGGTCGATGGCATCTACGATTCTGATCCCGCCAAGAACCAGGACGCGGTGAAGTTTGACCGCATCAGCTTCCACGAGTGCCTCACACGCCAGCTCAAGGTGATGGACTCCACCGCTTTCTCCCTCTGCATGGAGAACAACATGCCCATCGGCGTTTTCAGCATGAACGAGCCGGACAACATCCGTCGCGCACTCGTCGGCGAGTACATCGGCACGATGGTCGATGCCAAAGGCTGAGCAAATTTCCAACCTGACACTGATATGGACCCTGAATTGACGATGATGGAGGCCGACGAGGCCATGACGAAGGCGGTCGAGCACGCCATCCACGAATTTGCCACCGTGCGCACGGGCAAGGCCAACCCCACGTTGGTCGAAAACATGGACGTGCATGTGATGAGCTACGGCAGCCACATGAAGCTGAAGCAGCTCGCCATGATCACCACGCCAGATGCACGTCTGATCCGCATCGAGCCGTTTGATTCCTCCACACTCCAGGACATCGACCGTGCGATCCGTGAATCGCGTCTCGGTTTGAACGGCAGCATTGAGGGCAAAGTCATCCGCCTGCCGATTCCTTCGCTCACCACGGAACGCCGCGAGCAGATGGTGAAGATGTGCAAGACGCTCGGTGAAGACGCCCGCGTGCGTGTGCGCTCCGCCCGCCGCGATGCGCTCGAAGCCATCAAAAAGGGCGAGAAGGACGGCCACATCACCGAAGATGACCTCCACCGCATGGAAAAGGAAATTCAGACCATGACCGACAAGAAGATCGCCGAGATCGACCAGCATGTGGCCTCGAAGGAGAAGGAGATCATGACGGTGTAGCTTGATGCGGTTTAAAGTTCATCCCAGCCCGAATACGATCCCACGCTTGAAACATCCGCACAGTGTTCCCTGCCCGCGACTACCTCGATCTCACCCACACGAAGCATGGCATCC
This sequence comes from Verrucomicrobiaceae bacterium, assembly GCA_021298725.1. Taxonomy (GTDB): domain Bacteria; phylum Verrucomicrobiota; class Verrucomicrobiia; order Verrucomicrobiales; family Verrucomicrobiaceae; genus Prosthecobacter. The sequence goes on along the minus strand of JAJTDU010000005.1, from coordinate 18,372 downwards.
TGTTTCCGGATGACTCGCCGGTGTGGGCGGCGCTGACGCGGATCGAGTCCTACCTCGAGTTCCGGCTGCAGCGCGAGATTCGCACGCAGGTGCCGCCGGGAGCGTTCATCGGCGAGGATGTGTTCATTGATGAGGGCACCACGCTGGAGCCTGGCGTGGTGATCAAAGGCCCGGCCTGGATCGGGCGGAACTGCCAGCTCCGCGCCGGCTGCTACATCCGTGAAAATGTCATCATCGGCGACGGCTGCGTGCTCGGAAACTCGTGTGAGTTCAAGAACTGCGTCATCTTCGACGGCTGCGAGGTGCCACACTATAATTACGTGGGTGATTCCATCCTCGGCCATAAGGCGCATCTGGCTGCTGGCGTGATCCTTTCCAACGTGCGGCTGGACCGCCTCGAAGTCACCATCAAGACCGACACGGACATCCTGCCCACCGGCCTGCGGAAATTTGGCGCCATCGTCGGCGATTACGCCGAGATCGGCTGCAACAGCGTGATCAGCCCTGGCAGCATCATCGGCCGCCGCAGCATTCTTTATCCGCTGAGCCACTTCAGCGGCGTTCTTGGGGCTGATTTGATGCTCAAAACGAGGCAGACGCAGCAAGTGGTGAAGCGGAAGAAGTAGGAACCGGGTGAATACATCTTCCTGGGCGGCGTCAGAATGGACTCCACGCCCATGAATGCCCGCTTCCGCTCCCTTTTCGCTGTCACCGCATTTCTTCCCCTGGTCAGTTGTGAAAAACCGGTGCCGCCCGCCGTCAGTGTCACCCCCGAGGCTGCGATCTACAACGCCGCCACCGAAAGCCAGCTCGCCGAGGCCCGTGATGCCTTGCAGCGCCAGGCCTTGGAGATCGAGACAAAGACTGCGCTGATGGACAAGCAGCTCGCCGAAATGGAGCAGGCGCTCAAAGATCGTGAGAATGCCGAGTTGCGCGGTTCTTTGGAGGCTTTGAGGCAGCAGAACGAAGCCCTCCGTGCACAGGCGGATACGGCGCGGCAGCAGAGCCATGCCGTCACGCAGCGCATCGCCATGACCAATCCTCGTGTGAACGTGGCACCGCAAGTTTCGGCCCCGCGTGATCACTCGCTCTTTTATGAGCAGCTCGCCCCCTATGGCCGCTGGATGGATGTGAGCGGCTACGGCTACTGCTGGCGGCCCACCCTCACCACGGCACGCTGGAAGCCTTATGTGGATGGCTGCTGGGTGTGGTCGTCCATGGGCTGGACCTGGCAATCCAATGAGCCCTTTGGCTGGGCCACCTATCACTATGGCCGCTGGGTGAATCTCTCGCGCCACGGCTGGGTCTGGGTACCCGGCAGCGAATGGGCACCCGCCTGGGTTTCATGGCGTCAAAGTCGCGATCACGTCGGTTGGGCACCACTCCCACCGGATCGTGGCTCCATCAGCGGCGTGTATCGCGACTGTGATACGCAGTACAATCTTGGCCCGTCCAGCTACACCTTCATCACCACGAATCATTTCGTGCAGCCGAGCTACACCACCTACTGCGCTCCCGTGACGCAAAACACGACGATCTTCCAGAGCAGCGTGAATGTTACCCAGATCGTCCGCTGCGACGACCAGCCCCGCCGCGGCATGTTCCAGCATCACGGTGGCCCACCGCGTGCCCAGATGGAACGGGATTGTGCGCGTCCCGTGCCTCAGATCCAGGTGCAGTCGATTGCGGCCGGCGAAATCCCGAGGTCACGCCCCGGCCATCGCCGCCCTGACTCCTTGGTACAGCCAGTCATGGTCGAACTCCCGCTGCTGAGCGCCGACGTACCTGCCATGCGTCCTCAAATGGCCGAACGCGTCGAAAAACCAAGACCTGTGGATGGCTTTGAAGGCGTCCCCCAGCGCGTCGCGACGGAAATTCGCGAGACGATTGCCGTAGAAAAGCTCACCGCCGCTGTGCAGCAGCCGGTGGCGACACCTGCCACCGTGGTTAGTGCGCCAATGGTCGAGCCAGCCTCTTCGGAAACGGTGCGTCCTGCCATGGCCATTGAGGACAAGCCGATGCTCCAGGCTGCGTCACCCATCCCAGCCACAGAAACCAGCGTCTTAGCCGAGCAGCCCGCCACTCCACCAGCGGTAATTCCCGTGATCACAGCAGCAGCAGAGCCAGAAAAAACGCCTTCATCGACCGTGGTGATGCCTGCGGAGCCTGGGGTTCCAGCTCCAACCGTGGCCGTGGAGGCCACACCGCCCGCCGTTCAGCCTGTTCCCGCCGAAATTCCGGCCTCTCAGCCACCTGTGGTGCAAACCACGCCCGCTTTGACGGAAACGTCAGTGCCGCAACCGAACGAAACCCCCGTCCAGCCGCCTGCCGCCGCCGGAAAAATGGCTGTGGAGCAAGCGGCGGCGGTAGAAGCCGAAAAAGCACGCATGCAGGCCGACGCTGCCGCCATGCAGCAGCGCCAGCAGGAGGAGCTTGCCGCCCAACAACGTGCCATGGTGGAAAAAGCTACGGCTGATCAAGCCTTGGCCGCCGCCGAGGCCGAACGAGCCCGCCAGCAAGCGGAAGCGCATGCCATGCAGCAACGTCAACAAGAGGAGCTTGCGGCTCAGCAACGTGCCATGGCCGACAAAAGGGCCGCAGAGCAAGCCCAAACCGCCGCTGAAGCTGAACGTGCTCGTCAACAAGCCGAAGCAGCCGCGATGCAACGTCTGCAAGAGGAAGCAGCCGAGCGCCGTGCGCAAGAAATGGCCCGTCAACAAGCCGAGGAGCAGATGCGCCAGCAGCAGGAGATGGCGCAGCGCCAGGCCGAAGAACAGGCCCGCCGCGCCGCTGAAGAGCAGATGCGCCGTGCCCAGGAAGAAGCCCAACGTGCTGCCCAAGAAGCGGCAGAAGCAGCGCAACGCGCCGCTGAAAATGCCGCCCGCAATGAGCCGCAGACGGGTGGCTGACGGCCGTCCATGCCTAGTGGTGTTCTCCCTGCAGCCTGAGCGCAATGCGCCCTGTGGCAGTGGTGGGCAGGAGGCCACCGCAAGATGCGCCTCCGCCCAGCCGTCGGTGGCTACTCATTCGTACTCTGCTACGCCTAGAGCACAGTGCTTGATGGCGCTTGTTCTTCGCTGGGTTCGTTTGACGCAGCTTCTTCCGAAGCTTCGTGCTCAGCACATTCTGCCGTAATGGACTCATTGTCCGCCGGCTCGTCGGCCACGGTGGGCTCAAGGGTCTCCTCGGAGGGGGATTCGGCTTCGGGTGCGGATTCAGACGGCTCCGGTGCGGTGTCGGTGGCCGAAACGACGCCATCGATGGTGAGGGTCACGCCCACTGCCTTCGCGGCTTCTGCGGCAGGACCGCCGAAGGCGAGGATGGAGGCGACTTCGTCCTGCATTTGCGCGATTTCGTCGAGCCGTAGCTCGGGATCGCGCACGATGAAGATCTCGCCGGTCTTTTTGTTTTCGTAGAAAAGCATCTTCGCGCCATCCACCTCCTTCTCGGCGGTCTGCGCGAGCTGGCGTTTGCGCTCCAGCATGAGGGCGAGGATGTAGCGCGCGTTTTCGGTCTTGGGATCGCCGTCTTCAATGAAGCGCTGGAGCAGATCCTGGGCGCTTTCTTTGGGGGCGATCTCAGGTTTGGCCTCAGCGATGACTTTTTGGTAAATGTTCTTCCAGGCGGCGACGGGCTTGCGCTGCTCGCGCTCCTGCGGCCAGGCCTCGGCGCAGACATCGCGGCGGACGTAGCCGTTTTCCTGCGGATCGAAGTAGATCGTGGTGTGGAAGCTCTCACCGTCCTCGAAAGGGCGGCTAGTGAGGGCGCAGTGATGGGCGCGGCTGCGGATGGACCAGTTTTGCTGCATCAACGATGTTTAAGGTTTCAGGTTTGAAGTTTCAAGTGGCCGAGGCTCCGGGCAGTGGGGCGCTGCGGTTGCGCGGACGGGCGATCTGGGATTTTTTGGGCTTGGACAAGCCGAGTTTGAAGCGCGGTAGGTCGCGGTTCTGGGAGCGGTAATTGAAGAGCACCAGCCCCAGCGCCCCAAACAGAAGGTGCGGCATCCAGACGGTGAGCCAGGGCGGCAGGTGGCCGCCTTTGCCGAGGTTGAGGAAGAGGTTGTTCACGAACATGAAGATGAAAAAGATGAACACGCTGCCTGCAATACCACCGACCGAGCCACGGCGTGAGTAGGCGACTCCCAGCGGTGCGGCGACGAGCACCAGCGCGAGCGCCTGCCATGGCAGGGCAAAGCGGTGCCAGAAATGCGTGCGGAAGGGCGCGAGCTTGTCTGCCGCGGCCTTCGGATGCGCGTGCAGGTAGGAGACGATCTCCGGCACGCTCATGAAATCTGCCCGCAGGGCGTAGCTGACGATGCTCCACGGGGTTTCCTCAATGCCGGGCAGCTCCAGCACATGAGTGCCGTCGGCTCGAAGTGGGAAAGGCTGGATTGTAGTCACGCTGCCGTTTTGATAGAGCAGCTCCTGACCGTCAAAGAAGCGCCAGCCGCCAGAGGGAGTCCATGCGGCGGAAGGGGCCAGGATGGTGCGCACTGGGGTGCCCTCTGGGCTCTCCTCCCGCACCTGCACGCCGTGCATGCGCTCACGCCCGCTGCGCAGGGAGAAGGGGAAGGTGGCGGTGTACCAGGTCCGGCGGGTCTGCGTGTTGTGAAACATGATGGAGGAGGCCATGATGGAGTCCACGCCCTTTTCCTCCAACGCCCGCACCACCGCCTTGCGGTTGCCCTCGGCACGGGGTGCCCAGTAATAATTCGCCGCAAGACTCAGCAGCACGGCGTAGAGCGTGCAGAGAAAGACCGGTCGCAGCACCTGCGCCAGACTGCGCCCAGCTCCGAGCATGGAGATGATCTCGTTGGCGCGTGACATGCGGGTCAGCGCATACAAAACGGCCAACAGCAGGGCCACCGGCATCACCGTGACGTAAATGTAGGGCAGCAGAGCGAGGTAAAAGCCGAGCACCTCCCCAAAGCTGGAGTTTGCTGACTGGAAGTCCTTCAGGTTGTCCAGCAGGTCCATGATGATCCACAGCGAGCAGAAGGACACGAAGCAGAACAGCAGCGGATGCACGAAGGTGCGCAGCGTGTAGCGCTCCAGGATGATCGTCTTGCGGTAGTATTGCAGGGCGAACGGTATCGAACCCACCGCCAGGGCGATGAAGATGAGCTTGAACACAAAGGCCACAGGGGCGGGCGGCTCCCCCATCTCCGTCATTTGCGAATGCGCGACGTAGTCCACCACCTCGCTGGCGATCATCCAGGCCACGATGGAAACCGAGGCGATGCTCACCGGTGCCATTAGGCGGCGTAGGTCATTCCAGCGCCGCCAGATCATGAACAGCAGCAGCGGTGCGCCGATTGAAACCCACAGATTGAGGTAAGGTAGAATGCGTGAGAGCACCAAAATCGTCTTGGGCACGTCCATGTGGGCCATCTGGGCCTGCTGGATCGCCTCCCCCGCACCGTCATCGGGATGCGAACTGTGCCAGTCCAGCGCGATGGCGGTCAGGAGCAGGATCATCGCCAGGACAAAGGAACTGCGCCCCAAATAGGGGATTTCACGCGCCTTTTGCCAGGCCTGGATCACACGTTGCAGCCACTTCATGCCAGAGAGGGGCGAAAGTCGGCCAGAGGGCCGGATGCGTCAAGGCTGCACGGCCCCAGGGCAAAAAAGAAGCCCGGAGCGCTGGCTCCGGGCTTCGAGATCCTATCCAACGTGTTGGGCGAATCAGTTCACATCCAAGCAGACGCCTTCGGTGGTGCTGCGGGCGTAAATTTTACCGCCGGCGAGGACGGGGTAGCTCCAGACCTTGCCTTCGAGCACGTCTTTGCGGGCGACTTCGCTGTATTTCTCAGGATTGGCGGCGGCGACGACGACTTCACCTTTGTCGCTGGTGGCGACGACTTTGTCGCCGACGAGGATGACTTGGCCGGGGCCAAAACCGCCTTCTTTCCAGATGTCCTTGCCGGTGCGGATGTCCACGCAGGCGAGCGGGCCAGCGCCGTATTCCTTGAAGCTGAACATGCCGTAAAGATAACCATCCTTCACGACGGGTGTGCTCCAGTGGTTGAAGCACTCGTTTTCACGACGCCAGATCTGCTCGGCGGAGAGATTGCTGCCTTTTTTGCTGAGCTTGAAGGCCCCCGCACCGACGCCGTAACCGGCGGAGCAATAGACGATGTCCTCAAACACGTCCGGGGAGGCGGCGGTGCTGACTTTGTAGGGGAACTCGGCACGCCAGAGCACGTCGCCTTTCGTTGGCTCGACGCCGACGAGGCCGGTCTGGGTGAAGAAGATGGCCTGATGCACGCCGTGGATGTCGGCGAGGATCGGGGTGGCGTGGGTCATCTTGTCGTCCTCGCCCTTCCACACGACTTTGCCGGTGTTTTTGTTCAAACCGATGAGCGCCTGGCCTTTGCCACCGCCGGCGAGCATGAGGATGTCGCCATCGATGAGCGGGGAGGCGGCGTTTTGCCACTTGATCATCTCGCCGCTGTTTTCCTTCATCACGTCGTGATCCCACACGGCTTTGCCGGTGGCGGCGTCGAAGGCGAAGACGTGGAGGAGGCTGTCGATGACGTAAACTTTGTCGCCGTCGATCACGGGTGAGGAGCGGGAGCCGTCGCCGCCTTCGTTGCCTTTGGCTCCAGCGTTGCCGCCGCCGTCATACTTCGGGATGACGCTGAGGGGCTTGCTCCAGACTTCCTTGCCGCTGGCAGCGTCGAGGCAGGCGAGCATTTCGCCGGTGTTGCCATCGGTTTCGCCAGTGACGAGCGTGTAGGCCTTGCCGCCAGAGACGGCGAAGCTGCTGAAGCCCAGGTTCGTGGGCGATTTCCAGACCTGGTTGAGGCTCCATTTGGCGTCTGGCAGAGCAGGGACGGTGCCGTTGCCCGCCGGACCACGGAAAGTGGCCCAGTCGGTGGCAGCAGAGGCGGCCGTGGCGAGCGCCAGACCGAGGACGGTGGTGAGGTGGATGCGTGTCATGGTGATGAGGAAACGGGAACGCAGGGCAGGGTGGACTCTTTCGTTGGTAGCAGGAGAGAGGTCAGAAGTGAGACGTCAGAGGTGAGATGTGGCGACGAATCGGAACTTCTGACTTCTCACCTCTTACATCTCACTTCCACTCATCACTCCACCGGCCTGCGGGAGCGTGGCTCACGCGTCACCGTGTCGCCGACGCCCGCGCTGGTGACGAACGGACCGTCGGCCATCGGGGCGGTCTTGGTGAATCCGACATCGGGCATGTCGCTGGGCAGGCCTTCGAGGGGGAAATCCTTCCGCAGCGGGAAGTAGGGGTAGCCTTCCCACATCAGGATGCGGCGCAGGTCCGGGTGACCGCTGAATTTGATGCCCATCATGTCATAGACCTCGCGCTCATGCCATTCGGCGGTCGGCCAGAGGTCGCTGACGGTGGGGACTCCCACGTCTTCCGCCACGGCAGCGCGGACTCGCAGGTGCTCGTGGTGCCCGTAGCCGTAAAGCTCGTAAACCATCTCAAAACGCGGCTCCCGGCCCAGGTAATCGAGGCTGGAGACATCCACGAGGTAGTCGAAGGCCAGTTCGTCGCGGCAGTATTTCAGCAGCGGCTTCGCGATTTCGAGGGTGACGACGAGCGTGTGCTCACCACGAAATTCTTTCGTTTCGAGCACGGCAGCGCCGAACTTTTGCTTCAGGGCCTCGGTCATCTGGGCGGCGTTCATGATCGTGGAAAAATTAAGCGGTCAGCTCGGCAATCAGTTCCTTCTTCTGCTCCACAAAAGAGTGCTCGGTTTCGATTTTGCGCTGGAGGCGCATGAGGCCTTCGAGCAGCGCCTCGGGGCGGGGCGGGCAGCCGGAGATGTAAACATCCACCGGGATGATCTGATCCACGCCCTGGAGCACGGCGTAGCTGCGATACATGCCGCCGCTGCTGGCGCAGGCACCCATGGCGATGCACCACTTCGGCTCGGGCATCTGATCCCAAACGCGTTTCACGGCGAGGGCCATTTTGTAGGTCACGGTGCCGGCTACGATCATCACATCGGCCTGGCGGGGGGAAAAGCGCATCACCTCCATGCCGAAGCGACTCAAATCGTAGCGGCTGCACGCGGCGGCCATCATTTCGATGGCGCAGCAGGCTAGGCCCATCGGCATCGGCCACATGGAGTTCTTGCGCATCCAGTTGATGGCGGCGTCCATCTTGGTGAAGATGATATTGCCTTCGACTTTGGAATCGTAAGCAGCAACGGTAGATTCAGCAGGGGCGACCATGAGGCGACGTGGGGGTTTGGGGACAGCCAGAATTACGCCCCCAGCGCAGGAGCGGCAAACAGATTGTGAATCTTTTCACAAGGGGGGGGAGATGGAAGGTCTCATCGCGGCAGCGGCGAAAAAAACGACTGCCCGCATCGTGGGTAGCTTTAATGCGATCCTTGTGGAAGGCAATCAGCGCAGGCTCAGCCCGTGCTGCTGCCAGAACGCTGCCAGAGCGGCGTGTGAGCCCTGGAAGACGTTTCGCTCCGTCGGGCGGTCGAGATTGCCAAAGTAGGGCGGGAAGCGGTAGCGGCCATGGTGGTAAACTTTGGGCCGTGAACGACCGCCCTGCCAATCGACGCCGCCGTATTGCCACAGCGTCCAGTTCGACCACACGTCGTATTGTTTGAGCAGGCCGTTCGGATGCCCGGGTGCGGGATAAACAGGCCCAGAACCGCTGTCGTGGGCATAAAGCGCGAGCCAGTAAGGCATGCGGCGTAGTTTGGCCTTCGTGGCGGCATCCGCACCGCTAAGTGTTTGCTTGAGCTGCGTGCTGTTTTCCAGATAAGCGACGGGAATGACGCCTGTGCAGCTCTCCACCCGGTCCATGAAGCGCAGAATCGCCGCGAGAGGCAGATCGCCGTCGAAATCGCCGCACAGCAGCAGCGCGGGTGCATTCCACGAGCGACCACGAGCCAGAGCCAGAGCACGATTGACCAACTGATCCGCCTGCGCCACGGCATCCACCTGCCGCTGCACACGGTAATAGACCCCCGGCAGCATCCCCGCCCGATCCGCCGAGGCCAAGAAGGTCGCGCACTTCTCATCCAGGTTCCCGCCTTTACCCGCACGAGCGATCAGGCCGCTGGCTCCATTCGCCCGCAATGCCGAGACGTCATGCTCTGAGTAACTGCGCCCTTCACGCTGCCGCTCCTTCGGATCATAGGCTGACACATTGATGATCTGCGGCATGCCACCCGGCGAGGGGGGCAGACTGCCCGGAGTGCTGCCGCGCGGTGTGGAGCAACCAGCGAGGATGAGGAGGAACGGAAGCAGGAGGTGTTTCATCCCATCAGGACTAGCCGCCCTCTGTGCGAGCGTAAAGTGGTCCGTTTCCAAGTTCTCCCGACCTCGCGCATTTGAGCCGAAAAACAGCGGCTGTCGGCCTTTCTCGGCGCTGAAAAACTTCCTTTTCCCAGGAGGTGAATCCTCCAATGACCTGCGGTGCAGATCTTGGCTCGTTGTGAGTGCGAATTGTGGCGCAGGGGGAATGGCGGGTCCAAAGGTGTTCTTACTTTGCCTATCACCATGCCTTCCCCCATCCGCGTCACCATTTGGAACGAATTCGTCCACGAGCGTCAGAACCCTAGCGTCGCCCAAATCTACCCGAAGGGCATCCACGGAGCGCTGGCGGAGGCTTTGGGAACGAATGCGGACTTCATCATCCGCACGGCGACGCTGGAGGAGCCGGAGCAGGGCGTTTCACAGGCGATTCTCGACGAAACGGACGTTCTGCTGTGGTGGGGCCATGCGGCGCATGATGCGGTGCTGGATGAAACGGTGACGCGGGTGCAGCAGCGGGTGCTCGCGGGCATGGGGCTGATCGTTTTGCACTCCGGGCACTGGTCGAAGGTCTTCAAACGCCTCATGGGCACGAGCTGTGCCCTGTGCTGGCGGGAGGCGGGCGAGCGGGAACGCGTCTGGGTGGTGAATCCGGGTCATCCCATCGCGGCGGGGCTGGGCGACTGCATCGAGATCGAGCACTCGGAGATGTATGGCGAGCCGTTTGGCATCCCGACGCCGGACGAGCTGATCTTTGTGTCGTGGTTCCAAGGCGGCGAGGTGTTCCGCAGCGGCGCGACGTGGACACGCGGTAGCGGGCGCATCTTTTACTTCAGTCCGGGGCATGAGGTGTATCCGATTTACCATCACCCGGACGTGCAGCGTGTGATCGCGAACGGCATCCGCTGGGCGCGCCCACAGGGTTCACCCGCGACCACGCCGCGTCATGTGCCGGTGGAGCAGGCGCGGGAGCAGATCGCCGTGCGAGGCGGCACGGTGCATGTGGCGGACGGAAAGCTCGCCGAGTGAAGAGGGCTAGCCTATTTCAGCTCCTTGACCCGCACGTTGCGATACCAGACGCGCAGCGCCTCGTCTTGGAAGGCAATGTGGCCGAGACTCGGGCGGTCGGCCATCTTGATGTCGTCGAGGCTGGCGTCGATGACCTGCTCGCCATTGAAGATGACCTTCACGCTGCGGCCTTTGACGGTGATGGTATAGCGATTCCACTCGCCAGCCGGTTTGACCATGTTTTTCGAGGGGCCGATGCCCTTCACGATGCCGCCGCAGTCGTGATGACCGGGTTTTTCAAGGCCGTAGGTGTCGAGAATCTGCACCTCGAAGCCGCTTTTGACATGATCCTTCAAATCGCCGACGCGCATGAACACGCCGCTATTGCCCTTGGCGTTGATCTTGAATTCCAGGTCGAGTGTGAAGTCGGCGAACTGTTTCTCAGTGGAAAGATAGGCGTCGTAGCGTTGCCAGCCCTTCTCGCCCTCACGCGGATGCAGCGAGATGCTGCCATCCGGCTCGACCAGCCAGTTTCCGGTGGTTTTCCAACCGGTGAGGTCCTTGCCGTTGAAAAGCGGCACAAAACCGGTGGCTTCGGCAGTGGGGTGGAGGTCTTCGGCTTGGAGTGAAAAGGCGACGAGGAGGAAGGTGAAGGCGTGGGCGAGTTTCATGGTGGGTCAGCCTCAAACGGCCTCTGGAGCGCAGATAAATCCCCGTTTGACACTGAAGGGAGTCTTTGGAACATATCAACGCATCCTGATACGTTGATTTGTTCCATTTCACCCCAAACCTGAACCCATACGACACCTCATGTCCGACTATAAAGTAAAAGACATCGCCCTCGCCGACTTCGGTCGCAAAGAACTCGACATCGCCGAAAGCGAAATGCCCGGCCTCATCTCCACTCGCGAGAAATACGGTCCTAAAAAGCCCCTCGCTGGCGTCCGCATCACCGGCTCCCTGCACATGACCATCCAGACCGGCGTGCTCATCGAGACGCTGAAGGAACTCGGTGCCGATGTCCGCTGGGCCTCCTGCAACATCTTCTCCACCCAAGACCACGCTGCATCCGCGATCGCCGCTTCCGGTACGCCGGTGTTTGCTTGGAAAGGCGAAACGCTCGAAGAATACTGGTGGTGCACCTGGAAGGCCATCGTCTTCCCAGGCGAAAAGGGCCCTCAGCTGATCGTCGATGACGGTGGCGACGTGACTCTTCTCGTTCACAAAGGCTATGAAATGGAAAATGGTGACGATTGGGTGAACACCCCGTCCGACAACCACGAAGTGAAGGTCATCAAGGACCTCCTCAAGGACATCGCCAAGAACCAGCCTGGCATTTTCCACACCATCGTGAAGGATCTGAAGGGCGTCTCCGAAGAGACCACCACCGGCGTGCATCGCCTCTATGAAATGGCCAGGGCTGGTAAGCTGCTCTTCCCTGCCATCAACGTGAACGACAGCGTCACGAAGTCCAAATTCGACAACCTCTACGGCTGCCGCGAATCCCTCCTCGACGGCATCAAGCGCGCCACCGACGTCATGATCGCCGGCAAAGTGGGTGTCGTCATGGGTTATGGCGACGTGGGTAAGGGTTGTGCCGCCGCACTGCGTGGCATGGGCGCTCAGGTCATCGTGACCGAAATCGACCCCGTGTGCGCCCTTCAGGCTGCCATGGAAGGTCACCGCGTCATGCCGATCGAAGATACCCTGGGTTATGGCGATATCTACGTCACCACCACGGGTAACAAGGACATCATCACCGTCGCCCACATGGAGAAGATGAAGGACCAAGCCATCGTCTGTAACATCGGCCACTTCGACAATGAGATCCAAGTCGATAAGCTCAACACCCGTAGCGACGTGAAGCGCCTCAACATCAAAGCCCAGGTGGACAAGTACACCTTCCCCGCAGGCAACAGCATCTACATGCTGGCTGAAGGACGCCTCGTGAACCTCGGCTGCGCCACTGGCCACCCGAGCTTCGTCATGAGCAACAGCTTCACCAACCAGACGCTCGCTCAGATCGAACTTTGGGAAACCAAGGACAGCCGCCCGATCGGCGTCACCGTCCTGCCGAAGAAGCTCGACGAAGAAGTCGCTCGTCTCCACCTCGCCAAGATCGGCGTGAAGCTCACCGTCCTCTCCAAGGATCAAGCCGACTACATCGGCGTGCCTGTCGAAGGCCCTTACAAGACGGATCACTACCGCTATTAATCGCAGAACGAGTTTTCCAACTCGTTCCCTCAATCCCCCCCCCAAAACCCCCAAGCGCGTCCGGTCGAAAGATCGGGCGCGTTTTGATTTTCGCCCCCTGCTCTTGTTTCGAAGAGTGTGGTTAAAAGCCGTGCGGAAGAACCTCTGGCGTGCGTTTCATCGCAGGGTCAAGACACCTGTGCTGGATCCAAATGCATCCGCTTCCGCGCCCATCTGCTGGAGCATGGTGACGAAGAGGTTGCTCAGCGGTGTATTGGCATCGCGCTTGAAAGCAAGATGCTGGCCGTGTTTGAAGCCGCCGCCGGCGAGGAGGATGGGGAGGTTCGAGTTATCGTGCGTGTTCGCATCGCCCATGTTGCTGCCGTAGAGGATCATCGTGCGGTCGAGCAGACGTGCGTCGCCATCGGGTTTCGCAGCGAGGTTTTTCAGCAGCTTGTGCAGCAGCGCCATCTGCTGGCGGTCGGCGTCTTCGAGTTGATTCACCTTCTCAACGGCCTGGCCGTGATGGCTGAGGTTGTGGTAGCCGTCGGTGGTGTTTTGATCGGGATGCAGTTTGAAAACAGGCGTAGCAAAAGCATCCACCATCAGCGTGACGATGCGCGTGCTGTCGGACTCCAACGCGAGCTGCGCCATGGCCAGCATGAGGTCGAATTTTTCAAAGAAGAGCGGCTGAATTGCTTGGTGTCATCGAGCAACGTGTCGAGGATGCTGCCGCGTTCTTTGAGGCGATGGAGCTGCTTTTGCACCGCAGTGGGATCGCCCTGGACGAACATTTTCTGAAACAAGGCCGGCGCGCTGTCCTCGGCAGGCAGCAGCACGCCATCGCGCGTCCATGACAGGCTGCGGTTTGCCTTGTCGATGTTCACCCCGAGGTTCAGCGTCGGGAATCGCGTCACCTGACCGAGCTTCTCCGCCGCAAACTGATCGAGCGAGATCTGATTGCGAAACCCGCTCTTCGTCGGTCCACGTGCGGCGGTGAGGAAGCAGTTCTCCGTGCTGTGACCGCCATTCACATCGGGATGCGAGAGTCCGCTGAAGACCGTGAAGTCACCGCGAAAATCCGCGAGCGCCGAAAGGTAAGGTGACAACTCGTAATCAGGTCCCGCACCTTGCGGAAAGAACGGCTTCGGCAGCACGCCTAGATTGTTCGAGATCAGCAGCATGCGCTTCGGTGTCGGCAGCTTCGCGCCCTGCGCAAACACCGGCCTTAGGCACTCCAGCAGCGGCAAAGCCAGTGTGACGCCCGCAGTGCGCAAGAAGCGGCGGCGTGGGAGAGTTTTGGCAACGTGCGGGGTGTTCATGGTTTCTGTCCTCCAAGGAAAATCGGGCTCTGCACCAGCGCGTGCAGCAAATCGCCAACGCGATAGCCATTCTTCGCACAAGCATCGAGCATCGACTCGACCTCTGGACGATCCGAGAAGCGCACGGGTGTGCCGGTGGCGTAGATGGTGAATTGATGGAGCAGGTTGTGGGCGAGTTGGCGCGGATTGGCGGCCAAATAGGCTTTTAGTTCCTGAATGTTTTGGAAGCTGCGGCCATCCAGCAGCTTGCCGCTGGCATCAACGTGGGCGGCAAGCGTGTAAGTGTAATCATGGCCAGCACGGTCGATCCCAGTGATGCTTTCACCTGCTTCCAAGCCCCGATAGGAATGTCCGGCTCGACGGCCGGCACGCTGGAGGGCGGAGGTGGCGGTGGTTCGCCGACGAGACGCTCCATGATCCACGCACCACGCACGACGGGCGAGGTGGTGGTGCCGTTCGCGGTGACTTTTAATAGGGCGGCTTGCGTGAGCAGACCACCGAGCGCGCTGTCCTTTGGTAGCGTGATCTTGCGCATCGCCGAGCCGCCGAGTGGCGGCAGCGCATAGTGTTTTGCCAGACGGTCGTTGGCGAAGACGAAATCGGCATCCACAAGCACCTTGGCGGGCAGGTTGTCGCGAATCATCGCGGTGACGAAGGCGCGCGTCTCCAGCTCCATGCTTTCGACGAGATAATCATCGAAGCGATACTCGGGATAGAGTCGGATGTCCGGCTCGTCGCGGCGGATGTGGCGGAGATTGAGCCAGTAGTCGGTGAAACTGCGAATGAAGCGCTCAAAGCCGCTGCTGGAGACGAGACGCTCGGTTTCGCCTTTGAGCACTGCGTCGTCGCGAAGCTGCTTTTGGGCTGCCAGCTCGCTCAAAGCGGCATCGGGGCGTGTGTTCGTCAAAAAATGCGAGAGACGTGAGGCGATGGCGAAATGATCGTCTTCGTGCTCCGGCTCGCGCAGATACAAAAAGTGCCCAGAACAGAGGAACGCCTTGTAACCGGCCAGCATGGCCTCGTTGAAGGGTGCTTTTTCATTGAGACGGCTCTGGATGAGATCATCGAACGTCTTCAGCGTCTCTTCGGTGATGGGTTCGCGTGCGGCGAGCTTCACGAACCGACGCAACAGCGCTTTGGCGTCGTTGGTGGGCGAATCGCCAAATAACACGCGATGTGACGCCGGCGGCCATGTCTCCGCTGAGATCGGTCCTTCCACTTCCAGCCATTGGAAAGCGACTCCGGGTTGTCCTCCTTCGGGGAACGGAGGGTAGCGATAGGTCGGCGGACCGCCTTTGACGTTGCGGGCGAGCGGCACGGGCAGGCCGAGCAGGCTGTATTCAAAAGTCTCGCCGGGAAGCAGGCGGATGATCGTCTCAAAGGTCGTTTTCTCCGGTGGCACATCCATGATGCCGCCAGTGGCGCGGACATCGCCGGAAACATCAGGGCCGGAGGGCTTGCGCGCCCGGAAAGTCATCGGTACGGCCTGTTTGGCTGCCACAAGCTTGTGGCCGGCTTGTTGCAGCACGGCGCGGGCGGAGAAACGAACCTTGTAGTCTCCCGGCAGCCGCGCGATGAAGCCTTTCGGATAGCCGTAGTAGGGCCAGTGCGCGGAGCGGAAGAGCGCGAGTTCAATCTGCTCGTCATGGGTGGCTTTTTTCGCGTCTTCCTTGGCAAGGTTGATGGCTTGGTTGTTCTTCGCGAAGAACATCGCCGCGCGCTCGCCAAAGGTGTCGTTGCTTGGAAAAAGGTTGGTGCCGACAGCAAGGAATTTTGTCACTGGTGGCGGTTTGTCTGCCGTGATCATCGCCGCACGCAGCGCGGCCTCGGCGGCGTCGAGATAGGCCGTGAGTTGTACACGCGAAATGTCGAGCGTCTCGCTGGCCTTGTTGAAATGATGCCCTTCGCGGTCCTCGGGAAGCATGTCGCGAATATCGAGGCTCGGGAGTTGCAGCACATCGCGGAGATTTTGCTCATACTCATCGCGATTCAGTCGCCGCAGAGGCCCACGGCCATGCGCAATGACTTCGGCGTGATCCACCGCATGAATCGAACTTGAGAGCGACTTCACCAAGGCGGCGCGTTGCTCCGCAGGCAAATCTTCGGCCTTCGGTGGCATCTCACCTTTCTCCACGCGGTCGTGGATGCGAATCCAACGCTGGCGGGTGGCAAAGTCGGCGAGATCAAACTTCAGCGCGGTGAGATCAAGACTGCCTTTGGCGGTTTCCTTGTCATGGCACTCGATGCAGCTCTGGTCGATCTGCGGCGGCACAGTTTGAGATTGCACCGAGGAGACGTGGACGACGCAGAGAATGGAGAAGAAGTACTTCATCGTTTCACATTGAGGTGAGCGCTTTCATAGGCATGGACGTTGGTGATGCGCATCTCCTCCATGCCGGTGCTTTTCTCGACGCTGCCTTCGATTTGATCCACCAACTGCTCGCGCGTGAGCTTCCACACGACTTTGCCATCGGTGGTGACTTCAGCGAGGAGATCGCGGCCTTCGTCGGCGGTTTTGAGGTGAAAGTCGCCGCAGGCGATGAGGACGTGGCCGTTGGTCAACTGGGACATGCCGAGCAGATAGCGGCAGGAGAGGCCGATGTCTTGGGTGGTCCAGCAGCCGAGTTTTTGGCCTGCTGAATCCAGGTGAAGCAACTGGCATCCCGTCGATGTGGCGACCCACAGTGAGCCATCTTTAGCCTGCAAGGTGGCAAAGGCCTTCTTCACGGTTGGAGAAGGCTTCAGCAGCGGATCGAGTGGAATCGTCTGCAACACACGCCCCGTGCCTATTTCGACCTTCAGCACCGTTTTGCGTGCGTATTGGCCGACCCAGAAGGCACCCGCGCCTGGCACTTCGCGGATCATGCGATAGCGGAAGTGCAACGGGTCATCGCTGAGGTCGGGCAGCGGCGTCTCGCTGACCACCTTGCCGCTTTGATCGACGATGCGGATCTGATTCACGCCGCTGTCCATGAGCGCGAACTTCTTGCCGCCTTCGAGCACGGCCACACTGTTCGCTTCCGCACCTTTGGGGCCTGCGACGGCCTTGTGCTCCATGACGAGCTTCTTCGCCGCATCAAACACGGCCAAGCCGCCCCTATGTGCATACGCGATGCCGCCGTCCGGCAGCCGTGCCGCATCGTAAATGCCGCCATGGCCGGGATGCTTCAGCAGATCGGTCACCTTGCCCTCGCGATTGATCTCGATGACTTGGTTGTCCGCCGCGAGCAAGTAGCGCTCCTCGGCGTGAGTGAAGGAGGTGAGGAGAAGGAAGAGTAGAAGTCTCATGGTTGGATTTGGAAAAGCAGGTAGGCAGTAGAATGGGGGCAGGAGAATCAGGCTATTCTTTTGCCTATTGGCTTGGGTTCATCACGCGAGGATCTCCTGCACGAGTTTGCCATGCACGTCGGTGAGGCGGAAATCACGGCCGGAGTAGCGGTAGGTGAGGCGCTGGTGGTCGATGCCGAGGAGGTGCAGGACGGTGGCGTGGATGTCGTGGATATCGACGGCTCCTTCGACCGGGAAGTAGCCGAAGTCGTCGAGCTGGCCGTGGCTGGTGCCGGGGCGCAGACCCGCGCCGGCCATCCAGATGGTAAAGCCCCAGGGATGATGGTCGCGGCCCGGTTTGCTGCCGCCGCCTTCGGTGTTGGGCGTGCGGCCAAACTCGGTGGCGAAGACGACAAGCGTATCCTCCAGCAGGCCGCGCCCTTTTAAATCCTTCAACAGACCGGCGATGGGCCGGTCGATGGCGCGGGCGTTTTTGGCATGCAGGTTCTGGAGATCGCCGTGCTGGTCCCAGCCGTTGCTGACGATCTCGATGAAGCGAACGCCACGCTCGAGCAACCGCCGAGCGACGAGGCATTGCCGGCCAAATTCATCGGTTTCCTTGTGCTCAGTGCCCACGCCGTAGAGCGCGAGGGTGGCGGCGGTCTCCTGGGTGAGATCGGTGGCCTCAGGCACGGCGTCCTGCATGACGTAGGCCTTTTCGTGGTTGGCGATGGCGGCTTCGATGATCTGATTCTGCGCAGAGGTTTTCAGAAAGTCGCGGTCGAGCTGCCCCACCGCCCGCATCTTGTTTTGCTGGAGCGATTTGATCTTCTCCGCCATCACGAGATCGGCCAGAGGCCGGGCGGGATCCTGGAAAAAGGGCGAGCCCTGATGGACCGGCGGCAGGAATCCATTGGTGCGATACATGCGCTTGCGTGAGCCCATGACGACGAAGCCGGGCAGGTTCTGATTCTCCGAACCGAGACCGTAGTGCGCCCACGAGCCAACGCTGGGGAAGCCCTGCAAAAGTGAGCCTCCGTGCAACATGCCGATGGCGCTCTCGTGATCGGGGGACGGCCCGTGCACGCCATGGAGAAAGGTGAGGTCATCCACGCAAGAGCCGATGTGCGGGAAGAGATCGCTGACCATTTTTCCGCAAGCGCCATAGCGCTGAAAGGCGAAGGGGCTGCCGAGGATGGCGTTGGTGGTGCGCCCGGTGATGTCCTCCTTTTTGCCGGCGATTTGCAGTGGCTTGCCGTGATCCTGCGTGAGGCGCGGCTTGTGATCAAAGCTGTCGAGATGCGAGAGGCCGCCGTCGAGGAAGAACCAGA